>CAZSED010000019.1:0-50818 GCA_964605885.1 uncultured Dehalococcoidales bacterium
CAGTTTATAGTCAGTACAAAGGGTATCAAATGAATCTCTGTTTTTTTTGTCAAAGCCAATTCCATTATCTTCAACAATAAATCCGATTATATCTGGGAGTGTATCATCATCCAATGCAATTTGAGTATCTCTTATTGGTCTAATAATAATATGACCGTCTGTCCTTCTAGTCTCTTGAATTGCTTCTATTGAATTAACGAGAGCTTCAATAACTGGGCTATAAACAGTCGTCCTTTCTCTAAGGGCAGTCTCAACAAATCTTGAAATATTGACTTCACTCATGCCTACTACCTCCGTTTTACAAGCCCTTGATTATTAGACGTATGTAAGCGACTACGTCTTTATGGTTTTCGGGTGTGATACTATCACAAGTTCTTAACTGTTACAATTATAAGAATATTTATAAATGCCTTCTTATTATATGGGATTGTATAATAGTATTGATAAGAATATTGGAGGTGAGGATTATGGCTTCATCTAGTAATCCAGCGGGCTTTTGGGTTGGTTTAGTATTAGCCATAATTGGCGGAATTATGGCACTCTATTTTGGTTTTCATAATGATATATTTTGGATGTGTGTTGGAGTGCTATTATTTATCATCGGTATGTTTGCTATGGCTAAAAGTAAATAATTGTTTGCCCGCTTGGTCTGCAGTAAGAACATGGTGTCATTATTCATAGTATGTAAGCCGATGGCTATAGGTAGCGAGTAATTGCAGATATTGATTACCAAGCTTTTGATGCATAGCATGGATTCGCCCCGAAAGCCTATTTGCCTATGAGCATCCCGGTCGGGTCTATCTCCTTGCGCAGCAGCTCGAGGTGACTGGGTGTAGGCTCGGGGCTGATGTCGTATTTTTCGGGGATGATGATATCGAAGCTGCAATTGTCCCTGACCTCTTGGCTTTGTGCCTCCGAAAGCATGCAGGGCAGCCGAATAGTAGCGGCCAATTGTGCCTTGAGGCATCAACTCTTATGATGCGGCCAAGGCAAAAACAGGACCGCATACTTCACCGCCGGAATATTTATCGCTGACGGGCACCGTTTGTTGCATAGTAACTCGTTTCCCGATGATATCCATATTTGCATCCAGCGGCGACAGCCCGGACAGATTGCCCATTATCCAGGGGCCTTCATTCAGCTCCACGAGCACCACGATGTAAGGGACTCTTGCTTCCATGCCCTCGGGAGCAACGTTCATTACGGTGAAGCTCTGAATAACGCCCAGGCCTTTAAGCTCGATGATGCTTAGATCGGTCGACCCGCACTTACGGCAGGCCATCCCTGGCTGGCCGGCCACATCGCCACAGGCTTCACATTTAAGCCCGAGCAATTTATTCTGTTTCAGCGCCGCGTTATAGTCTTTAAATAATAGCCTGTGTTCCATATTATCTCTCTCCATCAAACTTAACGGACGGCTCACCAGCCCCGCTTGAGAATAATATTTGAGAGCGTCCCTCCGTCGCCGCCCAGCGTATCAGTCATTCCTACCCTGGCGCCTTCCACCTGCCGTTCACCACATTCGCCCCTTAGCTGTTTTACTATTTCATAAGCCTGCGCCGCGCCGGTGGCGCCGATGGGATGGCCTTTGGCCTTGAGGCCACCGGACGGATTGACCGCTATCCTGCCGCCGATCCTCGTCTCTCCCCTTAAAACGGCCTCACCCGCCTTGCCTCGGGGGAAGAAGCCCAGGCTTTCCATGGCTATGATCGATGCTATGCTGAAACAATCATGCAACTCGACAACATCGACATCTGCCGGCTTCATGCCTGCCATTGCATAGGACTGCCCGGCCGCCAGCTCCCTGGCATAAAGATGAGGCAGGTGTTCCCTCTGCGTTGCCAGGTTGCCCGCCGACGCCTGCCCTATTCCCGCAATATAGACGGGCTTCCCGGTCAGTTTACCGGCCATCTTCTCCGATGCCAGCACCAGTGCGGCGGCGCCGTCCGTAAACGGGCAGCAGTCCTGCAACTGTATTGGAGTAGCCACCATCAAACTATTGAGGACGTCAGCAACGGTGATCTCTTTTTGAAACTGCGCTTTGGGGTTGCGTGCGGCGTAGTAGTGGGAGTTCACCGATACCTGGGCCATCTGCCTTTTCAATTCCGGGAGCGGTATGCAGTACTTTTTCGAGTAAAGATGGGCCAGCAGTGCGAACACGCCGGGAAAGGTAATGCCGCAGGGATACTCATAACGGCTGTCGCTAAACATGGCGAATGTACGCGTAGCCAGCGGAGTACCCATCTTGGTGCATACCTCCGTGCCGCCTACCAGCACAATATCGTAGAATCCGCCTGCCACCCACATGAATGCGTCCTGAATGGCGGCCGAGGCGGATGCGCAGGCATTCTCGTAGCGGTTTGCGCGCACATGAAAGGCCCCGATGCTCTCGGCGCAAAATGCCTGAATCTGGGCCTGCCCTTCCTCAAAATCGCCCAGACCATTGCCGATAAACAGGGCCTGAATGTCTTTAGGTTTAACGTTGGACTCATTGATGGCATCAAACGCAGCCTCGCTGAAAAGTTCCACAGCTGTTTTGGCCTGCTTACCGCTGAACTTGGTCATCCCGACGCCGATAACGGCTACTTTTCTCATTTAGACCTCCCGATTTTCCAGGTAATAAGCGGCTCACATTGCTTGAATTTATTTGCCTATAAGCATCCCGGTCGGGTCTATCTCTTTGCGCAGGAGCTCAAGGTGACGGGTGGTCGGCTCGGGGCTAAGGCCGTATTTTTCGGGGATGATGACGTCGAAGCTGCAGTTGTCCCTGACCTCCTCCACGCTCACACCCGGATGCAATGAGAGCATCATCATCTTCCTGCTTTTCTCATGGAAGCCATAGACCGCAAGCTGGGTGATGACCCTGTATGGCCCCGTGTTGGCGGGCAGGCCCGCCTTTTCCCGCGCACCCGGGCCGTACAGGAATCCGGGGGTGGTGAGGAAATCCAGCTTCTCAACAAAGGTGCGCTTGGACTGAGCGCCGAACATGAGCACCGTTTTGTGGCTGAAGGAGGCGATGTCGTTGGCGCCGCCGCTGCCCGGCAGCCGGACTTTGGGATGGTCATGCTCGCCGATGCAGGTGGTATTGATATTGCCGTAGACGTCAATTTGAGCGCCGCCCAGGAAGCCGTAGTCTATAAAGCCCGCCTGGCAGGCCGACATGACATCATGCATGCTCGAAGCCGCCACGGCGCGGTAACAGGTCAATCCCTGGCCCACGGATATGGGCAGCTCCGGCAGCTGCGGGCCGATGCTGCCGGCCTCGAAGATGAGCAGCAGGTTGGGGGCGTGCGTCTTCTGCGCCAGCATGCCGGCTATCATGGGTAGACCCGTGCCCACAAAGGCCGACTTGCCGTCCTCCAGTATGCCGGCGGCGGTGAAGGCCAGGAACTCCCGCATGTTGTAGCTCTTGCCCTGCTCATTGCCCATAGCTTTTCGCTCCTTATTATAGGACCCCGGCTACTTGCGCCAGGGCGTTATCAGCGGCACCTCCATGGCCTCGCGCCTGGTGAGAAAGTCCAGTTTCTTAGCGCCCCCGCAGACTTCCAGGTACTGGTCGAAGTCAGATACGCCGAAGATATATTTCTGCGAGTACTCTTTGACGCCCTCATCCGTTTTGGAGACAGACAGCCACTCGGCCAGGTGCTCCTCGTCGAAAAAGTACTGCCCGTGCAGCTCGCAGGGATGCGACCCATAGCGCTGCTCGACAACGGCGTCCACCAGGTAGAAGGGGATGACCGTCCTCCACGGCTCGGCGCGTATGACCTCGTTGTCGATGATTTTTTCAGTGGTGATGATCAGCCTGCGCGCGCAGCGCGCCAGCTCGAAGTCCTCCACCATGATGCCGTCTATCTGGCTGTTGCCGTACTTGTCGCAGCGGTGCACGTGGATGAAGGCCGCGTCCGGGTAGGCGGCCGGTATGAGCGTGACCGGCTTGCCGCTGAAGGGGTCCCTGACCACCTTGATCGAGCTGTATTTGCCGGTGTCGGTGCCCAGCAGGTTGCGGCTGGGTATGAAGGGCACGCCCATCATGCCCGCCAGGAACCTCCACTGGTAGCCGGCGTTGCTGGTCTCGGCCACAACTTTGCACCTGCCCGTCTCCACCATGCGCCTGCTGGCGGGGGACAGCCCCCTGACCTCGTGGCCGAAGCTGTAGGCGGTCTCAACCCTGTTCACGCATTCATTGCCCACCAGCACGTCCAAATCATGCACGGCGGTCTTTCCCGCCATAATAAGATTGCGCTTCCCCTGGCGGATGATCTCGTAGACAATGCACATGGAGACCCTGACGTGCCCGAAGCCGCCGCTGGCGATAAAATAGCCGTCCTGCACGAACCTGCTGACGGCCTCCTTTGCGCTCATGGTCTTGTCCTTGAGCGCCCGCGACTTGTTTTCAAGGACGAACTGGCGGTTCTCGTCGGGGTCGTGCCAGCCGATCAGCTCACCCTGGCCTTCCTGCAATATTTCCATCGACTGCTCCTTTGGCCTGAACCTATTTCATTCCGGTGTAGATGACTGCCAGTATGGTCGCCGGCTTCTGTCCGGCGGCCTTGACCACGTGCGGCCGGTTGGAATCGTAGTAGGCGGCGTCGCCCTTATCCAGCAGCTCAACATGTGTGCCCACCTGCACCTTGACCCGGCCGTCCAGCACGTAGATGAACTCCTGCCCGTCGTGGGTGGACGACTCATCCGCCTTAGTGGGCATCAGCCTGACGATGAAGGGCTCCATGGCGCGGTCGGCCTTCTCCGGCGCCAGCGATTCATAGGTATAACCGTATTTGGCGCTGAGCTTCTCGCCGTAGCGCGCGATGGGACGCCGCTGTGACTGACGCGTCACCGTTATGGGCTTCTGCACGCCGGGTGAAATAAAATAGCCCATCTTCATGTCCAGCGCCTTGCCCAGCTTGACGAGCTGGCCCAGCGGCGGAGTCAGTTCATCGGACTCTATGAACTTCAACGTCTTTTCGTCGATGCCCGTCCGGCTGCTGATATCCCTGACGGTCAGCCCGTGCTCCTGGCGCGCCGCCCTGATGCGCTGGCCCAACGAGCCCGAGGCGCTTTTAACCGGTTTTACAGGCCCCGAATGTGCGGGTGAAGTCAGCAGGTCGGACTCGGCCTTCCTGCCCCTGTAGGTGCCCGCTTTTTTGGTTTTGACGACGGTTCTGGCGGTCTTCTTCCTCATATTCTCTTACCTCCTAAATTGCCCTGCCCGCGACGCCGATATGCCGGGCTATGACGATGCGCTGTATCTCCGAAGTCCCTTCGCCGATCTCCAGCAACCGCTGGTCACGGTACAGCCTCTCCACCCTGAAATCTTTCATCAGGCCGTAGCCGCCATGGAGCTGCACTGCATGGTGGACGCAGCGGTGCATGACCTCGGAGCAGTACAATTTTGCCATAGCCGCTTCCCTGGTAAAAGCGCGGCCCTTCTCCCGCAGCCAGCAGGCCTTGTATAAAAGGTTGCGCGCCAGCTCGATCTCCAGCGCCATGTCGGCCAGCTTGAAGGAGTTGACCTGGAAGGAGGAGATGGGCCTGCCGAACTGGATGCGGCTGTTGGCGTATTCCAGGGCCAGGTCGAATGCCCCCTGCGCCCCGCCCAGCCCCATGGCGCCTATGCTCAGCCTGCCGCCGTCCAGCGTGGCCAGCATCTGGTGGAAGCCGTCCCCGCGCTTGCCCAGCAGGTTGTCAGCGGGCACGGTGCAGTCCTCGAAGAACAGCTCGCCGGTATTGGACGAGCGCCACATCATCTTGCCGTGCATCTCTTTGGCCGTGAAGCCGGACGCGCCGGAGGGGACTATGATGCAGCTCAGCTCGGGCTTGCCGTCGGCCTGCGCGCCCGTGACCGCCTGCACCACGACCACACCGGTCATGGGGCAGGCCGAGTTGGTGATAAATATCTTGCTGCCGTTGACGACCCAGCTGTTGCCTTTCTTTTCGGCGCGCGTCCTGGAGCTGCCGGCGTCGGAGCCGGCCTCAGGCTCGGTGAGCCCGAACCCCGCCAGTATCTCGCCGCGGCACAGCCTGGGCAGCCATTCCTTCCTCTGCTTCTCGCTGCCGAAATAATAGATGGGGCCGATGCCCAGTGAGTTGCCTGCGGCGATGGTGGCGGCCTGCGAGCCGTCCACCCTGGCCAGCTCCTCCACGGCTATGATGTAGCTGATATAGCCCATGTTGGAGCCGCCGTATTTTTCAGGCACGAAACAGCCCAGCAGACCCAGCTCGGCCATCCTGCGCGTGAGGCCCGGTGAGAACTCCTCCTTCTCGTCCAGCTCCTGCGCCACCGGGGCTATCTCGTTTTCAGCGAAATCGCGCACCGCCTGGCGCGTCAGGTTCTGCTCCTCTGTCAGATCAAAGTCCATACCACCTCCTTCGGGGACCTGCGTCCCCGGCAATACCCGCACATGTTATTTTACAGGCTCCCAGTAAATATCCAGTATGGTGTTGGACGGCTTCTTGGTGTTGAAGGCCGCCTTGACCTTCATGCCTATTTTGGCCGTGCCGGAGGCCAGGTAACCTTTGAATATGGTGCAGACACCGGGCAGCTCGACGTCTATCTGGTAGTAGGGGGCTTTCAGCTCGATGCCGGCGCCGGGATATACCACCTGGGCGAAGGTGTGTATGGTGCCGATTATGGGCTGCGGGATCTCCTGCCATTCCATGGGCTGGTTGCAGTCCGGGCAGTCCGCCCTGGGTGGCAGCCACATCCTCTTCTCCGGGCACTCCGGGTTAACGCATTTGGTGGCTAGCAGCTGGCCTTTTTTAAGCGCCCGGAAGAAAGGGGAGAGTTTGCCGTAAGTATGGCGGTGCACACCGCTCCTGGGCGTATAAACCACCAGGGCCTCGTCGTCCTGCATTATCTCCAGCGGGGTGCCGGTATATTTGGTCTTAAGCTCTTCTAACATTTATCTTCTCCTTTAAAAAGCCTTCCTGAGTACGCCCACCGTCACGTGCGAGCCCACGCCGGCATGCGAGACCCAGGCTGCCTGTTTGGCATTGGGGACCTGCAGGCTCTTCCAGTCCTGGGGCTTCTCCTTGCCGAAGGACTTCCATATCTTGGGATCGCCGTGGAACTGGTCGTATTTGCCCTGAATCTGCCACAGGCATTCCACGCCGGAGAATATGCCGGTGGCGCCCACGGCGTGCATGGTGCCTATGAGGCCGCCGGAGAGGTTGGACGGCAGCTTGCCGCCGAAATAGGCATCCCCGGACTCGATGAACTCGGCCTCCCTGCCGTAAGGGCGCACGCCGATATCGCCGTACGTCTGGATGTCGCTGATGGTGAAGGCGTCATGCGTTTCCAGCACGTCCAGCTCCTCCAGCGGGTCCTTGATGCCGGCCATGTGGTAGGCGAAATAGGCGGCGAAGCGGCAGGCGGCGAAGCTCTCGAAGCCCGGCCAGCGCGCCCCTGCCTTCTTGCGCATGCCGTCGTACAGTCCCGGGTCCTCGTTGGGCAGCAGTGGGATGGGCATGTCGCGCCGGTCGGCCACCCTCAGCGTGTGGCTGCCGCCGGCGATGAACACCTCCACCGGCCTGTCGCTCAGCTTGTAGGCGGTCTTTTCGTCGCAGAGCAGCATGCAGGCCGCGCCGTCGGTCATGGCGCAGCACTCCAGGAAGCGCAGCGGATAGGTGGCCATGGGGCTGGCTAACACCTCTTCAACGGTGTATTTGCCCGGCTGCTGGGCGTAGGGAGAGTAGTAGCCGTAAAGATGGTTCTTGACGGCCACCTTGGCCCTGGTCTGCTCGCTCAGGCCGTACATCTCGGAGAAGCGCACCGCCATCGGCGCGTAATATGACGAGTATACCCGGCCCAGTCTGGTCTCAAAGTCCTTGCAGGCCGCCGTTGATATATAGTAGTTGCCGGTCCTGGTATCGACCTCCGACATGCGCTCCCAGCCGACTGCCAGCGCCACGTCGGCATAGCCGCTGGCTATGGCCATGGCGGCCGTGAGTATGCTGGAGCCGCCGGTGGCGCCTCCGGTCTTGATGCCGATATCGTACATGGGGTCGAGGCCGAGGTAGTCGGTGACCTTGGCTTCACACAGCAACTGGTCCTGGAAGTGGTCGGCAAAGTTGCCAGCCGCAATAAAATTGATCAGGCCTTTGACTTCAACAGGCGACATCTTGAGGTTGTTCTGTTCCAGCATCTGCCGGAAGGCCACCATCACCTGCTCTTCCAGCTTCATCTCGGAACAGAATTTTTTATAGTTCACCAGCCCGCCGGCCACAGCGAATACCTTTCTGTTCCACCTGGGTATACGGAGGTTACCCTCTTTTAATAAGATCATAGCGTCCTCTCTTATATATTATTTACGGTTGCTGTCCGCATTTTTTAAGCTGTTTTTTGTAAGGCGGTTATTTCCCTGCGCCTGCAATGAGTTCATGACGGCCTCCGTCTCGCCCCGGGTGAAGGCTTCGTAGGACCAGCGCTTCTGCAGGGACCAGCGGCGCAGCGCCCAGGCGTGGCCTATGACCACGATATTATTGGCGATGAGCCCCGGCTCGCCTGCCTTGAAGTCGCCTGAGGCCAAACCCCTCTTTATGGCCCCTTCCAGGATGGAATGTATGCGGTTCTCGCTCTGGAAGATCTGCTCCTGCGCCTTTTTGGGCAGGGCGCGCGTCTCCTGGTAGATGAACAGGGTCATGTCCTGGTTGGAATCGTGCCACTCGAAGAATTTCAGTATCAGGCCGCGCAACCCGCTGACGGGGTCGAGCTCCGCCGCCTCCGCGGCGATGCGCTCGACATATTCAACCTGCCTCAGGGTGGCATCATTGATGATGGAATAGAGTATCTGCTCTTTGGAGCCGAAATAATGGTAGAGGTTGCCGATGCTCATCTCGCAGGCCCTGGCCAGCTCGCGCATGCTGCTGTGGGAATAGCCCCTCTTGGCGAAGACCCTGGTGCTGCAGCGGACTATATGGTTGCGGCGCTCTTTGACCAGCGCCTCATCGTTGCTGCGGGTGCGGAGCTTAAACTCAATCGGCAATGCAGTTGACCATTCCCTTTAGTCCGGAACAGGTGTGGTCATTGAATGAACGTTCGATCAATAGAATAACGCAGCGTGCGCCGGATGTCAACATCATGAGCCCCGCCCTTAATCAGCACGATGAAGTCCGGGCCTGTACTACGGCACGCGCTGGAAAATTCTTACCAGGGGCATGGTAACCGGCCCGTCCTTCTTGGTTTCCGCGGAATCATAGACCGGCTTATATCTGTTGAGAGCCTCCAGCGGCACAGGGCTGGCATAGGCGTTCAATCCCGCTATCCTGTGGGTTCCCGGCTCCTGGCCTGACAGGTATTGTGTGGCTTCCTGATAGGAGCTGAATTTCTTCACTTCAGTTATGACCTTGTATTGATTGTCATCCTTTCCAGTCACGTTTTCGTAGCCTATCACATGCACCTCTGTCGGGATGACCTCTTTGCCGCCGAAGTTATACAGCCGCACAACCATGGTCTGATAGTAGTCGGGGTAAAAAACCAGTGTGGGCACATAGCTCTGCCCCTGCTGTTGCAGATACACGTCATAGTAATCTTGATAGGTATGGCCAGCCCATACTGCCATGGCGGCGAACTTACCCTCAGAGTAAGCTATATCATAGTCAACCATTACGTAGCGGATATTGATATCCTTGAGAAATTGCTCGGCAGCCGTCTCGTCCCGGGCCAGAAAGAATTTAGCCTCGCCGTTTATAGCTGCAGTTGCAGGATTGGAAAAAGGCACCCTTCGGCCGACACGCGTTATCCAGTACCCGTAGTCCCACCAGGCCAGTACACCGTAAGCATCACGCGGGCACATATATTTGCCCGGTTCAGGCTTGCTGTACAGCGCATAGTAGTAATCGGCGCTGCCGAACGGCTCGGGTGAATCGGCCCTCAGCCATGTCAGCGCCTCCATCCAGCCATTGGCGGGCGCGAATGCGGGGTTTGCAGCCTGAGATACTGCCAGCGCCGTGCCGGGCGCAAGGACAACAATGGCGCCCAGCAGTATATACAGGGTTATCAGCGCCCGGCCGGTGGCCGTTCTTCTTTCACGCGCGCGCTCCCGTTTTGGCTTCTTTGGCTGCGCAGCCGCATCATCCGGTGCTGTGTGTGAGGCAACGGCCTGAATGGGCCAGCCTGCCAGGTAACCTGTGGCCGCGGCCGTGCAGACTACGAAGTAGTACTGGAACCTCACCATGGCGAAGGCCAGCAGCATCATCAGCACCATCCATGTCGCCGCAAAGATGTGCTCCGGAGCGCCCTTCCTGATCGAGCTGTAGATGAGCAGCGCCAGCCCCGCCAGTCCGGAATACAGGAGCAGGCCGTACTGGTTCCAGGCCGTATCAAGCGTGAACGGCCCGCCCAACAGCGGTTGAAAGAGCGGTTGCATCTCACTCACCACGCTCTGCTTCCTGCCCCACAGGAACATATCGGACGCATAGCTGGCCGCTGTCCCCAGTGAGTCAGGCGACAGGAGCCAGATGAGCAGCATTGCCGCAATCCCCATAAGCCCCACGGCGGCCAGGTAGTATGCGGGCCGCATCTTCCGCGCCGCCATTACGGCGGAAACCACGTTCAACGCTATGGGCGCCAGGATGGCCGCGCCCAGTGACAGGAGGGTCAGCTTGTCGCGGAAGACGGGCACGTAGATGAGCAGTGCCATCAGGAAACACGTGACGGCGGTCATGCTCAGATAGTCGGTGGGCAAACCGCGCAGATGATCGCTTATAAACTGGATAACGAAGCACATGAAGATGATGAAGATGAACAGGGGGGCACCCTGCCAGGTGATGAGGTAAAGGCCCATAAATATCCCTGCTGCGATGCTGTAGCCCATATGCCGGCCGGCCTGCATCAGCTGCCCATCTCTGATCATCCGGTAGGTGAACTCCCTTCCGTGTTTGACGGACAGAATAAGGAAGGCGATGAAGCAGGTGCTGAAAAGCACCTCGGCCACATGGTGGTCCACAAAACCCAGCATGGAGCGTTGCAGCAGCTCTCCGGGCGCCACAGCCAACGCAGCCGCAGCCACTACCCCTGCCCAGCGGTTGATCAACGCCCGGCCGATGAAATATGTGGGGATGACTGCCAGCACGCCAAGCACGGCGGGCACATAAACGGCCACATTATCATACATTTGCTGCGAGGGCGTGCCACCTACCAGCAGCCTGGCGGTGCCGGCGACGAGGTAGACGAAGAAGGCCGGCAGGTTGGTCAGGCTGTAGCCGCCCGGGAACAGCAAGTAGGGATCGAAGGAAAAAAGCCTGGGGAAATTCGGCAGCAGGTTATCCACCAGCCGCATGTTGAAATAGGCGTCCACACCGGTCAGCTTGATCCACTGGCCGTCAAAGACAGTATGGTAGGGCGGTACAATCCTGATGTACAGGGCCAGGGCACATGTGACGACCAGCGCCAGGGACGTGAAAAGCCATCCCGGGAATCCCCTGTTAGTCATCAAATGACCTGCTCCGGTAACGCATCGCTTTTCACCTCGTTGCACACGCGGATTGCGTTAAGCGTCTGACCAGAATTAGTAATTATTCTACCTGAAATACATATTCTAGTCTGCTTTATTCAGCCACAGGGCTCTATCTTTTATCAGCACGACGGCCGCCGCCAGCAGCCAGATGACCGTTATGATGCACTTGGTGAACTGCTCGGTCTGCAATAAGGACATGGCAATATTGTTCATGGCATGGAAGAGGATGACGATGGGTATGCTCCTGCCGTTCCTCCAGTATATCCAGTTGTGCAGGAAGGCTATGGGGAAGATGCTGACGATGAAGTTCAGGCCGTAAGCGATGCCCTGCTGCCATATCTCGGAGTGATAATAGCCCTGGACCAGGAAAAGCGGCCAGTGCCACACGTCCCAGATGGCGGCGAAGATCAGGGTCGTTACCAGCAGGCTCCTGCCTTTTTTAGCCAGGCTGTCGACGCCGTAGCCCCTCCAGCCCAGCTCCTCGAAGGTGGGGGCCAGTATGGCCGCGATTAGCACGAAGGCGGCGCCCCAGCCTGCCATGCTGAAGCCCGGTGAGAGCTCGAGCTGCCGGGCCGGCTGAGCGAAGAGCAGCGATATGGCCGTGGCCAGCAGCACGGTCAGGGGCGCCAGCAGCAGCACGAACAGCAGGCTTTTCCAGTTTATCAGCTTCAAATTGGCCAGCCTGTTGATGAAGTCATTCTTCATCAAATCGTTTCCCGAGCCGAAGATCATAAACATTGCCACGGCGGCCGGGGTGAGCACGGCGGCGAAGATGAAGAGGTATTTATAGAAGGACAGGCTTTGGTTGTAACTGCAGTACACCGAAATAGCAATCGCAGCAAAAGAAACCAGGAAGACAATCAAATAAAATTTGAACGGCCTGTACTTGAAGCTGAGGTAGTCGTTTCTCATAGCTTGCCCGTTACCTCCGGGGCTAAGTCTATGACCATATATTTGGGATGTCAATAGCCGCCGGAATTGACATGGAAGAGTGAGTAACTTATTCCCCCATAACTGAAAATTGACCCGCCACTTTTTTCGCTGTACTATATTACTGCATGCGGATAAACGAATACAGTCAGGTAAAATATGAGGAAATTAGCCAGGACATTTAAAGCACTATCCGATGAAACAAGGCTGAGGATACTCAATATATTGCTGGAGCGAGAGTGCTGCGTCTGCGAGGTCATGCAGGTGCTCGACCTGACGCAGTCCAGGGCGTCGCGGCACCTGATCACGCTCACAGATTCAGGCTTTCTGAAATTCCGGCGGCAGGGATTATGGGCCCTGTATTCCATTGACTGGGAGACCATGGACAAGAATCACCTGGACCTTGCCGGCTTTTTACGTGAGGCGCTGAAGAATAATCCCGGCGCTGCAGCAGACAGGAAGAAACTGGCAAAGACTGTCAGGGTGGGCCTGGTCGGCTGCAGCACCGTTGGAGAGGCTTGTGGCAGTAAGAACTAAACTCGACTCCTGCAGCTGCGATGCGCAGGGACCGGCGACGGCCGCCCATTCCGGCAAACCGGGCAGCGACAGGAAGCTGTTTATCCTGCTGGGGCTAGGCCTGTTGCTGTGGACGGCGGTTTATTACTGGCTTGAAACGGCGGCCGATTTCATAACCTATGATGTGTTCAAGCTCTCCGCTGCAAGCCATCTGGGCAGCGCTGTGGCCTTTTTTCTCTATGATGCACCCAAGGTCATCCTGCTGCTGACCATCATAGTATTTGGCGTGGGCATAGTGCGCTCGTTTTTTACGCCTGAGCGTACCCGGCAGATGCTGGCCGGCAAACAGGAGTACGTCGGTAACATCATGGCCAGCGGGCTGGGCATCGTCACCCCCTTCTGCTCATGTTCCGCCGTGCCGCTATTTATAGGTTTTGTGGAGACGGGTGTTCCGCTGGGCGTCACATTCTCATTTCTTATTGCCGCCCCCATGATCAACGAGGTTGCCGTGGTCCTGCTGCTGGGGATGTTCGGGTGGCAGATAGCGGCATTATACGTGGCAACCGGATTATTTATTGCCATCCTGGCGGGGTGGGTTATCGGCAGATTGAAGCTGGAGCGATACATCGAGGGCTGGGTGTATGAAATAAAGATGGCCGATGATGCGCTTGTACCCGGGCGCATGACCTTTGTTGAACGTATCCGCTACGGCCTTACCGCGGTGCGCGAGATCGTGGGCAAAGTCTGGCCGTACGTCCTGGCCGGGATAGCGGTCGGGGCTGCCATACATGGCTACGTGCCGGAGGGCTGGATGGCTTCCTTCATGGGCAAGGATGTCTGGTGGGCGGTGCCGGCAGCCGTTCTGCTGGGCGTCCCCATGTACTCCAACGCCGCGGGCATCATCCCAATCATGCAGGCGTTGATGGAGAAGGGCGCTGCCCTGGGGACAACGCTGGCATTCATGATGGCAGTCATCGGGCTGTCACTGCCGGAGACCATAATATTGCGTAAAGTTCTGAAATGGCAGCTCATCGCCGTCTTCATCGGGGTTGTGGCCGCCGGTATCATTATCATCGGCTACCTGTTCAATGCCGTCCTTTAAATAAATCTCGGAACAGAAAGGAGTATTGATATGAACATCAAGGTACTCGGTCCCGGTTGCGCCCGCTGCCAGGAGCTGGAAAAGACAGTCAGGGAGATCGTGGCCCTTCACCAGCTGGACATACAGGTCGAGGAAGTCCGGGACATGAAAAAGATCATGCAGTACTCGATCATGGCTACGCCCGCCCTGGTCATAAACGAGAAGGTAGTCATAAGCGGAAGGGTGCCGGGCAGGGCCGAGTTGGAGAGCCTGATCATGACCGCACTGGCCAAAGAAGAATGAACCCATGCCTTAACCGGTAAATCTGAGCGAGGATATTCTTAATGATCAGTATGTTTAAGACTAATATATTTCTTATCATGTCGGCTCTATTGGTTATAGCCTTAGCCCTGAGCTCCTGCTCCGCATCGCCGGCGCAACCCGCCAGCTCTCCGCCGTCAACGGGGCCGGACACGGCTCCCGCTCAACCGGCTGCCCAGACGCCGACGCAGCCGGAAACTGCGCAGGCCCCACCCGCCGCTGTCCCATCTGCTCCATCCACTCCATCCACGCCTTCCGCTCCCTCCTCTCAGCAATCGGCAGCCGAGCCTTCAACCAGCAGGGTGGATGTCGTCTATTCCCACATGAACCAGCGCTGCCCGACGTGCCTGTGTTTCGAGGAGCGGATCAATGCGGTCATTGCCAGGTATTTCAGCGACGCCATAGCCAGTGGCAAGCTGACATATAAAGTCCTCAATGCGCAGGATCCTCTCAACGGCGCCTTTGTTAAGAAGTTCAAGCCGGTCGGGTCCCAGCTATTTATTGATACCATCGTGAACGGCTTTGATAACATCGAGGACATCCAGGCCATCTGGGACTGGGACTGCCGTACCGACCAGCCCGGTTTTGACCAGAAAGTCAAGGAAACAATCGAAGCACGCCTTAAGAGCATTCCCTGATGGACGTATCGGGTCTGGCCTCCAATTCCGGCATTCCGGTGTTCTCGGCCTTTCTGCTGGGGCTGATGGCCGCGGTCGGGCCTTGCACCATGGCAACCAATATTGCTGCACTGGCCTACGTTAGCCGCCGGCTGACCGACCGCCGTTACTGCATCATGACCGGCATCCTTTATACACTGGGGCGCATGCTGACCTATACGGCGCTGGGCATCCTGATCATCTGGATTGGGCTGGAAATACCCGATGTCTCCATATTCTTGCAGGGGCTCGGCGAGACCGCCATCGGCTGGTTTTTAATAGCGATCGGCATACTGTTGCTGCTGGTTGACAGGATCAGCTTCGGCCGCGCCGGCAACAGCCTGTCCAGCCTGGGCGGCAAGGTGGCCGACTGGGGAATAGCGGGCAGTTTCCCCCTGGGCGCTATATTCGCACTGGCCTTTTGCCCCTACAGCGCCGTTTTGTTTTTTGCCGTGCTTCTGCCCCTGGCGCTGAAAACGGCGGGCGGCGTGACCTTGCCTGCCTTCTTCGCCGTCGGCACTGCCCTGCCCGTACTGGTATTCGGCCTGCTGCTGGCCTTCGGCGCTTCCGGGGTTTCCAGGTGGGTCGACGCCATTGGACGCGCCGAAAAAGTCATCCGCATCGTAATTGCGCTGGTATTTATAGGCGCCGGTATCTATTGCCTGGTACCGTGGATCACGGGCCTGTTTGTCCAGCACTAGGACAATGTGGGTATAGCCGGGTTGCTGAAATAAAGAGAAGGAGGGTAAAGTCATGAGTGGCACGCAGAGCGTATTCGGACGGCTATCGGTCCTGGACCGTTTTCTCACGTTATGGATATTTCTGGCCATGGCTGTCGGCGTGGGCCTGGGTTATTTCGTCCCCGGCGTGACGAATTTCATAACCTCCTTCCAGGTCGGGGCGACCTCCATCCCTATCGCCATCGGGCTGATCTTGATGATGTACCCGCCCCTTGCCAGGGTGAAGTACGAGGAGATGGGGAAGGTCTTCAAGGACGTCAAATTGCTCATCTTTTCGCTGACGCAGAACTGGATAGTCGGCCCTGTAGTGATGTTCCTGCTGGCCGTCCTCTTTCTGCGCGGTTACCCGGAGTACATGATGGGCGTGATCATGGTGGGAATGGCGCGTTGCATCGCCATGGTGATTGTCTGGAATGAGCTTGCACAAGGAGACAGGGAATATGCCGTCGGGCTGGTGGCTTTCAACGCCATCTTCCAGGTCCTGCTGTATTCGGTCTATATATTCTTCTTCATAACTGTGCTGCTGAGCAGGCTGGGCATTGTTGAAGGCGTGAAAGCTGAAATATCCATAGTGGAGGCGGCCAAGACGGTATTCATATATCTTGGCATCCCGTTCCTGCTGGGGCTTATCACCCGCTATGGCACAATAGCCGCCAAAGGGAGAGACTGGTTTGAAAACAGGTTGATGCCTAGGCTAGGATTGCTAACACCTGTTGCCCTGCTGTTCACTATCGTTGTCATGTTCTCACTGAAAGGAGAGTTTATCATCCAGTTGCCGCTGGACGTGCTGCGCATTGCAGTTCCGCTGGTCATATATTTCTTCCTGATGTGGTTCATCACGTTCTTCATCAGCTACAAGATGAAGGCCGATTATGGCAAGGCCACGGCGGTCTCTTTCACCGCCTCTTCCAACGATTTCGAGCTGGCCATAGCCGTGGCCATAGCCATCTTCGGCATAAACTCCGGACAGGCCTTCGCCACCGTCATAGGGCCGCTGGTGGAAGTGCCGGTGCTGATCTCGCTGGTGAACGTGTCACTGTATTTCAAGCGCAGGTTTTTCGATAATAGGGTAAGTGCCTAATTGTGCGTAAATTCTGTATGCTGTTCTCTGTTCCATTGCATGGCTGCCTTCTGTAGTGGGTCCCAGGGACTTGACAAAGGCGGTGAATATGAGAGATCGATATCGCAGAGATTCTCTACCAGTAATTCGTCATAAAGTGCTGCAGCAATTACGTCAATACGTTTAGCGATTTCTGAAGTATGATGACCGACTATCTGGGCTCCAAGCAGACGTCCGGTGTTTCGATCACCGGTGATACTGATAGTGATTTCCTGCACCCCCGGATAATAAGGATTGTGATCTGCGGTTATCAAATTAGTCGTCAAAGGATTGAAACCGGCTCTTAGAGCCTGTAAATCCCTTAAGCCTGTTCCTGCGGCAATTTTATCGAATACCTTAACTACCTGCGTTCCCAGGGTGCCCTTGAATTTGCTGTTGCCGCCGGCCATGTTTTCTCCGGCTATTCGCCCTTGTTTGTGTGCCGTGGTGCCAAGCGGCATATAAACTTTATTTTGTAGCAGCTTATGCCATGTCTCTGCACAGTCACCAGCCGCGAATATATCAGGTATGTTGGTGGCCATCATTTGGTCTACCTGTATAGCGCCGGCAACACCAAGAGAGATTCCGGCGGTTTCAGCCAATTTTGTGGCAGGCCTGACTCCTGTAGCTACCAGTACGGTATCAGTCAATATGGCGTCGCCAGAGGCGCTTTTGATGAGCAATCGACCATTATCAGGGTTAATGCTCTTGACCGCCCAGCCTATATTGACTTTGACACCCCTGTATACGAGCTCGTTTCTGATCAGACGGCCAATGGCCGGATCTAATGTGGAAAGCACCTCGGGTAAAAATTCCAGGACTGTTATTTCCAGTCCGCGATGTGCCAGAGCGTTAGCCATTTCCAGGCCAATATAACCTCCGCCAATTATTACACAGTGTTGCGGTTTTTTACGCTCTATAAAGTCGTGAATTCTGAACCCGTCTTCCATCCAGCGCAGTTGAAATATCCCATCTTGATCTAGCCCAGCAATTGGAGGCCTGGCTGAGTCTGCCCCTGTGGCGATCAACAACTTATCGTATTTAATATCCTTGACATTGCCACCATTTGAAACAACATGTACACTTTTGGACGTTGGGGAAATCGTTTCAGCTCGACAATTAGTGAACAATTGGATACCAATTTCTTCGAGGTCATTGATGGTGTGATGGGCCAGCGAATGCCAGTCACCAACCTCTCCGCTCAAGAAAAACGGTAAACCGCAGATACTGAAGCCAGGATATGAATCCGCTACTATTACAGAAACTGCCGTCTGCGCAGCTAACTCTTTAACACGCAGTGCCGCGCTAACTCCGGCATCGCTGCCACCAATAATCAGTATATGCTGCATTCCAACATCCTCCCACCCATTCTTTGTGCAAGATTATTATACTGAGCCGTGTTGGATTGCCCAAATCCTTATCGATGGCCACTATGAAATCGTTTATACTAATGCCACACTGGCTGTACTTCAAGCATAAAAATTTTGATAACAAGACATCCGCCAGGGACGGACACTGCAACATCCACTTCCACTACGACCACTAAGCTACATTTGACCCCCAGCCCCGGTTGAACTCATTTTACGCCATGTTAATATGGGATTGCCCGAACTGATATAATACGCAATCTTAAAGTCGTGGAGGTGCAGGAATTGACGGGCATTGATTTATCCTTGCTTTACCGCCAGATGCTGCGCAGCAGGTTATTTGAAGAGGCTGTCAAAGTGTTGTGGGAGGAAGGGAAAATATCCGGCGAGATGCATTTGAGCATCGGGGAAGAAGCCGTTACAGCCGGCGTAATAGCGCACCTGCAGGATGGCGACGCCATGGCGCTGGACCACAGGGGCACTTCTCCTCTTGTTGTACGCGGCGTGAGCCTGACGCTGATGCTGCGTGAGTTCTTGGGCAAAGCAGACGGGCTGTGCGGTGGCATGGGCGGGCACATGCATCTGTTTGCACCCGAATACCTTGCGGCCTCTTCAGGGATTGTAGGCGCTTCCGGGCCGCTGGCAGCCGGCTTTGCCATGGCCGCGCAGTACCGCAACAATAATTGCCTGAGCCTGGCCTTTTTTGGAGACGGCGCCTGCAACCAGGGAATGTTAATGGAGTCGTTCAATCTGGCAGTTGCCTGGGAGCTGCCCGTGCTGTTCGTCTGTAAAGATAACTCCTGGGCGATAACCACCCAGAGCCCGACCGTTACAGGCGGCAACCTGCTAGAGCGGGCCAGGTCCTTCGGCATCCATTCCCAGGAGGTGGATGGGACGGACGTAGAAGCTGTGTATGCTGCGGCGGGCATTGCCATAGACCGCATACGCAACGGCCAGGGCCCATCCTTTTTGCGCGCTTTTTGTCCCAGGATGGAGGGGCATTATCTGGGCGATCCCTTGAGGCGCGCGAATTTGCTGGAGCTCACTCCAACCTTATCTAAAGCTTATCTCGCGCAGCCGGGCGCAAATGTCATCGAGCGGACGAAGAGCATGGGGACGCTGTTGACTCTCGTTGCCAGGGCCGCCTTGGAAAAACAGGTTCCCAATGATCCAATTAATAAAGCGCGTAACAGGCTCAAGGCGGCTAAAATTGACATACCGGCTATTGAAAAAGACGTGGAAATGGAAATAAAGCAGGCCGTTGATTCAGCTTTAGCTTAACCCAATACACATTACGGAGTAATAAAATGCGTAATATGAGTTTTGCCGATGCCATAGAGGATGCACTGACTGAAGCCATGGCCGCTGATGAAAATATTGTGATATTCGGCGAGGATGTCCACGGCCTGCGCATGAACCTCTTTGTGCGCTTTGGCGAAAGGAGGGTGCGCCCCGCCCCAATCAGTGAATCGGCCTTCCTGGGAGCGGCAGCCGGTGCAGCCATGGCGGGCCTTCGCCCGGTGGTAGAAATTATGCTGGTCGATTTCATAGGTGTGGCCGCCGATGCCCTGCTGAATGAGGCAGCCAAGCTGAGCACATTTTCCGGCGGAAAATGGAAGGCGCCCATGGTGGTACGCGCCTCCTGCGGGGGCGGCTACGGGGACGGGGGACAGCATGAACAGACATTGTGGGGCTGGCTTGCACATATCTGCGGCCTGGCGGTGGTTGCGCCGTCCACACCGGCTGACGCCAGAGGCCTGATGCTCGGGGCCCTGGCGCATGACGGGCCGGTTGTCTATCTTGAGCACAAACTTCTCTCCGACTACTGGCTTGAATACCTGGGCTCGGGCGGCCGCAGCAACGTCCAGTATGATATACCGGCCGAGGGGGCCAGCGGCCCCGTTCCCGACAAATGGGAACCCGTACCGCTGGGGAAAGCCATTGTAAGGCGGGAAGGCAACGATATTACGCTGGCCAGCGTGGCCGTGGGTGTGCACCGTTGCCTGGAAGCCGCCTCCAAGCTGGAATCACAGGGCGTTTCTGCGGATGTGCTGGATTTGCGCAGCATCTCACCCTTAGACCGCGAAGCTTTGTGCAAGTCTGCGTCAAAAACCGGGCGGCTGGTTGTCGTCGATGAAGATTATAAGGACTTCGGGCTTTCAGGCGAGATTGCGGCAGCGTTGCTGGAAAACGGCGTCCAGTTCAAGTACGGCAGGGTTTGCACAGAGGGCAACATCCCCTATGCCAGGGACCTGGAGGATGAAGCTTTGCCCAGTACAAAAAGAATCCTGGAAGCGGTTAAAAGGCTTACGGGTTAAACTGGTGGTGCATTGTGGATAGTTCCCGAACTCCTGTTTGAGAGCAAAAGACTTGTTCCAGGGCTGACAGGCATGGTTAAGGACGAGCTAGAAGACACTATTTGTTTAATAAAGACCAGAGTTACTCATTTAGACTGCTGCGGGTTGATACGCCAAGGCCCGCTTATGAGATGAGGCTCCAAACTCACGCCCCACATCTCTTTGTGAATACGTTCAGCTTCATAGTAAGTAGTTTCCTGGTATATGCCGCTGAACTCCTTTCTTTTGGGCATATCTTTGGTCACATAGTACGGCGTTAAAAAGGCAAAGAGGAAAGCCGCAGCCGCTATTACAAGGAAAACAACTGATCCCCTGTTCATGTACTTGCGTGTAAGAGTTTTTATCCAGCCCCAGTGCAGTAGCAGATGCAGGATAACTATAACGATGAAAATCAGTGATACCAACCAGTGCAGTGTACCCCAGGTGTAGCGGGTTAGTCCCAGCACAGTAGCGCCCGCCATTTCGGGCGGGAAGCGGTGAAGAATTATTCCGGTGAATACCTGGCTAGCCAGCACAGCGAAGATCACTGTATCCGTAATATAGTTGGTCAGTACTTTTTTCATTACACTTGCTCCTGTTTCTAGTTCTCTGTGATTTTTCTCACGCAGTTTCAAAGGGAGCGTTCTTCACAAACTTTAAAATTCGCCCCTGTTTGCCGGCAGCGGCGAGGCCGGCTTTCCGCCCCTCTGCAATCAGGGCGGTATCGGGGCCTATCGTGTTTTCGAATGAGAGTAGCCCTCCCGGTTTGAGCACACGGTATATGTCGTTTAGCAGGCTGTTGAGACCACCGGAGATATGGCGCAGTCCGAAGACAAAGCACCGGTCGATGCTGTTATCCGCAAGGCCGCTGGATACGGTATCCACCAGCACCGGTACAACATTTTTTAAACCCTGCTTGCCTATTTTCTGCTCGACACTTTTAATAGCCAGTGGGCTGACATCCGTAGCATAGATAAGCCCTGACTCGCCCACCATCCTGGCCGCTGGGATGGTGAAGAAGCCGGGCCCGCAGCCCACCTCCATCACCACCTGTCCCGGCCTCAGTCCTGCAGCTTCCAACAGTCTATAAGGGTCCTTGAAGTGCGGCAACAGTGGATTGTCATGCATCAGTTTAATCATCCAGAAAGCCAGTGCTGAAGTGTGCAGGTTATCAAGACAATCTCTTCTCTTAAATTCAGTGTTCATGATTTCACCTCCAGTGTGACTAGTGTCATAGAGTAATTTTCTGCTAATCCGCCTGCCCCGGCTGACGGCAGACGTCTGTCTGAGGGATGTCCCTTTGCGGCATGAACCTGAGCGTTACAACAGCGCCCGCAAGGCCCAGCACGGCCACGCATAATAATGCGATCTGCCATCCGGCCATGAAGGACTGGGCAGCCAGTGCCGATATATCGCTCTGTTCGCCTGCGGGCAGTAGGGCCATTATCCTGGCCAACGCACCAATTGACTCTGTTGCAACGCCCCTTAATTGCTGGGGGAGGTATGTCAGTGAAGCCAGAGCATGGGACATCTGCATTTTGTAAACGCTGCTGATCACCGAACCCAGTGTGGCCACACCCAGCGCGCCTCCCAGTTGGAAGGATACGTTACCTATTGCCGAGCCGACGCCTGCGCGGGACTTAGGAACGGCTCCCAGCAAAGCATTAAGCGAGGGCGTCATGATATTGCCCATGAAAAAACTGACTGCGAACAACAACAATCCAATCTCCCAGTAAGGCGTGTCGACGCGCCAGAAAGCAACCAGAAAGGCAATGACGGCCATACCCAGGAAACCTGCGGTGACCACTGATTTTGTGCCCCGGCGCCTGCTGCCCCGGTTGCCCAGCAAAGATCCGAATGCATAGCCGAACGCAATTGGGAGGAAACGCACGCCGGTCTCCATCGCCGTGTAGTTCTTAACAAATTGCATGTACAGAGTCAGGCCGAAGAGCATCCCAAACATGGCAATCGTCATGATGGCAATGCAGCCGGCGCCTGCCGATAGGCGCGGATTGCGGAATAGCCGGAGCTCCAGCATCGGTGCAGGAGACTTCATCTCCCAAACGAAGAACAGGACGCCAAAAACAGCCGACCCGGCAAACGAGCCGATGATCACAGGACTTGTCCAACCCCAGTCGTTGCCCTTGATTAGTGCGAAAGCCAGCACTGCCAGCGTGAGGGCGGATAGGACCGTTCCCGGGATGTCAATCCTGCGCGGAGATGGGTCGTAGCTATTAGGCACCAGGAACTGGCCTGCAACCAGCGCAGCAATTACAATAGGCACGTTGATCAAAAAGATAGCATTCCAGTTGAGTTGCTGTATTAGTATGCCGCCGAGCAGGGGGCCGAGCGCAACTCCCACGCCGTTCATGGCGCCCCATATTGCGATGGCCTTGCCGCGTTCTTCATCTGGGAAAATATTAGTTATGATAGCCAGTGTCGCTGGCATGATCATGGCTGCCCCCGCGCCCATGAAGATGCGTGCCAGTATGAGCTGCCACGAAGAGGCAGCAAATACCGCCGCCAGGCTGGCTATGCCAAAAACAGCCATGCCGGCCCGCAACATCGTCGCCCGCCCGATACGGTCGCTCAACGTGCCCATGGTGAGCAACAGTGTGGCAAAGGCCAGTATATAGGCATCCACGATCCACTGGAGCTCGGACAAGCTGGCATTGAGCTGGCGCTGGATGGTGGGCAGCGCCACGTTGAGAATGGTATGGTCGATGACCACTATGAGTATTGCCAGCACCAGTACCACAAATGCCCACCACCTCTGAGCGTGGACTCCCGTTCCTGTTAACACCTGTTCTTTCAGCATTGCTGCTTCCTCCTATATAGTAAGTACTTACTAAATAAATTGCCCATTAAAAAAGGCCGCCGTAATTTCCTGCAACCTTTCAGCTAACTATTTTTTCTAAGCAACCCATTAAGGTAAATGGCGACGAGAATATCGATTACCTCATGGTCAGGCAGCTTTACACGGGGGCCGCTTATCTCGGCCTGCTGGTCTTCCATATACATAAAGACGGCTTGCACAAAAAGCCGGGCTGCGACCGCTGCGTTAGTCTTTACGAAAACACCCTTATCTATCCTACGCTGGATATGCTCCGTTACCAGGTCAAGCATCATCGGCCCGGTCTCATCCGCACGGGTTAGCTCACCAAAATGACCTCTTTCCAGTGAGCAATAAATGGCGAGTCTCATAATCCTGGGGTCTTCCTTGTTATGCCTGATGAAATGCAGTGCCAATGCCCTGAAAAATCCTGCATCATCCTCTGTCTGTCTCATATATTTTTTAAGCTCGCCGCTGGTGGGATGGCGATGGAACAGCATGGATAAAGCCTCTTTGATCAGGTCTTCCTTGGTCCTGAAATACTGGAAAATCAGCGTATCGCTTATACCCGCCGCATTGGCAATTTCCTTGGTGGTGGTGCCGCTAAACCCCTTTTTTGCGAACAAAGTCAGGGCACAATCAATTATCTGAGCTTTCCTGTCCTCGCCGCTCAGACGCTGTTTTTTCTCTGTATGCTTGTCCATCTGTACACCGTTTACTAAGTACTTACTTAGTATATCGATTCAATTTCCTTTTGTCAAGAGGCCATGCTGGCGAGGGTCTTCCCAATACATATCTGCCCAATG
The DNA here is from genome assembly GCA_964605885.1 of uncultured Dehalococcoidales bacterium. Taxonomy (GTDB): domain Bacteria; phylum Chloroflexota; class Dehalococcoidia; order GIF9; family UBA5629; genus CAZSED01. The sequence continues at coordinate 24,142 of CAZSED010000019.1, forward strand.
GTTGAGGGTATTGCGGGCTTGCTTGCGGTGCAGGTATCCAAACACTAGAATAGACTGGCAGGCAGAGTATCTAGCATGCCTTTACCGATGACGTCGTGTAAACACGATGAACGAAAAGCCAGGATGTGGACGAGCTTTAAACCAGCTGCTATCTGCCTAAAGTAAGCATCAGGAAAAGAGATGATGAATAGCATACGCGTCGATAAAAAAGTGAGAGCAGTACAGAAGGGCGAAATAACAGAGCACTACATCTATCAGAGGCTGTCCCAATCTACAAAAGATGCCCATAACAAAGAAATACTGCTGAGAATCTCGGAGGATGAGATTAGGCACTATAAGGTGTGGAAAGACTATACCAAGCAGGATGAGAAACCAAACTGGATCAAGGTATGGCTGTATTATCTTGTATCCAAAATATTTGGCTTAACATTTGGAATTAAACTAATGGAGAGGGGGGAAGGTGAGGCACAAGTTACTTACGGCGCGATAGCTCATAGCGTGCCCCAGGCTTTGGATATTGCTAAAGAAGAAGATGTGCATGAAGGTCAGCTTATCCAGATGCTTGACGAAGAACGGCTTAACTATATTGGCTCAATGATTCGGGGGCTAAATGATGCATTGGTAGAACTCACAGGCGCGCTTGCTGGATTTACTTTTGCGCTCCAGGACTCCCGCCTGATTGCAACGGCTGGATTGATAACTGGAATAGCCGCAGCTATGTCCATGGCTGGCACGGAATACCTTTCGATTAAGTCTGCGCAAAGCAGCCAGGCCCCGGTGAAATCTGCCTTGTACACAGGAATAGCCTATATTTTCACTGTTATATTCCTGGTGTTCCCCTACTTGTTGTTTGCCAATATTTATATTGCACTGGGGATAATGATACTTGATGCCATCATAGTTATCATAGTGTTCAATTTTTACATATCGGTAGCAAAAGACCTGTCTTTTTGGAAAAGATTTTCGGAGATGGCGCTATTGAGCCTTGGGATTGCTTTAGTGTCATTTGCAATAGGTTTTCTGGTAAGGCAGTTCTTGGGTGTTGAGGTGTAGACCCTGCAATCAAATTCAGATACATTGGGCTTGATATCCAGCAGGTGGAGGGTGGGCCATTCCGGACTGTGCCTGAACTCCTGTTTGAGAGCAAAAAGCTTATTCCAGCTTTGCAGCAACTTCTTATAGTACAAGGTAACTAAGCGGTCGCGATACTAATCAAGGGGGAAGGTCAGTATCACAGGCTGGAAAAAACGATATAAATAAATCTTGCTTTCATAAGTGCCTACGCCGAATGAGATTGGATATGAGAAAGGCAGTACATGGCCCAACCCATATATTGGCGTTGGAACTGTAAATAATCATCCTGGTCGGCACGGAAATGTTTGAATACCTGTTCATAGTCAGTATGGGTGGGATTTTCTTCGAGCCAATGTATTAGTCCATACCAATTATCGGAATAGTACCTATCCCAGTCGTCGTCGCTGGCACGAATGATGTATTCGAGCTCAAAGCCTTCGTCCCGGGTAAAGCGAGCCAGTTCCGTTTCTGTATGGGTAGTTGTCTGTTTTTGCGCATATGCCGGAGGTACCTGGCTGCTAAGCCAATGAGTTTCACCGATACCAAGACGTCCATTATGATGAACAGCTCTCTTCAGTACCTGGATCGTCTGCTGGTAGCCGCCAAAAATAAACGTTGCCCCAATGCATGTCGCGGCATCGAAAGCCCCCTCTTCGAATACATAGTCAGCCGCATTGGAGCAAACGATTTCGATTTGGTTCGACAATGCTATCATGTCCAGCTTTTTCCTTGCTCGGTCGCAGAAATCCTCGGATATATCTATGCCAATGCCAGTGATACCAAATTCCCCTGCCCAAAGAGCGAGGGGCTCTGCACAACCACAACCGAAGTCGATGACCCGGTTTCCTTTTTGCAGTTTGAGTAATTTGCCAAGTTTGATGATCTTTTCAGGCGTGGAAGGGTTCAGTATCTCCATATAGCGGTGTGAAATACTCATAATGTCAAGGAATTCCATAATTTAAGCCTCCTTGCGGAAATGGTAATTTGGTTAATAAAGGTATTGCGAGCCCCAATGCTAATCGCGTGAACAATGTGGCGGTGTGCACTATTGTAGTGCAATAGTAGCACAAATATATCGGGGATGACGGGCCATTCTGGACAGCTCCCGAACTCCTGTTTGAGAGCAAAAAGCTTATTCCAGCAATCCAACAACTACTCATTGGAGGATCAGATGACTGACCAACAATGTTCCAATGCAGCTGTATGATACCATCTATTCCATCCATATTGTGATCCCATTCGGCATGGTGAGATGCAAAAACACTAAAAGGAAATAACCACACCTCAAATATCGATACAGATTGCAGCTACTGCAGGCATTCTAAAAATATATTGAAACAGTCTATTGCCGGTATTATAATGTCGCAGTTGCCTAAAAGCTTTCATAAATATTCAAAATAACCTATGTTAAATAAGCTAGATAACAAGAGAACAGCCTCTATGGCCAATCTCATTGAAACGAAGGATATATTAACCCTTCCTGCGGATGAGTTTGTGGAACGGTTATCAACTTCCCCAGCAGGCCTCACAAATGAAGAAGCAAGGAAACGCCTGGAGGTTTACGGCAATAACGAAGTAATCCGAAAGAAGAAAAGTAATATTTTCCTCGAATTCATCTTCCATTTTAAAAGCCCTGTAACAATAATTTTAATTATTGCTGCTATCGTATCCGGTTTTGCGGGCGATCCGCTGGATGCGGGCATTATTATATTCATCGTTCTGTTGAGCGTAACCTTGGATTTTACTCAGGAATACCGGGCAGGGAAAGCCGCAGAAGCCTTGATAAAGAGGGTGGCAACAACTGCAACCGTTCTGAGGGATGGGGACAGCCATGAAATTGCAATTTCTGAACTCGTACCGGGCGATGTAATATTGCTCTCAGCCGGAGATATTGTTCCAGCCGATTGCAGGGTAATTACTGCCAGAGATTTCTTTATCGACCAATCTGCGTTGACGGGGGAATCATTCCCTGTAGAAAAAAATGCTGTAGCTGTTGATCTGTCAGCAGCTGCCGATCTAAATAAGTGGGATAACTATATCTTTATGGGCACTTCCATTACTGCCGGTTCAGCTACAGCCGTCATTGCCAGGACCGGCATCTACACTCAATATGGTGAAATAGCCAGAAAAACCGTGGAGAGGAAGCCAGAGACCGAGTTCGAGAGCGGGCTGAGGAAATTTGGCTATCTCATTATGCAGGTTACCTTCATCCTCATCATCGCTGTCTTTTTTATCAACGCCCTATTCAAGCGCAATATCATTGATTCACTGCTTTTTTCAGTCGCCTTGGCTGTGGGTTTGACACCAGGGTTATTGCCGGTGATTCTTTCTATCAACCTTTCTCGTGGCGCAACCAACATGTCACGGAAAGGAGTTATAGTAAAGCGCCTGGCGGCGATACAGAATTTCGGAAGCATGGATGTTTTGTGCTCTGATAAGACCGGGACATTAACTGAAAATAAGGTCACTCTCATACGCCATGTCGATATGGAAGACAGGGATTCGGAGAAAGTATTACTTTACTCCGTTTTGAATAGCCGGCACCAGACTGGACTGCGCAGTCCGCTGGATGAGGCTATACTCCAGCATCAGCAAATTAATACTGACCAATTTGAAAAGATTGACGAAATTCCCTTTGATTTTATTCGCAAGCGTCTTTCTATTGTAGTTAAAGAAAATGGACAGAACATTCTCATCACAAAGGGAGCCCCCGAAGAAATAATCAAGATCATTTCACAATATGAGCTTAACGATGAAGTCCATCAACTTTCCGAAGATGCCAGAAGAAAAATTGAAGCGGAATATCGGGATTTAAGTTTAAAGGGATTCCGCGTGCTGGCGGTTTGCTATCGAAGGGCTGAGCAAAAATCTGCGTACTCGTTACCCGATGAGAAGGATATGGTCTTCTTGGGGTTCATCGCCTTTGTTGACCCTATCAAGGAAACCGCCGGTGAATCACTGGAACTACTGAGAAATGCTGGAATCATGTTGAAAATTCTTACCGGTGATAACGAAGTCGTTGCCGGCAAGGTTTGCGACCACCTTGGTTTCCAGGTCTTTGAGTATCGCCGCGGCAGAAAATACGATGATAAAACCTGCTCGTTTTTGCGGACTATAGAAATTGAGCCTATCAATATTGTACAGAGCACCGAAATACAGAATGTCGATGATGACACATTGGCTAGGATCGTGGAGAAGGCGGATATTTTTACCAGGGTCACACCAGCCCAAAAGAACCGCATTATTAATGCTTTGAAAGCCAACGGGCATGTGGTGGGCTATCTCGGAGACGGCATCAATGATACACCATCGATGAAAGTTGCAGATGTCAGCATTTCCGTTACAAATGCTGTCGATATCGCCAAAGAATCAGCTGATATCATATTACTCCAAAATGACCTGAAAATAATTGCCAGTGGAGTTGCCGAGGGCCGCAAAACCTTCGGCAATACGTTAAAGTATATTCAGATGGCGATCAGCTCCAATTTCGGTAATATGTTTTCTGCCGCCGGTGCCTCGCTCTTCCTGCCCTTCTTGCCAATGCTGCCGGTGCAGTTGCTTTTAAACAACTTGCTATATTCATTCGCACAGCTTGCCCTCCCGGTGGATAATGTGGACCAGACTTATATCGACCGGCCTCAGAAACTGAATACAGCTTTTATTCGAAATTTCATGGTAGCTTTTGGTCCGGTCAGCTCAATATTTGACTTCGCCACCTTTTTCGTCATGCTTTATGTCTTTAATGCTACGGCGCCGCTCTTCCAAACTGCATGGTTTGTGGAATCGCTCTTCACCCAGACGCTGATAATATTTGTGATCAGGACCAGGGCCATACCCTTCTTACGCAGTAAGCCAAACCCGATGCTGTTAATCAATATATTTATTATTCTTGCCGTGTCATTGGCATTGCCGTTCACTCCGCTTGGCAACGATATTTTCGGTTTTGTCCCGCTTCCACCGGCATTTTTACTGGTGCTGTTTATTTTTATCATAACCTATATGCTGCTGGTCGAATTTATGAAAAAATGGTTTTACGGACGGTATTCCAATGGATTCAAACTGGTGGGTTAAACCAATTATTGGGGTGGTGTGAACGTCCTAAATTAAATGCCTGCGGCGTAAGAAAAGTAATATTATGCCGACCAGGATCACAGCAAATACTGACAACGCTATAAAACTTTCGAAGCTTCCCTTTCCCAATTCTTGAGGCAGAATGTAATAAATTGCTGTGATTACCAAAATGGGTAAAAATATTGCCATTATCATTGTCAGGGCACGTGTAGTCCTGTTGGCCAGGTAACTGCTCTGAAGATAATCGAGGTCTTTGAACACCTCTATAACTTCCGTATATTCGTCTAATATAGTGCATATTTTATTTACGTGGTCCATGAGGTCACTGAAATAAAGATCTAGATTAGCGTTGGAAAAATGCTTTAACTTGGGTTCCAATTCAACGAGGGTTGTCCGTGTTGGCAACATCACCTGCCTCTGGTTGATTATGTCCCTTCTAAGGTTGGTCAACTGGCTAATTGCTTCGATATTTTCCTTGAAAACGCTATCTTCAATATCTTCTATTTTGCTATAAATCTTGTCCAACACTTTGAAATACCGGTCTATCGCACGATCAAGTATCTGATAGAGCAGGTAACCGGATCCCTGGCTCATATATTGTTCACGAGATTCATCTCTGGAGTCACATTCCCCGAACAGCTCATCAGCTACTTTCAATTCTGCCGGCCTGAGTGTAATTAAAAAATTAACGCCAACAAATGCTGACCATTGTTTTTTTGTGCTGAGTTTTTCCACTTTGTCATACACTGAAATTTGCATAACGATGAAAATATAGTTTTCGTAAACTTCCACCTTGGAGACCTGTTGAGGACTCAGGGCATCTTCAAGGTCCAATTGATTAAAATCATAGTTATCAGCAAGGAATTTTGTGGCTTCTCTATTAGGCTGAATAATGTCTATCCATGTGAGGTCTTTATAGCTCAGAGTTTTCAAATTTAGTTGATTGTCTTTTGAAGTTTTACTTAACATTGCCATTATTATTATCCTGATTAAGCCGGTTTTTATTGTGAGCAGTATATTATTATTGAAGCTTCAGTGCAATCTTTTTACCAATACTACTAATTCTGCGTTTTAAAATTGAATCCATGACAAAAATCGTTGGTTTTATGAACATATATCCTGATAGTTGCTTAATGGTGATAATATCACCATTCTTACGATTGATAAAATAGTAAAAATATCACACAGTGAAAAATCGAAGCTAAAGTTAGGTAATAATCTCACCAGAGATGGTGGGCCATTCTGGATTCGAACCAGAGACCCCAGTCTTATCAGGACTGTGCTCTAACCAACTGAGCTAATGGCCCCAAGAAACGCAAAGTAAAGTATATATTTTGCCTCAAATCAGTGTCAAGGACTCCGACAGGGGCGCAAATATATAACCCGTCGGTTAAAAACCGCCTTATTTAATCTTGTATATCCAGCCGAACTTGTCGGGCTTCTCACCGTACTGTATGCCGGTGATGGCGTCGAACAGCTTGAGCGCCAGCTTGCCGGCCTGGCCCTTATTGATGGTGATCATCTTGCCCTTGTGCTGGATGGCGCCGATGGGCGAGATGACGGCGGCCGTGCCCGTGCCGAAGGCCTCCTGCAGCTTGCCCTTTTCAGCCGCCACCATGATGTCGTCCATGCTGATGCGGCGCTCGGAGACATCCATGCCCCAGTCCTTGGCCAGGTGGATGACGGAATCGCGCGTGATGCCGCCCAGTATGGTGCCGCTAAGGTGCGGCGTGACCAGCTCGTTATCGATCAGGAAGAAGACGTTCATGGTGCCCACCTCTTCCACGTAATTGTGGTGAACGCCGTCCAGCCACAGCACCTGGGTGAAGCCCTTCTGCTGCGCCTCGTGCGCGGCGAACAGGCTAGCGGCATAGTTGCCGGCGGTCTTGACCGCGCCGGTGCCGCCCTCCACCGACCTGGCGTGGTCGATGGCCGTGATGAGCTTGACCGGGTTGAAGCCCTCCTTGTAGTAGGCCCCCACCGGTGAAAGTATGATCATGAACCAGTAGGTATGCGCAACGTGGACGCCCAGCGTCCTGTCAGCGGCGAAGGCGAAGGGGCGGATGTAGAGCGAGTAGCCCTTCTGCTTGGGAATCCAGTTGCGGTCAATCTTCAGCAGGTGGACCAGCCCTTCCAGGAAGGTCTTCTTGTCCACGGCGGGGATGCACAGCCGGTGGCAGGAACGATTGAAGCGCTCGATGTGCCTGTCCACGCGGAAGATGTTGACAGAGCCGTCCTTGCAATGGAAGGCCTTGAGGCCCTCGAAGACCGACTGGCCGTAGTGCAGTGTGGAGAGCGAGGGGAATATGCGCATGGGGCCGAAGGGTACTATCTGCGGCTGGTTCCATTTTCCCTTGCCGTAGGACATCCTGAGCATGTGGTCGGTGAAGATATCGCCGAAGCCCAGCCCGGAGAAGTCCACGCGGTGGATCTTGCTTTTCTTGGTTTTCTTGACTTCAATATTGCTCATTTTCTTTTCCTGTAAATATATTCAACGCGGTATTCACTGGGGAAGAGGGGACTCGAACCCCTACGCCTTGCGGCACATGATCCTAAGTCATGCTCGTCTGCCAGTTCCGACACTCCCCCCTGAGCGCGCCTTAAGCAAATCAGCAGGGATATTGTATCAAATGTCCCCGAGTATAGCTATTATTTGCAGCTAATTTTTCAGGGGATAAAGAAGAAGGAGGGCACAAACTGCCCTCCTTCCGCATTTCAGAATATTCTGTTGTTGCCGGAGCTAGTCGCCGGGTTTGCCGACCGCCCAGAGCGCCTTGATTGCTACGATGATGGCCGCCGGTGCTACCAGCGTGCCGATGTAGCTCAGAATGTTGCCGATGAACTTGCCGATGTCAAGCACCGTCAGCGGGGCGAACACATTGCCCACCACGATCAGGGCTATCGTAGCCATAAGCAAGGTTGGAGTTTCCTTGGCCGTGATGTTCAGAAAGCCGATGACAATGCCGAGGACGATCAGGACAATTATCGCCACCGGATTGGCCGGCAATACGATGCCCGCAATGACTGCGATAACAAGGCCGACGATGAATGACCAGAAACCAACGAGACCCATAACCTTTGCTTTGTCGACTGCCATATGCCCCTCCTTTAAAAATGTATTTATAAACAAATTATAGACAGATTGCATGGGATGGGCAATAAGTGATGTTACTTAGTTTGCTGACAGGGATCGCCCGCTTGGAATTACGACCTGAAATGGCCCACTATAAAGCTGATCACGAAGATCAACACGGCCAGGAAAAACACCACCCCCAGCCCGATGACCTCACTACTAGACATGTTCATTGACAGTCTCCCCCCAGCGGCCCCATTATATATTATCGCATAAGCAAATGGAACAGGTTTTGGGAAGGATTTTGTTTAACGCGGAAAAGGAGTTTTGGCTGGTGGTGAATGTAAACAGCAAATTCCCAGATGTGTTAAAGGGGGAATTCACTGAGCCGCACAGGGCTCGAACCTGTAACCGGTTGATTAAGAGTCAACTGCTCTACCTGTTGAGCTAGCGGCCCAAGACTCATAATGTTAGCATCCAAATGTGAATTGCGTCAACCTGAAACCGTGCTTTGGAGAGGCCCGTTTAATATATAATATTTCTGCACAGGAAAAAGCATGGAAAAGCAGTTCGAGGTAATCGACCACACGGCGGATATCGGCATCGTGGCCTACGGGCGCGACCTGCCCGGGCTGCTGGCCAACGCAGCCCGGGGGATGTACAGCCTGATGGTGGATTCCAAAAAGATTGAAGCCAGGCTGAGCAAGACGCTGGAGCTGGACGAGGGCGACCCGGAGGCGCTGCTGGTGGAGTGGCTGAACACGCTGCTGTACGAGCTGGATACGGAGCGCCTGCTCTTCCGTGATTTTGCTATAGTTATTAAGGACGGAAGGAAGCTGACCGCAACCTGCGCCGGCGAGAAGCTGGACCTGAAAAAGCACCGCCTTCGCCGCGAGGTCAAGGCAGCAACTTACCATAATCTTAAAATCGAGAACAAAGAAGGCCTTTACACGGCCAGTATCATATTTGATATATAGGAGACGGCCATGAGCCCCTGGCAGGGAAAACTCAAGCAAATAGGAAGCTGCCGCTGGGAGATACCGCAGGACTACAAGGCCGGCATGAAGGTGCCCGGGCTGGTCTATGCCGACGAGCGCATGCTGGCGGTCATCAAAGAGGAGCAGTCGCTGGAGCAGGTGGCCAACGTGGCCTTTCTGCCCGGTATCGTGGGGCGCTCCATGGCCATGCCGGATATACACTGGGGCTACGGCTTCCCCATAGGCGGCGTAGCCGCCACCCGGGTGCAGGACGGCGTCATCTCGCCGGGCGGCGTGGGTTATGATATCAACTGCGGCGTCCGCCTCTTGCGCACAAACCTGAACGAGCAGGAAATAGAGCCGAAGATACACGAGCTGATAAACCACCTGTTCAAGAACGTTCCCTCGGGGCTAGGCTCAGAGGGCAAGATAAAGCTGAGCGAGAAGGACATGGAGGAGGTGCTGAGCCAGGGCGCCGCCTGGGCCGTCAAACACGGCTTCGGCAGCAAGGAAGACCTGGAGGTCACCGAGGAGAACGGCTGCATGCAGGCCGCCGACCCGGACAAGGTGGGCGACCGCGCCCGCAAGCGCGGCGCGCCACAGCTCGGCACGCTGGGCTCGGGCAACCATTTCCTGGAGGTGCAGGTGGTCAGGGAGATATATGATAAGCAGTCGGCGGCTCTGATGGGCATAACCTTCGTGGGACAGGTGCTGCTGCTGATACATACCGGCTCCAGGGGGCTGGGGCACCAGGTGTGCGACGACTACCTGCGCACCATGGGCGAGGCTGTCAGGAAGTACGGCATCGCACTACCGGACCGGCAGCTGGCCTGCGCACCGGTGGAATCGCAGGAGGGCCGCGACTACCTGGCGGCCATGGCCTGCGCCGCCAACTATGCCTGGGCCAACCGGCTGTGCATCGCACACTGGGCCAGGGAATCCTTCGTCAAGGTGCTGGGAAAGAGCATCGACCGGGTAGGCCTGGAGCAGGTCTACGACGTGGCGCACAACATCGCCAAGCTGGAGGAGCACGAGGTGGAGGGCAAAAGGCAGAAGCTGTGCGTGCACCGTAAAGGCGCCACGCGCGCCTTCCCCTCCGGCCGCAAGGGCGTGCCGGAGAAGTACCAGCCCATCGGCCAGCCGGTGCTGATACCAGGCGACATGGGACGCTGCTCATTCGTAGCTGTTGGAACAGAGAAAGCAATGCAGGAGACCTTCGGCTCAACCTGCCACGGCGCCGGCCGCCTGCAGAGCCGGGGCGAGGCCAAGCGCAGCCTGCGGGGCAGCGACGTGGCCGCCGCGCTGGCTGCCAGGGGCATCTACGTCAAGGCCGACAGCATGGGGTCGCTGGCCGAGGAGGCCCCTTCCGCCTACAAGGACGTGACGGACGTGGTCGGGGTAACCCAGCAGGCCGGCATCTCCCGTAAGGTGGCCATGGCTGTGCCGATAGGAGTCATAAAAGGCTAGCTGGCCGGCGTATGACATTCCGGCATTTTTACAATCGAAGTCAAATTGTGTAGAATAGTCCAGAAATTTAATCAAAAGGAGAAATAGCACTATGAAGTTTGCCCGTGATGTTGTGATGATTGACTACCTACGCTCTCCGTTTTCCAGATCACGTCCCAAGGAACCCACCAAGGACCTGCTGAACGAATGGCGCATGGACGAGGTCATGGGGATGCTGTGGAACGAGATGATCAAGAGGAACAACCTCGATCCCAAGATCATCGACGAGGCGGTGGTCGGGACAGCTAACCCGGCCAATGAGACCTTCACATTCGGCGGCAAGTTCCCGCTGTTTTTTGCTAACCTGCCCGTTGAAATAGCCTCCCAGCAGGTTGACCAGCAGTGTGGCTCCTCGCTTGACGGCCTGCGGACGGGTGTGCTGGCCATCGCTGAGGGCTTTGCCGACGTGGTGCTGTGCGGTGGACAGGAACACATGACCCATTGCCCGATGGGCAGCTCCATCGGCAATGCCATGCCAATGAAGCTCATCAATGACCCCAAATACAAGCATATCGATCTTATGTTCTCATTCAACATGGGCTTCACGGCGCAGAAGCTGCAGGAGCTGGCTGGCATCTCCAGGGAGGAGATGGACAGGTTCGCTGCCAGGTCCCACCAGCTTGCCGCCGCATCCAGGGAGTGGCTCAAGGGCGAGATCATGCCCGTTGAGATCACGCTGGAAGATGGCACCAAGAAGATGTTCGACTATGACGCTAATGTCAGGCCTGATACCACGATTGAAGTGCTGGCCGGCCTGAAACCGGCCTACAAGCCTGATGGCACCATTACAGCCGGGAATGCCTCACCGCTGAACGCCGGTGCAACCGCCATGCTAATCATGTCCAGGGACAAGGCCAAGAAGCTGGGCCTCAAACCCATGGCCAGCTTCGTGTCTTTCGGCGTGGCCGGCGTCGACCCCACCATCATGGGTGCAGGCCCGGTTCCCGCCAGCAGAAAGGCGCTCGAATGGGCAGGCCTCAAGCCCGGCGACATCGATTACTGGGAGATCAACGAGGCCTTTGCAGTGGTATCACAGTACTGCATGAAAGAGCTCGGCGTTCCCGAGGAGAAGGTAAATATACACGGCGGCGGCGTGGCCATCGGCCATCCGCTGGGCGCCACCGGCCTCAGGATCGTTGGCACCGTAGCCAGGATAATTAAAGAGAAGAATGCCAAATACGGCCTGGCAACACAGTGCTGCGGCGGCGGCCAGGGCGCGGCCTGCATCGTCAAAAGGGAATAATTTAACTCATCCGATGTTAACGAAGAGGGCGGCCAACGGCCGCCCTCTTTTATTATGCTTGAAATAACGCCTATTTCCTGTGTCTCTTGTCCAGCTTGACCAGAAAGTACTCCATGCTGTCGAAAAGCGCCAGCCAGGAGGCCTCGATGATGTTGGTCGAGCTGCCCACCGTGCGCCACAGCTCCTTGCCGTTGCTGGACTCGATCATCACGCGCACCAGCGAGCCCGTGCCGCTGCTGCCCTCCAGTATGCGCACCTTGTAGTCTATCAGGTCCACCCTGGCCAGGCCGGGGTAGAACTCCAGCAAAGCCTTGCGCAGCGCGAAGTCCAGGGCATTGACCGGGCCGTTGCCCTCTGAGGCGGTGTGCATGATCTTGTTGTCCACCCTGACCTTGATGGTGGCCTCGGCCAGGAACTGCGCCCCGATGTCATAGGCCGCCGGCAGCCTGCGGTGTCTCTCCACCACCACCATGTAGTCCACCAGCTGGAAGGGTGGCTTGTAGCCGGGCTGCGCCCGTAAAAGCAGCAGCTCGAAGGAGGCGTCGGCGTCCTCGTACTGGAAGCCGCGGCTCTCCAGCTGCTTGATGGTCTCAAGTATCTGGCGCGCCTCCTTGCCCTGCGGGGGCAGGGGGATGCCCAGCTCCTTAGCTTTATAAATAATATTGCTCTTTCCGGAGAGCTCTGAGACCACCACCTTGGGGTTGTTGCCCACGGCGGCCGGGTCCACGTGCTGGTAGCTCTCCTCCCACTTGCTGAGGGCCGAGACGTGCAATCCCGCCTTGTGCAGGAAGGCGTTGTGGCCCACGTAGGGCAGGCTGGCTACGGGCGGCAGGTTGGCCACCTCGGCCACGAAGCGCGACACCTCGGTTAGCCTGGCCAGCTGTGCGGCGCTGACGCATTTGATGCCCAGCTTGAGTTGCAGCGCAGGTATGATGGAGCACAGGTTGGCGTTGCCGCAGCGCTCGCCGTAGCCATTGATGGTGCCCTCCACGTGCATGGCGCCGCACTCCACCGCCGCCAGCGAGACCGCCACGCCCAGCTCGCTGTCGTTGTGGGCGTGTATGCCCAGCGGGCAGTCTATCTTCTGCTTAACATCGGCCATGATTTCTACGATTTCCGAGGGCAGCGTCCCTCCATTGGTATCGCACAGCACCAGGCAATCGGCCCCGCCTTTGGCCGCGGCGGTCAGCACCTTGATAGCGTAGGCGGGATTGGACTTGTAGCCGTCGAAGAAGTGCTCGGCGTCGAAGAAGGCCGTCAGCCCTTTCGACTTGAGGAAGGCTATGGACTCGCGCACTACGGCCAGGCCGTTCTCCAGCGTGGTCTCCAGCACCTGCCTGACCTGCCGGTCGGACGACTTGCCCACTATGTTGACTGCCTTGGCGCCGGACTCCACCAGCGCCCTCAGTCCCGGGTCGTCTTTGGCCGGCACGTCCACCCTGCGGGTGCTGCCGAAGGCCACGAGCACGGCGTTCCTGAGCTTTAAATTACGCGCCCTGCTGAAGAACTCCGTGTCCTTGGGGTTGGCGCCGGGCCAGCCGCCCTCAATATAGTTTATGCCCAGCTCGTCCAGCTTCTGGCAGATCTTCAGCTTGTCGGTCACTGAAAAGGAAATGCCCTCCTGCTGTGCACCGTCCCTGAGCGTCGTATCGTAAAGGTCAACTCGTCTCATATTCACCCCTTCACCCTTTCCTCGATCAGCTTTCCCATCTCCGACGTGCCCACGCGCTTCATGCCCTGCGACATGATGTCCTGGGTGCGGTAGCCTTCATCCAGCACCTGCAGCACGGCCTGCTCGACTGCATCGGCCTCGCGTCCCAGCCCCAGCGAGTAGTGCAGCATCATGGCCACGCTCAAAATGGTGGCGATGGGGTTGGCAAAGTTCATGCCGGCTATATCAGGCGCGCTGCCGTGTATGGGCTCGTACAGGCCGAAGGCCTTTCCTTTCTTGCCTCCCGGTATGCCGGCCATGCTGGCGGAGGGCAGCATGCCCATGGAGCCGGCCAGCATGGAGGCCTCGTCGGTCAAAATATCACCGAAGGTGTTCTCCGTCACTATCACATCAAAATAACCGGGATTCTGTATCAATCGCATGGAGCAGGCGTCCACCAGCATGTTGTCGGTCTTGACCTGCGGGTACTCTGAGGCCATCTCGGCGGCGATCTGGCGCCACAGCCTGGACGATTCCAGCACGTTGGCCTTGTCAACGGAGGTCAGCTTCCTGCGCCGCGTCATGGCCAGCTCGAAGCCCACGCGCAGTATGCGCTCTATCTCCTTCTCGTTGTAGGCCATGGTGTCAACGGCGCGCCGGCCGCGTGAGGTGCTCCACCTCTTCTTGGGCTTGCCGAAATACAGGCCGCCGGTCAGCTCACGTACCACCACCATATCGACGTTGCGCACTATATCGGGCTTGAGCGAGGTGGCGTCCACCAGCGCCGGGAACATCTTGACCGGCCGGATATTGGCGAAGAGCTTGAGCTCCTTGCGCGCTGCCAGCAGGCCGTCCTCCGGCCTTACTCTGGCCTGGGGATCGTCCCACCTGGGGCCGCCGACCGCGCCCAGCATGACGGCATCGCTCTTGCGGCACATCTCCAGCGTCTCGGCGATGACCGCCTGCCCGTGTTTGTCGATGGAGATGCCGCCTATCAGCCCCTGGCGGTAGTCAAAGGTATGGCCGAAGCGGCGCCCGACCGAGTCGAGCACGCGCTGCGCCTCCCCGATGACCTCGGGGCCCACGCCGTCGCCGGGAAGCACTGCTATATTGAATTTCAAGCTATTTATTCCTCGCCAGTTTTTTCTTCGTCTGCTCAACCAGCCCCCCGGCCTGGACTATCTCCATCATGAACTCCGGGTAGGGCTTGGCCTGGAAGGCCTTGCCGGTGGAAAGGTTGGTTATCCTGCCTGCGGCCAGGTCCACCTCCACCGTGTCGCCGGCCTTGATATTGTCCACGGCCTCCTCGCTCTCCAGCAGGGGCAGGCCGATGTTGATGCCGTTGCGGAAGAAGATGCGTGCGAAGCTCTTGGCGATGACGGCGGAGATGCCCGAGGCCTTGATGGCCAGCGGGGCATGCTCGCGTGATGAGCCGCAGCCGAAGTTGGTATCGGCCACGATGATATCTCCCGGTTTAACCTGCTTGAGGAACTCCTCGTCCAGGTCCTCCATGCAGTGCTGCGCCAGGTCAGCTGGCTCGTACAGGTTGAGGTGGCGCGCCGGTATGATGGCGTCGGTATCTATATTGGCGCCGTATTTAAAAACCTTTCCTTTGAGCGTCATCAGGCTAACTCCTCCGGGCTTGCTATCCTGCCCAGCACGGCGCTGGCCGCAGCCACGGCGGGATTGGCAAGGTAGACTTCCGATTTCACATGGCCCATGCGGCCGACGAAGTTGCGGTTGGTGGTGGATATGCACCTCTCGCCGGCGGCCAGCACGCCCATGTAGCCTCCCAGGCAGGGGCCGCAGGTCGGGGTGCTTACGGCGGCGCCGGCCCTGATGAAGGTCTCGATCAGCCCGTTCCTGAGCGCGTCCAGGTATATCTTCTGGGAGCCGGGCAGTATGATGCACCTGACGTTAGGATTGACCTTCCTGCCCTTGAGTATTTTGCCGGCAAGCTGCAGGTCGTCCATGCGGCCGTTTGTGCAGCTGCCTATGACCGCCTGGTCTATGCTGACAGTGCCCACCTGACTGATGGGCCTGGTATTGGACGGTATGTGCGGGAAGGCCACCTGTGGCTCTATCTTATCGGCATCGTACTCTATTACCTTGGCGTATACGGCGTCCGGGTCGGAGCTGTATTCCGTGTATTTCCGTTTGGCCCTGCCTTTGAGATAAGCGCGTGTTTTATCGTCCATGTGGCACAGTCCCGCCTTGCCGCCCGCTTCGATGGCCATGTTGGACATGGTGAAGCGGCTGTCCATGGAGAGGGCATGCACCGCCTCTCCGTGGAACTCCATGGCCGAATAAATTGCGCCGTCCACTCCGATTTTGCCGATGATGTAAAGGATGAAGTCCTTGCCGCCCACCCACTTGCGGGGCTTCCCGTGGAAGACGAACTTGATGGTCGGCGGCACCTTCATCCAGATCTCGCCGGTGGCCATGGCCACGGCTATATCTGTGGAGCCCATGCCGGTGGCGAAGGCGTCCAGCGCGCCGTAGGTGCAGGTATGGGAATCTGCCCCCACCACCACGTCGCCCGGCAGCACCAGGCCCTTCTCGGGCAATATGACGTGCTCGATGCCCATCTCGCCCACCTCGAAGTAGATGAGGTTGTATTTGTGGGCGAAATCTCGCATCATTTTGGCCTGCTCGGCCGAGTGTATGTCCTTGTTGGGACAGAAATGGTCCGGGACCATGACTATCTTTTTAGGGTTGAAGACGCTTTTGACGCCCAGCCTCTCGAACTCCTTGATGGCTATTGGCGCGGTTATATCGTTGGAAAGCACGAGGTCGGGCCTGACGTTGATGAACTCGCCGGGGCTAACCCTGTCCTTTCCCGAGTGCGCTGCCAGTATCTTTTCAGCAAGAGTCAAGTTAGGTCTCCTTATATTAAATTATCCGTTGGCGCGCGGCAGGAACAAAACGATGACGGTTATGACCGTCACGCCAACGGCTATGAGGTACATGCCAACTCCGCAGGCGATGCCGATGGCGGCGGTAATCCACACGCTGGCTGCAGTGGTTATGCCCACAACCTTGTCGCCGCGCATGCCGCGGAAGATAACGCCGGCGCCGATGAAGCCGATGCCGGTGACCACGCCGGCGGCCACCCTGGCCGGGTCGACCGTCCCGCTAAACCCCATGACGGAGACAACGGTGAACAGCGCCGAGCCCAGGCAAATGAGTATGTGGGTGCGCAGGCCGGCCGGCTTGTGTGACAGCTCCCTCTGAATGCCCACGGCCAGTCCCAGCACGGCCGATGCCAGCAGCCTCAGTCCTGCATCTAGCTCGGGGCTCATTTCCTTCTCTGCTCCCTGCCGACTTTCTTGGTGTTCAGCAGGCGGTTAAGTGCGTTCATGTAGGCCTTGGCGCTGGCCACGATGATGTCGGTATCGGAGCCGCGGCCGGTATAGGTCACGCCGTCACTCTCGATGCGGATGAGCACCTCGCCTAAGGCGTCGATGCCCTCGGTAACGGAAGAAACGGTGAACTCCGTCAGCACGTTGGGCACACGCACGATGCGGTTGATGGCCTTGTAGACTGCGTCCACCGGGCCGGCGCCCAGCGCGGCATCGGCCAGCGCCTCCTTGTTAGGGCCGGTCAGCCGCACGGTGGCCGTAGGTATGCTGCCATTGCCACAGGAGACGCCCACGTATTCCAGGTGGTAGACCTCGGAGGCCGTGCGCATCTCCTCGCTGATTAACGATTGTATATCGCGGTCGGTAAGCTGCTTTTTCTTATCGGCCAGCTCTTTAAAGGCCTTGAAGGCGTGGTTGAGGGCGGCTTCGTCCAGCGCATAGCCCATCTCGGCCAGCCTCTCCTGAAAGGCGTGGCGGCCGCTGACCTTGCCCAGCACCAGCGCGCTGGCGGGAATACCTACGTCACGCGGGTTCATTATCTCGTAGGTGCTGGACTTCTTGATGATGCCGTCCTGGTGAATGCCGGACTGATGGCGGAAGGCGTTGGCGCCCACAATGGCCTTGTTCTGCTGGACCAGGAAGCCGGTCATCTCGCTGACCATCCTGCTGGCCTTGTAGATCTGCGTCGTATCGATGCTGGTTGCCAGGTGGTAGAGGTCCTGGCGCGTCTTGAGCGCCATGACGATCTCTTCCAGCGCGGCGTTGCCGGCGCGCTCGCCGATGCCGTTGACGGTGCACTCCACCTGCCGCGCGCCCTTGCGCACAGCCTCCAGGCTGTTGGCCACGCCCAGGCCCAGGTCGTTATGGCAGTGAACGCTGATCACGGCCTTATCCACGTTGGGCACGTTCTTGAAGATGCCCTCGATTAGCTTGCCGAACTCGGCGGGTATGGAGTAGCCCACTGTATCCGGTATGTTTACCGTGCTGGCGCCGGCGTCGATGACTGCCTCCACGATACGGTGGAGGAACCTGACGTCCGTGCGTGTGGCGTCCATGGGTGAGAACTCGACGTCGCTGCATAATTTTCGGGCGCGCGCCACCGAGTTCACCGCCAGCTTGAGCACCTCATCCTTGCTCTTCTTGAGCTGGTGGGTCAGGTGCTCATCCGAGGTGGAGAGGAAGATGTGTATGCGGCCTTTTTTGGCGTGCTTGACGGCCTCCCAGGCCCTGTCCACCGCCTCGTTGTTGGCATGGCTCAGCGCGCACACCGTCGACTTCTTAAGCTCTCTGGCTATCAAGCGAACGGCGTCGAAATCGCCCTCGGAAGTGATGGGGAAGCCGGCCTCGATTATGTCCACGCCCAGGTTTTCCAGCTGATGGGCGATCTCAAGTTTCTCTTTTACGTTCAGGCTGGTGCCGGCGGCCTGCTCGCCGTCTCTCAATGTTGTATCAAAAATAAGGACACGATCACCTTTCATGTGCGTTACCTCGCTGATTTATTTTGAGCCGGGGAAAACGGCTGCTACTTCAGCCAGGGCATCATCGAGCGCAGCTTCTTACCCACTATCTCGATCTCGTGCTCGGCGCCCCTGCGCTTAAGTGCGTTGTAGACCGGCCGGTTGGCCTGGTTCTCCAGTATCCATTCCCTGGCAAAGCTGCCGTCCTGCACCTCCGCCAGTATCTCCCGCATCTCGTCCTTGACCATCTCGTTGATGACCCTGGGCCCGCGGGTGTAGTCGCCGTACTCGGCGGTATCGCTGACGGAATAGCGCATGAAGGCAAAGCCGCCCCTGTAGATGAGGTCAACGATCAGCTTCAGCTCATGCAGGCACTCGAAGTAGGCGATCTCCGGCTGGTAGCCGGCTTCGACCAGCGTCTCGAACCCGGCCTGGATGAGCGAGGTGACGCCGCCGCACAGGACGGCCTGCTCGCCGAACAGGTCGGTCTCGGTCTCTTCTTTGAAGGTGGTCTCTATGACGCCGGCGCGGGCGCAGCCGATGCCCCTGGAATAGGCCAGCGCCTGCCGCAGGGCTATGCCGGAAGCATCCTGGTAAACGGCCACAATGGCCGGCGGCCCGTTCTTATCAACGAAAAGCTGCCTGACCATGTGTCCGGGGCACTTGGGTGCGATCATAGTCACGTCTAAGGATTCCGGCGGGACGATCTGGCCGAAGTGGATGTTAAAGCCGTGGGCGAACATCAGCGTCTTGCCCCTGGTCATATGCTCGGAGATCTGTTCCCTGTAAACCCTGGCCTGAATCTGGTCAGGGACCAGCATCATGACCACGTCCGCCCGCTTGGCCGCCTCGGAGGCGTCCACCACCTCGAAGCCGGCCTTCTTGGCCGCCTTGTAGCCCTCGGTCCCCTTGGACTCCGCCACGATGACGTTCAGGCCGCTGTCGCGCAGGTTCTGGGCATGGGCGTGCCCCTGGCTGCCGTAGCCGATAATGCCGATGAGCTTATCCTTTAATAACGCCAGATTAGCGTCTTTTTCGTAATAAATTTTTGCCATGATGAACCTCCTGTAAAAAGATTTAATTTTATTATGAGGCAAATACGGTGGAATTGAGGGTCCGGCTACCAGTTGGGAAGCTCTTCTTCCGCGGGAATATGTTCCACCACGTGCCTCAGTGGTTTGCTTTCGTCAATAGTAAGCGGTCCTGCCCCTCCGCGGGGCAGGGCGATGGTGCCGGTGCGGGTCATCTCCCTGATTCCGAAGCCCTTCAACAGCTCGATCAAGGTTTCCACCTTCTCGGCGTTGCCTGTGGCCACGATGATCAGCGAGTCCGGCGAGACGTCGACTATATTGGCCCTGAAGATGTCGATGATCTGTATGATCTCGCTGCGCGTGGAGGGCGCGGCCTTGACCTTGATCATGGCCATCTCCCGGGCGACCGGGTTGTCGCCGGTTATGTCTGATATCCTGATGACCTCTACCACCCTGTCGAGCTGCTTCCTGACCTGCTCCACCTTGGCGTCGTCGCCCTCCACCACTATGGTCATGCGTGACAGCTTGGGTACCTCGATATGGCCCACGGCGATGCTCTCGATGTTGAAGTTACGCCTCCTGAGCGTGCTGGAGATGCGGTTAAGCACGCCGGGCTTGTCCTGCACCAGGGCCACCAGTATGTGCTGTCTGCTCAATTAAGGGTCTCCATTTTATTTCTTCAGGCTCCCCGTCGGGCTGGGCATCTCCAGGAACTCGACCAGCGTCTTGCCCGGCGGTACGAAGGGGTAGACGTTTTCCTCGGGCTCGACCACGAACTCTATCAGGTAGGGCCCCTTGTGCTCCATGGACTTCTCGATGGCCGGGCGGACGTCGATCTTGCGCGTCACCCTCTGGCCCTTTATGCCGTAGGCCTCGGCTATCTTGACGAAGTCAGGGTTATAGAGCTGGGTGCCGAAGTAGCGCTTGTTGTAGATGAGCTCCTGCCACTGGCGCACCATTCCCAGCCAGCCGTTGTTGAAGACGGCGATGTTGATGTCCAGGTTCTCCTGGACCATTGTGGCCAGCTCCTGCACCGTCATCTGGAAGCCGCCGTCGCCGGCGATGCACCAGACGCACTCGTGGGGCGCGCCCACCTTGGCGCCGATGGCGCCCGGGAGCTCGAACCCCATGGTGCCCAGGCCGCCGGACGATATGAAGCTGTTGGGCTTGTCATAGTAAAAATACTGCGCCGCCCACATCTGGGATTGGCCCACGCCGGTGACGATGATGGTATCGCCCCTGGTGGCCTCGTGTATCTGCCTGATGATGTACTGCGGCAGCACGCCCTCATGCTCGCGTATTTCGGTGGCTGGGTGAATGGCCCTCCACTCGTCAACCTGCGTCAGCCAGCCTATGTGGTCCCTTTTCTCTATCTGCTTGTTGAGCACCTGCAGCACGTTCTTCACGTCGCCCACGATGGGCACGTCCACGTTCAAGTTCTTGCCTATCTCGGCGGGGTCGACATCGATATGTATGACCTGGGCCTGCGGCGCGAAGGCGCTGACCACGCCGGTGGCGCGGTCGTCGAAGCGCATGCCGATGGCAATGACCAGGTCGGAATGATGGATGGCCTTGTTGGCGTAGCCCATGCCGTGCATGCCCAGCCAGCCGTAGCTGAGCACGTGCGATTCAGGGAAACAGCCAATGCCCAGGAAGGTGGTGACCACGGGCAACTGTGCCTTCTCGGCCAACTCCTTGAGCTCGGCATAGGCCCGGGCGATGTTGACGCCGTGTCCGGCGATGATAACGGGCCTTTCGGCAGAGTTGATCAGGTCGGCCGCCTTCTTTATCTGCGCCGGATGGCCGAACAGCTTGGGCTTGTAGCCCGGCAGCTCTATCTTGTCGGGGAAGACGAACTCGGTCTTGCCCTGGAAGACATCGCGCGGTATGTCCAGCAGCACCGGGCCGGGGCGGCCGAGCTGGGCTATGTGGATAGCCTCCCGGATGGCCAGGGCCAGGTCGTCCGTATCCTGGACGAGTTGGTTGTGCTTGGTGATGGGCAGCGTGATGCCCGTTATATCTATCTCCTGGAAGGCGTCCTTGCCGATGAAATTGGTGGGCACCTGCCCGGTTACGGCCAGCAGCGCCACGGAGTCCAGGTAGGCGTTGGCTATGCCCGTCACCAGGTTGGTGGCGCCCGGGCCGGAGGTGGCCAGGCAGACGCCTATCTTGCCGGTGACCCTGGCGTAGGCGTCGGCCGCGTGGGCGGCTCCCTGCTCGTGCCTTACCAGAATATGCCTAAGGTCCGGATACTTGGGCAGCGTATCATAAAGGGGCAGCAGCACGCCGCCGGGGAACCCGAAGATTACCTCCACGCCCTCTTTGAGCAGGCATTCACACAGTATCTCAGCGCCTGTCTTTATCATTTCTTCCGGCTACTCTCCTCGTCCCTGAATACAGCTCCCTCGCTGGCGGGCCCTACCAGCTCGATGTATCTGCTGAGGTATCCTCCCTTGATGCTGGATACGAAGTGGGGGATGCCCTTGAGCCTCCGCTTCATCTCGGCTTCGGTCAGGTTGACCTCAAGCTTCCGGTGCGGTATATCAATTGAAATGATATCGCCGGTCTTGACGGCTGCGATCGGGCCGCGGTCGGCGGCTTCGGGCGTTACGTGCCCGATGGCTGCACCGCGCGTGCCCCCCGAGAAACGCCCGTCGGTTATCAGCGCCACCTTGCTGTCCAGTCCCATTCCGCTCAGCAGCGAGGTCGGTGTCAGCATCTCCCTCATTCCGGGGCCCCCGCGCGGGCCCTCATACCTTATGACTACCACGTCACCCTTCTTAATCTTGCCGGCCATTATGCCTTTGGTAGCGTCCTCTTCATTCTCAAATACCCTGGCCGGCCCCTTGTGCACCATCATCTCCGGCGCCACTGCACCGCTCTTGACCACCGCGCCGCCGGGCGCCAGGTTTCCGAAGAGTATGGCAAGCCCGCCGGTCTTTGAGTACGGACGCGAAAATGGGCGAATAACCTTGTGATCCTTGACCCTGGCGTTGCGATAATAGCTGGAGATGGGCTTGAGCGTTACCGTTTTGGCCGTACCGTCGAGCAGTGTACTTATCTCGTGCATGACTGCAGGTATGCCTCCGGCTGCATCCAGATCCTCGATGTGCATATCGCTGGCCGGGCTGATCTTGCTGAGGTGCGGCACCTTGTCGCTTATCTCGTTTAGCAGCTTAAGCGGGAACTTGATGCCGGCCTCGTGGGCGATGGCCATGAAGTGCAGCACCGAGTTGGTGCTGCCGCCCAGCGCCATGTCAACCGCAAATGCGTTGGCAATGGATTTCCTGGTAATGATATCCCTGGGCCTTACGTTGTTCTCGAACAGGGCAACTATCTGCTTGCCGGCTTCCATGGCCAGGTGCATGCGCCTGGAGTCCGTGGCAGGAATGGTGCCATTGCCGGGAAGAGCCATGCCGACGGCCTCCGTAAGGCAGTTCATGGTGTTGGCTGTGTACATGCCGGAGCAGCTCCCGCAGCCCGGGCAGGCCGCGATCTCGACCTCCTCCAGCTCTTTCTCGGTCATTGTGCCCTGGGTGACACTGCCCACCGCAGTGAATACGGATATCAGGTCGACCGGCACGCACTTGCCGTCCTTGTACATGCGGCCGGCCAGCATGGGTCCGCCGCTGATAAAAATGCAGGGTATATTAAGGCGGACGGCAGCCATAAGCATGCCGGGCACCACCTTGTCGCAGTTCAGTATGAGCACCAGCGCATCGAACTGGTGCGCTTCAGCCATGATCTCAACGGAGTCGGCGATGAGCTCGCGGCTGGGCAAGCTGTACTTCATGCCCGGGTGGTTCATGGCAATGCCGTCGCAGACTCCGATGGTATTGAACTCGAAGGGGAAGCCGCCTGCGCTGAGCACGCCGGCTTTGACGGCATCAGCTATGGAGCGCAGGTTGATGTGGCCGGGGACAATCTCGTTAAAGCTGTTGGCTATGCCGATGAAAGGCCGGCTGAAGTCCCGGCTGGATACGCCGACTGCCCTTAAAAGCGCGCGGTGCGGCGCCCTCTCAATTCCCTGTTTGATGCTGTCACTTCTCATACGATAAACCCATCCTGCCCGAATCATGCCTGCAACGGAATTACGCGGCAAAAATCACGGAATATTGTAGTAAACTATCATAGGTAATTATTTATTGTCAAGCAAACTTTTCTCTATTCCTGCTATCTTGTCCAGCCTGCGCTGGTGCCTGCCGCCCTCGAACGAAGTGCTCAGGAAGCTGCTTACAATCCTCAGCGCGGCCATGGTGTCCAGGAAATCCGCCGCCAGGCAGAGCACATTGGCGTCGTTGTGCGTCCGTGCCCGTTTGACGATGTCCTCGGTCAGGCAGAGGGCCGCCCTGATGCCTGGGAACTTGTTGGCGGCTATGCACATGCCCACGCCCGAAGCGCAGATCAGGATGCCCCGCTCGGCCCGGCCGGTGCGTAGAAGCCTGCACACAACGGCAGCATAGTCAGGATAGTCCACCGGATCGTCAGCATCGGTGCCGGCATTAAGAACCTGGTGCCCGCGTTCCTTCAGAAACTCGATTATCTGGCTTTTCAGAGCGACGCCGCGATGGTCGCAGCCCATAGCTATTATCATGTCATCCTTACCCCCTGCGTTTAATCGCCTCCATGATCTCTTCCGGTGGAATGATGCCGCGCCTCAGTATGGCCGGCGGGTCGACCGTGACATCCACCACCGTAGATTCTATGCTCCTTGAACACGGCCCGGCGTCGATGATGAAGTCCACCTGGTCGCCAAGCTGTTCTTTTACCTCCTGGGCGGTCAGCGTGTTCTTGCCGTCGTGCAGGTTGGCGCTGGTGCCAACGACGGGACGGCCCAGCTTGCCTATCATCAGCCTGGTTAGCGGGCTGTCCGGAAGGCGTATGCCCACCCTGTCCGAGCCGCCCAGCACCAGGCTGTTAAAGGCAGGGTTCCGGTGGAAGATGATGGTCAGGGCGCCCGGCCAGAACCGGTCCATCAGCAACTCGGCTGCCGCCGTCCGCTCTGCCGTTAGCGATACTACATCGGACGCCTCGGCGATCAGGACGGGGAGAGGCAGGCCGAGCGGCCTGTCCTTGATGCTGTAGATCTTCCTTACGGCTTTATCGTTGGTTATATCCGCGCCCAGCCCGTAGACCGTGTCGGTGGGGTAGGCGACCACGCCGCCAGACTTCAGCACCTCGACAGCCCTGTTGACCTGCTCCGCCAGCTCGCCGGAGATGTACTCGGTAGAGGAATCGTCCTTCATCCCATTAACTGACCGTCAATAATACATCAAATTGTACCCTAAACAGGCTCATCCTGTTAAGTCTGCGCGGGATAGAATACGGATTGCCCCTGTGATATACTTTTAAAATGGAAGCGGAGAAGAAAAAGGCCAGCCACCGCCTGGCTACCACCGATGACCTCGAGGTATCCGCTTACCTCGAGATTGCCAAAGAGCTTCACGGCGCGCAGACCGCCGCCAAACCTGAGAAGATCACCCACGTCAGGGAGGCCGTTGCCGTTATAGATTTCGGCTCACAGTACAGCCATCTTATCGCCCGGCGCGTCAGGGAATGCAACGTGTACTGCGAGCTCTTCCACTATGCCACCCCTATGAAGAAGATCATGGCCATCAACCCGCGCGGCTTCATACTATCCGGCGGTCCGGCCAGCGTCTACGAGAGGCACGCGCCGCTGGCTGTGCCGGAGATCTACGAGAGCCACCTGCCCGTGCTGGGCATCTGCTACGGAATGCAGCTCATAACGCACCAGTTGGGCGGCACGGTAGCCCCGGGCAGCAAGCGGGAATACGGGCCGGCGGTGCTGCACATCAGCCAGAAAGCATCTCCGCTGTTCAAGGGGTTGGACAGCTCTCTGACGGTCTGGATGAGCCACGGCGACCAGGTGATAGACATGCCGCCGGGCTTCAAGTCATCCGCCTATACAGAGAACTCGCCCAACGCCGTCATCACTGACGGCAGCAAGATATTCGGCCTGCAGTTCCACCCCGAGGTGGCGCATACGCCCCAGGGCATCGAGATCATAAGAAACTTCCTCTACCGGGTGTGCGGGTGCAAAGGCACCTGGACGGCCGGCAATTTCATTAATGAGAGCATCGACGGCATTCGCAGGCAGGTGGGCAAGGGCAAGGTCATCTGTGCCCTGTCCGGCGGTGTGGACTCCGCCGTGGCCGCCTCGCTGGTACATGCCGCCATCGGCGACCAACTGACCTGCATCTTCGTCAACAACGGCCTGCTGCGCCGCGAGGAGCCCGAGAGGGCGCTCACCACCTTCCGCAGAAACCTTAAGATGAATGTGGTCTACGTGGACGCCACCAACCGCTTCCTCAAGCGGCTCAAGGGCGTGACCGACCCCGAGCTCAAGCGCAAGCGCATCGGCCAGGAGTTCATCAAGGTCTTCGAGTACGAGGCCAACAAGCTCAAGAAGATAGATTTCCTGACGCAGGGCACGCTCTATCCCGACGTGATAGAGAGCGCTACGCCGGAGACCAAGGCCGCGGCCAAGATCAAGACGCACCACAACGTGGGCGGACTGCCCTCCAGGATGTCGCTCAAGCTGATCGAGCCGCTGCGCTACCTGTTCAAGGACGAGGTGCGCAGGGTGGGCCTGGAGCTGGGATTGCCGCAGGACATGGTCTGGCGCCAGCCCTTCCCGGGGCCCGGGCTGGCCATTCGCATCATCGGAGGGGTGACACGTCAGAAGCTGGAGATACTGCGTGGCGCGGACTGGATAGTGATGGACGAGATCAAGCGGGCCAAGCTGTACCGGCAGATGTGGCAGAGCTTCGCCATACTGACGGACGTGCACAGCGTGGGCGTGATGGGAGACTTCCGCACCTACGGCTACCTGGTGGCGGTCAGGGCCGTCACCAGCCAGGACGCCATGACAGCGGACTGGGCCAGGCTGCCCTACGACCTGCTGGCCACCATCTCCAACCGCATCGTTAACGAGGTGGCCGGCGTCAACCGGGTGGTATATGACATAAGCAGCAAACCCCCCGCCACTATTGAGTGGGAGTAGGCCCCTGATGCCATTGCGAGGAATGCAGCGAAACAAACATCCGTCATTGCGAGCGGAGCGAAGCAATCTCCCTGATTACCTGCGCGGAGATTGCCACGCCCCGATGTGATCGGGGCTCGCAATGACATAAAACATCCGTCATTGCGAGCGGAGCGAAGCAATCTCCCTGATTACCCGCGCGGAGATTGCCACGCCCCGATGCGATCGG
>CAZSED010000020.1:0-44642 GCA_964605885.1 uncultured Dehalococcoidales bacterium
ATGGTACAGGAAAAATGAGAGCTGGTGGCGCCGGATCAAGTCGGGCGAGTACCAGCAATACTATGAGAGAATGTATCTGAACCGATGAAAGTGATGGTGATTGGGGCCGATGGCCAGCTAGGTACAGACCTGTGCCCCGCGCTGAAGTACCATGAGCTGATAGCGCTCACGCAGAAGGATATTGAGATCACCGACATGGAAGCGGTGTTCGCCTGCTGCAGAAAATATCGACCCAGGGTGATCATCAACACGGCGTCGCTGGTCAAGGTGGATGATTGCGAGGACAGCGTTGACCTGAGCTACAAGGTAAATGCGCTGGGTGCCCGCAATGTGGCCGTAGCCGCGCAGGAGCTGGGCGCCGTAATGGTTCAACTAAGCACAGATTACGTTTTTGGCGGCGATGCCGGCAGGACAGTCCCCTATACCGAGTTCGATGAGCCGGCACCACTGAACGTGTACGGGCAGACCAAGCTGGCCGGTGAACGCATGGTCCAGAGCTTATGCACCCGCTATTTTATCATCAGGACGTCTTCGCTTTTCGGTATAGCAGGAAGCCTGGGCAAGGGCGGCAATTTTGTGGAGACCGTTATCAAGCTGGCCGGCACCAGGGATGAGCTGCAGATAGTAGACGACCAGGTCTTTTCGCCCACCTATGCAGTCGACCTTGCAGCCAAGATCGTTGAGCTGATCTCTACGGCTTATTACGGCATAATCCATATCACCAACAATGGCACCTGCTCGTGGTACGAGTTCGGCCGGGAGGCCCTGAAGATGGCCGGGGTCAAGGCCAGGGTCGTCCCCGTAAAAGCGGCAGAGTATCCCCGCAAGGCCAGGCGGCCTGCCTACTCCGTGCTGGGCCATTATCAGTTGAAGCTTCTGGGCATGGACGACCTCCGGGACTGGCATGATGCCTTGAGAGCCTATATGGTGCAGAAGGGGCACCTGAAATCTGTGTGAAATGATGCCGTAAAAACCGGCGCGGCATACACGAACTGATTTGAGAATCGCGGTATGAAGAGTTTGTTCCTGGTCACAAATTCGTATGATAACGTCTCCTCGTGCATCCCCATTATAGAAAAGCTGAGGGGTCGGGAGGCAACACTGGTCATTGCACTGGATTTCTGGGCCGGAAAGAAGTTGCGTGACCGCGGCATCCTGTATAAAACACCCGATGAATACCTGGATATGGCTGCCTGCCAGCGCATTGACGATACGGCTTTAGAAATGATGCGGACATGGTATAAGCCCATGGGAGACCGGCTATCCTATAAGGATGTGCCTCTGGGTGAAATGGCCGAGCTGGATTTCGGCTATCTTTTTGTCGAGACATTAAGGAGCATCGAACTGGCCGGTGCAATCCTGTCCAGCGAGTCTCCGGATAAAATTTTCCTTCCGCAGAGGTTCCCTCCGCAGGAGATTAGAAGTCTGGACACGATGTGCTACCGCACATTGCCTGCAGCCTTGAAGCACTTTGCTGAACTGGGTAAAACACCGGTATTCGCAGTCAAACCCAGCCTGGCGGCTTTGTTAATGAATAGGTGGCAAGATTTGAGCGGGAAATCTGAATTCTTAATTCCGTGGTTAGTTGCCACGTTAGGCAAGCTGTTCGGCACTATCAGGTCTCCCTTTAAAGCCAGCCAGAAGAACGTGGTGCTTTTTTATGGCGTGCCCTTTTTTGGAAGATTGAGCCGGGAGCTGGAAAAACAGGGCGTAGCATCTGTGGATATATTCCGCCTTCCATACCCGCCAATTTCCAAGATGGCGGCAGGTAAAATAGCGGAGCTGCGACAACTGTGGGCAGAGTTCTCCCGGGACAAAAACCTGCGCTCCTCGTTATACTACAATGGAGTGTCCTTATTCGGGATACTAAAAGACAGATTCCATTACTTCTTTAACGGTCAGGCTCCGGGACTTATCAGCAATATTGAGTGGGCGGAGATGACGATGCAATTGTTGCAGCCACGTTTACTTGTAGTCATGGATGATATGAATACAGTCTATCGTGCCGTATGCCGGACGTTCAAGGTTCACGGCATACCCATCCTGGTTATTCAGCACGGGACAGGATCTCTGACCGGCTATTCCGGCATGGTGGGTTTCCAGATAATGCCTCTGGAAGCCCAGAGACAGGCTGTGTGGGGAGAAATATACAGGGATGAATGGGGAGTAAAAAGAGGAAAACCGGCGGAAACCCAGGTGGTGACAGGAAACCCCAAATACGACTTTATAGCTGAGGACTATCGGCCTTCTAAAAAAGATCTGTGCCGCAAATTGGGCCTGGATGCTGATAAAGGTATTATCGTGGTGGCTACGGAGTGGTATGTGGGCGAGACAGCGACCGCCACCAGTGAGTCAGGGGAAAGGTACATGAGGTGCGTTATCGGTGCGATGAAAGCCTTCCCTGATGAGCAAATAGTGATTAAGCTTCACCCCACCTTTCACAAGAAATATGGACAAATTGCTGTAGCTATTGCTCACGAGGAAATAGTTGATGTCACAATCACCAGGAATTATTTATGGGAACTACTGGCAGTTTCCGACCTGGTGGTTGTCTCTAATTCTACAGTTGGCCTGGATGCATTGGTCCTGGACAAGTCTCTTGTCATGGTGATTACTGACAGGGAGTTCGAGGCGGTGCCTTATGCCTCACTCGGTGCTGCACTGAAAGCTGGCAATAAGCAGGATGTTATCGCTGCCGCGGCAAGCATTCTAAGCGACGAACAGGTGCGCCTAACGATGGCGCAAGCCCGGGAACATTTTGTATATCAATTTGCTTACCAACAGGACGGCAAAGCTTATCAGCGGGTTGCCCGGCTAATTGGTCAAATGCTGTCGGCTGCACGACCAGATTGATCATGGTTGTCACAAGTTACTCGGTCTATTTTTACAGGTGGCAGCAGTGCTGCTTTTCTGTGATAATAGGTGATTAAGGAGGCTTTCAATGGTACTTGAGGGTAAAGTGATCCTAGTCACCGGCGGGACAGGTTCTTTCGGGCAGAAATTCGCAGAAATAGTCTTGAAAGAACATAAACCTAAAACCGTTCGAGTTTTTTCACGCGGTGAGTTGCTGCAACTGCAAATGATGCAGAAATTCAACAGTGATCCCAGGCTTCGGTTTTTCATCGGCGATGTCAGGGACAGGGAAAGAGTTCACAGAGCCATGAACGGTGTGGATATCGTTGTCCATGCTGCTGCCCTGAAACAGGTGCCGATTTGTGAATACAATCCAATTGAGGGCGTCAGGACAAATGTTGACGGAACGGTAAATGTCATTAATGCGGCCATTGATAACAAGGTGGAGAAGACGCTGGCCATCAGCAGCGATAAGTCGGTACAGCCGGTTAATCTTTATGGCGCCACCAAACTGGTCATGGAACGGCTTTTTGTGCAGGCCAATGTTTACACCGGTTCAGGCAAAACCAGGTTCAGCTGTGTCAGGTACGGGAATGTAGTTGGCAGCAGGGGCAGTGTGATACCACTGTTCCTGGAACAGAAAAAGACAGGAACCATCACAATAACTGATGAGCGTATGACGCGGTTCTGGATAACGCTGGAGCAGGGTGTACGTTTCGTTATTGATTCCATTGAGCGCATGAGGGGCGGAGAAGTGTTCGTGCCCAAGATTCCCAGCATGAAGGTAACCGATCTGGCCCGTACGGTTGCGCCGGGAGCCAAGCGGCAGATCATAGGCATACGCCCCGGCGAGAAGATGGATGAGGTGCTGCTGACCGCAGAGGAGAGCAGCCATTCTCTTGAATTTAACAATTATTACATCGTTTGTCCTGAGCATGATTTTTGGGACACCAGTAAGATCAAGGGCGGCAAACAGGTTACACCAGGATTGAAATACAGCAGTGACAACAATAGTAAATGGCTTACACCCGAAGAGCTAAAGAAAATGATAGGAGCCATTTGAGTGGAAGAGCTGGCTATCATGGGTGGAAGACCGGTAAGGAAGACTTTGCTGCCTTACGGGCATCAGTGGCTGGACGGCGGAGACATAAAGGCCGTTAACAGGGTCCTGAAAAGCGATTTTATCACTCAGGGTCCTGAAGTGCAGGCTTTCGAAAAAAGTGTGGCCGATTATTGCGGTGCCAGATATGCTGTTGCCCTGGCCAGCGGGACGGCAGCGCTGCACGCGGCCTGCTGGGTCGCCGGCATTTCATCAGGCGACGAAGTGGTCACCACTCCGCTGACTTTTGCAGCCAGTGCTAACGCAGTTATCTATTGCGGGGGAAAACCGGTATTCGCCGACATATACGAAGACACACTGAATATCAATCCCGACGAGATTCGCAAAAAGCTGTCTGACCGGACCAAAGCCCTAATTATAGTTGATTTCGCCGGGCTCCCCTGTGCCCTGGACGAGATCAAGGACATAGCCCGGCAAAAAGGTATAGTAGTTATTGAAGATGCCGCCCATGCGCTGGGTGCTGAATATCGTGGCCGGAAGATCGGTGCACTATCTGACATGACCATACTGAGTTTCCACCCGGTTAAGCACATCACTACGGGCGAAGGTGGCATGGTGCTGACTGATAAAGGAACTTATTACGAGAAGATGAAGATTTTCCGCCATCACGGCATGAGGCCTAAGCCGGAAAACGGCCCCTGGTACTATGAAATCGATGAGCCGGGATACAATTACCGGCTGACAAGCTTTCAATGCGCGCTGGGCATCAGCCAGATGAAAAAGCTGGAGGCCTTTATCAAGAGACGGAGGGCAATAGCAGGGCAGTATAACGAGGCTTTTGCGGCGATGCCTGAAATAATCAGGCCGGTGGAGAAGGACTATGCCAAGGCAGTCTATCACCTGTACGTTATTCAAATTAAGCCCAGAACGCTGAAGGCCGGCCGCAGGCAGGTATTCGAAGCGCTACGGGCGGAGAACGTGGGTGTCCAGGTACACTATCTGCCGGTCCATCTGCATCCCTATTATCGCAACCGGTTCGGGTATAAGGCCGGAGATTATCCGCTGGCCGAGAAATACTATGATCATGCCATCACCCTGCCGCTCTTTCCTGCCATGAAAGACAGAGACGTTGCGGACGTCATAAAAGCTGTAAAAAAGGTTGTCAATTATTATCGGGCGTGAAGGTAATAGTTGATTGAGCCTTTTTCGGTTATTTAATTGGGAAGTAAGTAGCGTGCAATATACGGATATCGACGATTTGCATCTGTCCAAGCTGACGCTGGGGACAGCGCAACTCCGACAGAAATATGGAATAGCCAATAAAAACGGTAAGCCCGGATACAAAAAATCCGGGGAAATAATCAAAGCTGCCATAGATGGCGGCATCAATTGTTTTGACACCGCTCCATACTATGGCGACAGTGAAAAGATAATAGGTTCCTATATTTCTTCATATCCTGCCCTGTTGGGTCGGCTCGTTACCGTTACCAAGCTGACGCCATTTGAACTGGAGGATAAAGTCGACTATACAGAAGTTCTTGAGGCAGTCAGGCGACAGGTCCTGGAATCCGCCAAAAGGCTGCGCCTGCGGGCATTGCCGATTTACCTGCTGCACAGTGCTGCAGACATGGATACCTATGAGGGCTTGATTATTGAGAGTTTGCGTCAGTTGAGAACTGAAGGATTAATAGGACGTGCGGGAGTGGCTGTCTATACACCGGAGGAAGCTGAGCAGGCCCTGGGGATAGACGTATTATCAGCCATTCAAATTCCTATAAATATGTTCGATCACCGCTTGATAAGCACAGGGCTATTGAAGCGTCTGGCGGAGAGGCAATTCGTCATTTTTGTGCGCAGCCTGTTTCTGCAGGGCCTATTTCTGCTTGATCCAACTGAATTGCCCAAGGGATTGGAACTGGCTGAGCTGCCCCTGATTAAATTGATCCAGTTGGCCGCCAGACATGAAAGAAGCGTGGCCGAGATGGCGGTAGCCTTCGTCAGGGACCTGCCGGGAATAACCAGCGTCGTGATCGGAGCGGAAACCGCCGAGCAAATCCGGGCAGATATTGAGCTGATGGACTGCCCGCCGTTATCCCAGGCATTAAGGGATGAGATAATGAGTGAATTTTCCGGGCTCCCCCTGGAGCTGGTCAATCCAAGTTTGTGGAATCTTGGTTAAGGAGTTCCGCTATGGATGTGATGGAAATGTTCTGTCTAAAGGGCAAGGTAGCCATAGTAACCGGCGGGGCCGGCCATCTGGGCACCGCCATGTCCGAGGCGCTGGCTGAGGCCGGTGCCAGCGTGGTTATCGCCAGCAGAGATATTAAAAGCTGTATGCTCCTTGCGGACAGGCTGTCGAAACGTTGCAAGGTAAAAGCGGCTGGCATGGCTTTGGATATGCGCTCCATGGATTCAATCAAACAATGCATGCGGCAGGCCCAACGGCAGATGGGCGCAATTGACATACTGGTGAACAACGCTGCCTTCAGCAAGCAAGGGCATATCACGGAGATCTCTGAGGACGATTGGATGGAGGGAATCGAGGGAACGGTGAACAGCGTATTTCGTTGCACGCAGGCCGTCCTGCCATACATGAAAGCACAAAAACACGGGGTTATTATCAATATTGCCTCTATGTACGGAGTAATTTCACCTGACCCGCGCATATACGGTAACTCCGGTTATGACAATCCGCCCAACTATGGAGCCGGCAAGGCGGCCATTTTACAGTTCACTCGTTACGCCGCCTGCCATCTAGCCACCGGGGGCATACGCGTCAATTCGATTACTCCCGGCACCTTTCCCAGCCCTGAGGTGCAGCGAAACAAGACTTTTTTAGCTAATCTCAAGAACAAAGTGCCGTTGGGCAGGGTGGGAAAGCCGGACGACCTTAAAGGGGCGGTGGTATTTCTGGCTTCAGATGCTTCCAGCTATGTGACCGGCACCAACTTGATCGTGGACGGGGGCTGGACGGCTTGGTAGGCGAGGCTATGGCCACGGCCATTGTGCAGGCTCGTCTGGGCTCCACTCGCCTTCCCGGCAAGGTCCTCAAGGAGTTGGTGGGAAGGCCGTTGCTTTGGCACGTTTTTGACAAGCTAAAATATTCAAAAAAGATACAAAGGATAATATTGGCCACGACCACGTCTGTCCAGGACGATCAACTGGAGGATTTTGCGCAGAAGAACGGTATATCCTGCTTCAGGGGGGAAGAGGAGGATGTGCTGGCGCGCTTCTACGGCGCAGCAAAGCACTATAAATGCACTGGCATAATCATCAGGGTCAGCAGCGACGAGCCGTTGATAGATCCCAATATTGTTGACCGGGTGATAGATGCACATTTAGCTCAAAGTAACGATTATACATCTATCGGCGTGGCCAACGGCTTTCCCCTTGGCCTGGATACGGAAGCCTTTAATTTCGCAGTCCTGGAAAGGGCATTTAATGAGGCCAGTCTGGCCCATGAGCGTGAGCATGTTACCCCCTATATATATCAGCATCCGGACATATTTAAGATCGGCTCTATCGAAGCGGAAGGAAAATTAAAACGGCCTGAATTACGGCTGACTGTGGATACGGAGGAAGACCTGCGGCTGATAAGGGAAATATATGCCAGCCTTTATCATCCAGGCCGCGTATTTTGTACCGAGGATGTAATAGACCTTATAGACAAACGCCCTGAACTGGCGGCGATAAATGCCCATATAAAACAGAAGGAGCTCGGCCAGTGAAGATAGCCTTTGTGGTTGACGGCGGACTGGAGATGGGCATGGGGCATGTTTACCGTACGGTCAACCTGGCCCGTGACCTGCACGGCAGGGCTGCCAGTTGTTTTGTTACCAAGAGCGATGACATTGTGGTCAAACTGATTGAAGGGGCGGGTTTCAGCGTCTTTCACGCTGCCAGTGATGATGAAATCGTCGAGATATTGAAATCGATAGAACCAGGAATTGTAATTATCGATAGGCTTGATATCGGGGAAAAGATGGCCAGGGATATTAAAGACGGCGTCAAGGCCAGGCTGGTGCTTTTTGAAAATCAGTTCCAGCCGTCCAATAAGTATGCAGACGTCGTGGTCAATGCCATCATGGGAGCGGGTTTCAACAACAAGAAGTATCGTGACGAACAGACCGGGACGCTGTATTTTTTCGGCCCGAAATACCTGACCTTCAAGGATGACTTTTACCAGTTCAAGAAGAAAGGGAAGAAATTGAAGCGGGTCATCCAGAAGATGCTGCTGATTTTTGGCGGAAGCGACCCCTCGAATTTAACTTCTGCTGCATTGAGTGAACTTTTAAGTCATGACACCGATTTCAAAATAGGCATTGTACTGGGTGTCCATTTTGAATATTTCAAGGAGCTAAATAGGATTCTTGAAAAGTACCCGCAAAAGAAGAAAAATGTGAAAATATATAAGGCCGCCAATAATGTAGCGGAGCTGATGTATAAGGCAGATCTAGTGATGGCCTCACCGGGGCTCTCTGTATTTGAATCACTGTGCGTGGGGACACCGGTGATAGTTGTGCATCAGAATTTGTGGCAGAGGGATGGATTTAAAGGTTTTGTGGACACGCTGGACAAGAAAGAGATTAACAGAATTGAGCGTATGATCAAGCAGGGGGCTTACGTCGATCCGCAGCAAAACAGCATTAAGAATCTTGAGATTGGCCAGGGCAAGGCCGAGCTGATAGAAGCAATAATCGGGGGATAAAGGTTTGATAATAGTTTTCGGAGCGGGCGGCTTTATAGGTACCTACCTGGTTGACCGGCTGGCCACAGACGGCCTGGATGTGGTTGCCAGCGATATCGTCGACTCAGCCAAGGACCACTACAAGAAAAACGGCATACGTTTTACCAAATTGGATATTACTAGCCCTCCAGAGTTCGATAAGTTGCCGGTGGAGGGAGTTGAGTCAGTAGTGGACCTGGCCTGCCTTCAGCCCGCCAACGTGAGCAAAATGAAGTACAGTCCGCTCGAATATATGAACGTCAATGTTATCGGCACGTTGAATGTTCTTGAATATTGCCGCAAGGCCGGGATCAAGAAGGTCATCTATGCCAGCTCGCACAGGCAGATGGAAGGGTTGTGGAATCAGGGTGTGCCGCTCAGGGAGGATGCCGGCAGGTCTCTCAAGTACACTGGTGAGTTTGCCATGTACAGCATCTCCCAGGCCGCCGCTGAGGACTGCGTGATGCACTACAGTAGGCAGTACGGCATGCAGGGCATCATCTTCAGGCTGCCGCCGGTTTACGGCTACGGCCCTCATACTGAAATCTTCAAGCACGGAGAACCGATAAAGACGGGCTTTCAAATCTTTATGGAGAATGCCGAATCCGGCAAACCCGTTGAACTCTGGGGCAATGTCGAAAAAGGCAGAGACATTATTTATGTTAAAGATGTTGTCCTAGCCTTTGTGCTGGCCTTAAAAAATAAGGAGGCCAGCGGAGTTTATAACATAGCATCCGGACGGTACCTGACGCTGCGGCAGGAGGCCGAGGAGATTGTCAGGGCATTTTCACCTTCAAGCCAACCTTCTCAGATAGTACTCCGACCGGAAAAGCCCAATTCGGTGGAATCATTTGTGTACGATATCAGCAAGGCCAGGCAGGACCTGGGGTGGGCGCCGCAATATACGTTTGCACAGATGCTGCAGGACTACAAAAAGGAGAAGCAAAGCGGCAGGTTCAAGTTTCTAGTGGAGAAAAGGAGGCACATGTTCCATGAGCTTTAATATTTCGGGACAGGAGATGATGGGTGATAACGTCAGGCCGCTGCTGAGAAAATGCGGCGAGGGCGTGAGGTTGTACCCTCTGTGCAAGCTGGCCAGGCCCGAGGTCATCGAGCTGGATGATTACTGCCGCGTGCGTGATTTCGTATTCATGTGGGGAGGGATGGGCATTCGAATTGGCAAGTATACCGATATGCAACCGCATGTCGTGATCTGGGGCGGTGGCGAGACCATAATCGGCGACTATGTGTCAGTAGCAGTCGGGACGGTTATCCTATCGGCTGTGTATTCTCATACTGAGGGGCTGCGCATGGTGGACGGATTGCCCGAAGGCACTACGCATGCATTGTACGGCAGGATTGTAATTGAGAACGACGTTTATGTCGGCGCCAACTCCACGCTCATGCCCAATATTACCATTGGGGAGGGGGCGATAATTGGAGCCGGCAGCTTCGTCAATAAGGATCTAGAGCCCTGGGGCATATACGTGGGCAGCCCGGCCAGAAAGATCGGAGTGAGGCCAAAGCTCAAAGTATGAGAGCAGCAGTCCTGCAGCCGACCTATCTTCCCTGGATGGGGTATTTCGGCATGATCGACCTGGCCGACACCTTCGTTTTTTACGATGATGTCCAGTTCGTAAAGCAGTCCTGGCAGCAGCGAAATAAGATCAAGTCCCCAGGCGGTGAATGGATCTGGCTGTCCGTCCATGTAATCCACGAGTTCGGACAGAACATTAACCAGGTTCTGGTCAATGATTCCTCCAACTGGAGTGAGAAGCACTGGAAATCCATCTACCAGTCTTATGCCAAGGCCCCGTTCTTCAAGGAATTCCAGGGGGAGATCAAGGAGGTTTACAGCAGGGAATGGAAGTACCTGGGTGAATTAAATATATTTATTATTAGGAAGTTGTGCCGTTTATTTGGAGTGAAAGAGCCCAAGTTTGTGCTGTCCTCAGAGCTGGAGGATATTAAGGACAGCAAGACCAACAGGCTGCTGAACGTGCTGGGAAAAATCGGCGCCGGCGAATATATTTGTAATCCAGGCTCCCGCAGCTACATACGGCCCGGAGATTTTGCAGAGAGGGGGATCAAGCTTTTCTGGTATGAGTACCAGCATCCCGTCTATCCACAGATTCGGGGTGAGTTCATCCCATATCTGTCGGCCATCGACCTCTTATTTAACGCCGGCCCCAAGTCCGTTGATTTCATTCGCCAGGGGGCCAGGGATGCTTTGAAGCTGGACGAGGTCTTCATGAAATGACTGTAAAGCAACAATTTATTGAGATTAACGGGCGAAAAATAGGGCCCGGCTGTCCGGCGTATATGGTGGCCGAGCTGTCAGCCAACCATCGCCAGCAGTACGATGAGGCGGTGAAGCTGGTCAGGGCTGCCAAGCAGGCCGGCGCCGATGCAGTCAAGCTGCAGACGTTCACGCCCGACACTATCACGCTGAAGAGCGATGCCCGGGAATTCCGCATCGAGGGAGGCACACTCTGGGATGGCAAGACACTGCATGACCTGTACGGCGAAGCTTATATGCCCTGGGAGTGGCAGCCTAGGCTGAAGAAGCTGGCCGATGAGCTGGGCATCGCCCTGTTCTCCACACCTTTCGATACCACGGCCGTGGACTTCCTGGAAAAAATGGGCGTGCCGGCTTATAAGGTGGCTTCGCTTGAGATCGTAGACATACCGCTGATCGAGTATATATCAAGCAAGCGGAAACCCCTGATAATCTCCACCGGCATGGCCACCGAGGAGGAAATAAATGAGGCATTGCAGGCAGCAAGCAGTGCTGGCGCCAGGCAGATCGCCCTGCTGAAGTGCACCGCCGACTACCCTGCTTCGCCGGACGAGGTCAATCTGCGCACCATCCCGCACATGGCGGAAAAGTTCGGCGTTCCGGTAGGATTCTCCGACCATACCCTGGGTATCTCGGTTTCAATCGCGGCGGCCGCGCACGGCGCCTGCATTATTGAAAGGCACTTCACTCTATCACGCGATATCCCCGGTCCCGACAGCGCATTTTCACTGGAGCCGGTAGAGTTCAGATCGCTGGTGGATGCGGTCCGCATGGTTGAGGCGGCACAGGGCAATGTGCGCTACGGTGCTAGCAGCCAGGAGGCTAAGAGCCGCATATACCGCCGCTCGCTGTTTGCCGTCAAGGACATCAAGGCCGGCGAAATATTCACGGCGGAGAATGTGCGCTCAATCCGTCCGGGGCATGGGCTCCATCCACGCCATTTGAAGGATTTGCTGGGTCGAAAGGCCGGCAAAGACATCAAGCGGGGAACGCCGTTGAGCTGGGATATGGTGTCTGATGAATAAGCTTCTCACTTATTTCTCATGCTGACGCTTTTGCCGAAAACTCCCTTGTAGAATGAGATTTCTTGTCGTGAAAATGTTTTAAGCGCAAACAGCCCGGCCCCGTAGACTACAGCTCCAACCAGGACCGTCACTACTGTATTCCAGCTGTTCTGCGGGCTCATGAACCAGATAACCACCGACATTATGACCGCCGCGATAACGCTTTTAGCCGCCGGGTTCCAATCAATATGAAATTTGAATTCCTTCAAAGCGAAATATATCACTATCGAAACCATAACGGTGTAGGCAACTAGAGTTGTGATGGCTGCAGCGAGAATGCCCCACAGGGGGACGATCAGCAGGTTCAGGCCCAAATTTGTGATTGCGGCGATAGCGCAGGCCATCCCTGTTATCTTGGTTTTCTTGACCAATACCAGGATCATGTCGAAGGGTATGCTTACACAGGCAAGGGAAGCGGCCAGGGCCACGATGGGTACGATAGGATAGCCCTGCGTAGCGATCAGGCCGGTGGAAAACAGCGCCAGCACCTGCCTTGAGAGTATAGCAGCACCGCATACAAAGGGAATCACGATGATCAGCACATACTTGAAGGAATAGGTGAGGTGAGTTTTTACCTCGTCCATCCTCTCTTCGTCATACAGCTTACTTAGCGTAGGGGGCATGACCAGGCCAAGTATGCTGGCAAGCATAAGCGGTATGGCGCCGATGCTATAGGCCGCCGAGTAAATTCCCACCAGCACGGCTCCCAGGAAGTAAGTAATAACGTAGCGGTCGCTGGAGGAGACCATCCAGTCGGACATGGTAGTGGGGATGGTTGGCAGTGCAAAGCTGAGATATTCTTTCATCCGGGAGAAACGCGGTATTTTAAATCCAATTTTTGCCCTGACCATCAGAAAGGCTACCAGTAATATCGCCAGCTTAACCGCCAGGACTGAAATCACCACACCAACCAAGCCATGGCCGTTAAGTACCATGTAGGCAATCAGGCCTATCTGCCCGTATGTATCTGCCAGCGTGAATATGGCGTAGGTCTTCATCTGTCGTGCGCTTCTGAAGAGGTTGAGGCATACCAGCGACAGCGAGTAGGCGAAGATTATACAGCCGGTTATCCTTACCACCAGCAAAGAACCGCTGAAAAAGGCGTTTGCCAGAGGTTCAGCCAGGAGGATCAGCAGCAGAGATACTATCAGAGTTGAGATCGAGACGATGGACAGCACGGAGTAGAACCCGTCCTGTATCTCTTCCTTGTTTTTGGCTGCGGCCAGAAACCTATTCAAGGCGAACGGGAGGCCGAGCCCCACGAAGCACATGGCAAAGGTTATGGTGACAGTGACCTGGGCCCAGAGGCCGTAGTCGTGCGCTCCCAGCGTCTTGGTTATCAGCGGCAGCAGGATAATGCCGCCCAGTGCGCCCAGCGCATTGGCTATGCCGATGGCAGCTACGTCCCTGGCGAATTTTTGGTAAGAGTCCTGCAAAATATTACCTCGGGGCCACTACGTGGCCATAAGTATATAATGAAAGCCGCTGTTTAGCTAAGTCCGGCGCTCAAAAATATTGAACTGACTATCAGGCGGTGTTACACTAACGGCATTCTTAAACAGGCGCTAAAACCTGAAAGATGAGAGAGAAAAGGATAGCCGAGATCGCCCGCACCGAGGGCATGGGAAGACTATTTCAAAAAGCCGCTTCATTCCTGCTCTATGAGCTGACCAACCTGCCCTGCGTACTCAGTGCCGCCGGGAAGGTAAACACGACAGACCCGGGCGAGCTGGTCGATTTCAGCTTCAACAGCTGTAACGGCTACATCAGGCCGCTCCAGGTCGAAGAGATCCGCAGGCTGCTGTCCGTCGTGGCGGAGGAAAAACCCGGGACGGTCATCGAGATCGGCACGGCCACGGGAGGCACGCTTTTCCTCTTTTGCCGCACCGTGGCCGATGACGCCAGCATTATCAGCATCGACCTGCCGGGAGGAAAGTTCGGCGGCGGATATTTCTGGTGGAGGGTCCCGCTG
Organism: uncultured Dehalococcoidales bacterium; assembly: GCA_964605885.1. GTDB lineage: Bacteria > Chloroflexota > Dehalococcoidia > GIF9 > UBA5629 > CAZSED01. The sequence continues at coordinate 13,975 of CAZSED010000020.1, forward strand.
TATAAGAAGTTCCGCAAACTCTCGCAGACCCTGCACCTGATTCAGGCCGATTCTCACGCCGACGATACACTGCAGCGCGTGAGAAAGACGCTCGACGGGAAAAAGGCTGACCTGCTCTTCATTGACGGCGACCACAGCTATGCCGGCGTGAAGATGGACTTTGAGAAGTTCTCCCCTCTGGTCAGGGACGGGGGTTTGATAGCCTTTCACGACATCGTCGTACATCCCGACTTCCCGGACTGCGGCGCAGACAGGTTCTGGAACGAAATAAAGGCTGCGGGCTACAAGTGCAGCGAGATCGTCAGTGACTGGAAGCAGGGCACGGGCGGAATAGGACTATTGCGTTGGCAGATCAAAAGCTAGCACGACCCCTTGTCTCCATTGTCATCATCAACTGGAACGGCCTGTCCGACACCTCGGAATGCCTCGATTCACTGGGGCGGATAGACTATCCCAACTACCGGACCGTTGTGGTTGACAACGCCTCGCAGGGCAAGGAAGCAGATATAATCCAGCAGCGCTACGGCCGGCAGGTGACACTGATGCGCAGCGATAAGAACCTGGGCTTTACCGGCGGCTGCAACCTGGGGATGGATTATGCCCTGAAGACGGGGGCCGGCTACGTGCTACTGCTGAACAATGACACCACGGTCGATCCGCATTTTCTCACGGCCATGGTGGATGCATTGGAGGCCGACCCCTCTGCCGGCATAGCGGGCGCCAGGATTATGGACTACGGGGCCGGGAGCGTCCAGTTCGTCTGGGGTGGCTTTAGCCTCTGGAGCGGGCAGCCGTCGTACGTGCCCCGCTTTCTGACGGAGAAGGTCAGGTCGGCGCCGGCCGACAGGGGACAGTACGACCTGGCCAGGTACATCCGCTGGACCACCGGCTGCTGCATGTTGATAAAGGGCAGCGTGCTGAAGGCTATCGGCAGGCTGGAGGACTCTTATTTCGCCTACCTTGAGGACGTGGAGTACTGCCTGCGAGCCTGTGAAAAAGGCTATAAGGTTATCTATGTGCCTTCGGCCGTGATACAGCATAAGGGCGGGCGCTCTCTGCAGGGCAAGGGCGGCCTGGCCGCATACCTGCTCACCCGCAACAGGTTCAAGCTGATGAAGAAGCACGCCTCCAGGGTGCAGTACGCCTGTTTCCTGGCCTATTTCCTGCTGCTGTACTGGTGGATCGCCTCGCTTTACTATGCGGCCTTTTACCGCGGTGCCGGCATGGTCTCCGCCCTGTTTCACGGCATGCAGGACGGGCTGTCCGGCCGTGACGAGCACTGGCCGCTCAAGCAGGCTTGAGGTTAGTGCGATGCCGGGGCCCCGGTGAAATAAATCACCGGCCCGCCGTTGACATAGACCCTGTCGCCGGCTGATATGGTTTCCTGCAGCCCGGGGATCGTCGCTATCGCTACGTTCTGCCGGAGACCGGGCTTGCCCTGTTCGGAAAATGCAATTTTGCCAGTGTCGTTATTCCAGGCTGTCAGATACAGGCAGGCGCCGGCAGGAAGGGTCCCGTCCCGCGGTATGTGGCTCCAATCCAGCGTGCAGGGTTGCAGCAGCGTCATTTTATAGGAGTTGGCGTCGCTGTAGAAAGATCTTGGCTCGGCGGACTCGCTGCACATCCACCTGGCGGCATAACCGTCCTGGTCGTTAAAAATCCCCGTGAGGTTGAGGCGGCCGTTGCTGAGCGCCAGCGAGTAAGGGCTGTCTATCCTGTCCGTCACCTGCTGCTGAGTCAGCTCGTAAACAATCCCCGAGGTGAAGATGAAGTAGGGTACCAGCACAGCCAGGGCAGTGAAGAGCAGCGCGCCCCTGTTCTCTGTTTCCCAGTCCGTATAGTGCGGGAATTTGCGCAGCCCCTTCCATGCGGATTGCAGCCAGGTGAAGACCGCCTCCCCGCCCAGTATGCAGAAAGGCGCCAGGGTTATCAGTGATATGTGGTACCAGCGCGAGGCGTTAAGCATATAAGCCATGTAAGGCAGGATCATGACCGCCGCCAGCAGCAGGACGCTGGTCACGCACAGGGACATATACTCCAGGCTGAACTTCAGCCCCCTGGGCCGGAAAAGCAGCCTGAAGCATCCGGCTATGATGAAAAGCTGGGTGACATACTGCAGCAGGCGGAACAGCTTGCCCTGCCACGATACCTGCCAGAAATCCAGCCCCAGCGCCGTCCTGATCAGCTGATCGACAGGCGCAGGCGCCGCGGCAGATGCCGCCTGAACAGAGGCTGGCGCAGAGATGGCCGGGGCCAGGCTGGTTATGTTCTCCAGTGTTTGAGTTATCGGCCCGGTCTGGATGAGCCACTGCTGCGTGATGATATAAAAATTGATGCCGCCGGCTATGAAGAAATACCAGCCCAGGGCCAGCACGAAGTACACGGCTACGGGTATGACTATCTGACGCAGCGGCAGGCTGCCGGAACCTGGCTGCTTGATATAGTCAGGCAGTCCACCGGTTTTCCGCGTCAGCCAAGCCCAGGCCTGACGGAAAAAGCCGCCTCTCATTATCAGTACGAGGATGACCAGCAGGCCGGTGTAAACCAGGTTGATGAACCCCAGCGCGTAGTGCGAGACAGCGATGGAGACGGCGAAGAGCATCAGCATGGCGAGCTTCGGCCCGCCGCCCAGCCTGCGCTCAACCAGCAGCAGTATGAACAGCGCCATGAAGAGCTCCGCCACCTGCTGGCGGCACAGCGCGATAAGCTCCAGCGAGAAGGTGGGGACGGCCATGAAAAAGAAGGCCGCCAGGAAGGCACGCACCTGGCCTGTCTGGATGCGGAAGAGGCGGTAGAGCGCCAGCGGCATGAGCGAGAAGAGCAGAGGATAGACCGCCTTGAAGACCCAGATGCCGCTGATGCCCAGCATGTTCGAGTAATACGGCCCGAGTATGACTATGCTCAGGCAGGAGTTTATGGGCACTGCAATCGTGTTGTCCCACACGCCAGGGATGGCCGCCAGGTTATAGAACTGGTATTCGGTATATATATCCGTGCCCACCGGCAGCGGCGACATCAACGTGGACTGGTAGAGCAGGCTCAGGCTGAGGACAAAGATAGCCAGCGGGTAGACCGAAGGCTTGATGAATTTCTTGCTTGCGCCCAGCCCGAAGGCGGCGGCAAGAATAAGCAGGCTGATTATGAGCATCCAGCTGTTGCCGGTCAGGTCGCCTATCTTCACACCGAGTATCACCAGCAGCGGTATCAGCAGCAGGAAAAGCATGGAGTTCAAGTCCGGCATCCTGTCGATCTTGCCGGCATCGGGCATGGAGGTCTGCCTGTCCCTCAGCCAGGCAAAGGCCGCCAGCACGGCGACCAACATCAGCAGGCAGACCAAAATAGGAATATCCCGCAGTGGTTGAGCGATGCCGATTAAGGGCAATACAAAATTGGCCAGGGCGCCGCTGAACATGACCAGCGCCAGGCTCAGCCCGGCCGAGTAGGCCAGGCTCTCAATCATATTTATAGCGTGGACCCTGAGTATGCGCAGCAACAGTATGCCCGGCACGAAGGTCAGGAAGATGAAGCCGTTGAGCGGCTGAATTACGGGGATATTCACGCCGAGCTGCGACAGGGCGACCAGCGCCGCCTGCAGCAGCGTTACGCCGCCGCAGGCCCACAGGCAGTTCTTAAGCGGCCAGTCGTTGGGCCAGCGCATCATGCGAACCTCTCCGCCACCAGCCTGGCAGCCGTGGCCCCCATTCGCCGGTTGAGTTCCCTGTCGTCCATCAGCGTGTGCAGGGCCTCTGCGAAGGAGTTAACGTCGAAGGGGTCGACCAGGACTCCGGTACGGCCGTCCTCGACTATCTCCGGGTGCGGCCCCAGCCGGAAGGCCAGCGCCGGCTTGCCGCAGGCGCCCGCCTCGGCCAGCGGCAGGTCGAAGCCCTCCCACATGGTGGCCGTGGCATAGACGTCGCAGGCGGCATAGTAGGCCGGTATGTCCTCGTCGGGCACGTAGCCCGTGAAGATGACGCCCTGGCCGCCCATGGCGGCCAGCCTGCGCGAGTAGGCATCGAAGGTATGCTTGCCCACGATCAGCAGCCGCGCCTCGGGATGCTTGCTCCTGACCCGGTTGAAGGCCTCTATCAGCAGGTGGATGCCCTTGTGCGGCGAAATCCTGCCCACGTAGAGCGCCACCTGCCTGCCCTCAAGGTTGTATTTCTGCCTGACGGCCGAGCCGTCCAGGCCGGGATGGAAGCGCTGTGTATTTATCTTCGGATAGGCCACCTCGCTTACCAGGCCGGTCTGTTTCCTGAGCTCTTCCTGCAGGTATTTGCTGATGGAGACGGCGCCGTCGGCTTTGCCAGCCGTCATGTTGGACAGGCGGGTGAAAAGGCTGATGTACAGCCTCTCCAGCGGGCCCTCGAAGGCGGCAGGTGGCGCGATGCCGTAGTCATAGTAAATATACTTCAGCCCGAACCTCTTTTTAGCCAGGCATGCCAGCCAGTTCATGGGGTACTGGTGGCTGTAGGCCAGGTCGAAGCCGGCCAGCCCCTCGACGATGCGCCTGTTCTTAATAAAATCGAGCGGCAACAGCAGCCTGTAGACCCTCTGCCAGAACAGTTTGCGCGGCATGCCCAGTACGTGCAGCGCGGCCTGCGATGACGGCCGCATATCGGAATCGAAGCAGAAGATGTCGACGCTGTCGCCCTTCTCAATTAGCTGTCGCGCCTGCTCGTCCACCACCCTGTCGATGCCGCTGAAGCTGGAGAAGGTGGGCGTCAGCAATGCAATTTTCATAACGACCTTTCCCCCGGGCCGGGCAGATGATTTATAAAGTTACCTCGACGGGTCAAGGTAGTAGTTGAGCTGGTCGTTTATTATGTCCCGCAGGCTGTAGGCCGTCTTGAAGCCGAGCTGCTCGATCTTCTTGCTGCAGGCCAGCAGTATGGGCACCTCGGCCGGCCTGAACCTCTCGCTGTCGAAGACGACGCTCACCTTGCCCTTGCCGGTGGTCACGTTGAGGCCTTTGTCGGCGGCCTGGAACTCTATCTCGCCGTCCAGCAGCATCTGGTCGATGCGCGTCTTCTCGAAGCTCAGCCCGCAGAACTTCGTCCTGTCGGCCGCCGTGGGCTTAACAACCTCTTTCTTCCCGTTGAGCGTCTGTATCTTCTCGATTTTGTACCCTGCGCACTCCAGGCTGAGCAGCAGGTAGGTGATGACCGAGTTGGTGCGCTGTGCGCCCTGGTTATAGACGTCGCCGTACTTGCCCTTCTGCGCCAGCAGGCAGTAGCCCTTGATCACGTCCGTGACGTGCGACCAGTCCCTGAAGGCGTTGATGTTGCCGACTACGATTTTATCGGATTCCCCGCGCTTGAGCGCCATGACCTGCCGGGTGATATTGGAGGTGACGAACATGATGCCGCGGCCGGCCCCCTCGTGATTGAAGCCGCGCGATATCACCGTGTTGAACCCGTAGCTGGCGTGGTAGTTGCGCATGAGGAAGTCGCCGTAGACCTTGCTCACGGCGTAGGGCGACATGGGCCGCAGCGGGTTATCCTCGGTTATGGGTATCTCCGGTATCTGCGCCGGCGGCGGGAAGATGACGCCGTATTTTTTCTTCAGGCCGGCGTACTGCTCCCTGGAATAGATAACCAGGCCGTACTCCTCACTGCTGCCGGCGAAGACGATCACCGGGTTGATGCCCTTGTGCCGCACGGCCTCCAGCAGGTTGCTGGTGCCGCCGCAGTTGATCTCCATGGTCTCGCTGGGTGAGACGAACGACCTGTGCACGAAGGACTGCGCCCCCAGGTGGAAGATGTAGTCAGGCTTGCTCCTGTCCAGCGCCGAGGCGATGCTGGAGATATCCAGCAGGTCGCTCTCGTAGAGCATCACGTCGTCCTGTATGTTCAGGCACTTGATGTTATAGGGGCAGATGCCGTCGGCGCGCCGGCGGAACAGTCCGAAGACGTTGGCGCCCCCCTTGAGCAGGTGGTCGGCCAGGTAGGAGCCAGCGAAGCCGCTGACGCCGGTGATAAGCACGTTCTTGTTCTTGAAACTCATCTCTTGTCTCCTCCAGCGGAGTTGCTTAGTACCTGCCGGTAGATTTTATCATAGTTATCAACACAGCCCCTCCAGGAAAAGGCCTTCTTTTCGCTAACGTTGAATTCTTTCCTGTGGGCCTTGATCACACCCTCGGCCAGGGCCGCCGCATTTCCCGGCTCCACCAGCACGAATTTACCCGAGACCACCTCGGGCAGCGAGGCCACCCTGGAGGCCACCACCGGCCGGTCCATGGCGCAGGCCTCGGCGGCGGAGAAGCCGAACCCCTCCGAGACGGAGGGCACCACCACGCAGTCGGCCGCGGCTATGTGGCCCGGAAGCTCCCCCCGCGGCACGGGGTCGATCCTCAGTATATGCTGCCCGACCTTGAGCGCGGCTATGAGGTCGAGTATCTTCTTATAGCCGTCGGCCGGCTCCTTGCCCAGTATCAGCAGCATCTTCGAGCCCGGCAGGATGGAGGCGATGGCCGGGACGGCCTTTATCAGGTATTCCAGGCCCTTGGCGATGCCCGGCCGGCCGAAGTAGAGGTAGACGAATTCATCCTTCAGCCCGAGCTTTTGGCGCACAGCCTTTCCGTCCGCCGCTGCGGGGTTGAACAGCTCGTTGTCGACCCCATTATATACCACGGATATCCTCTCGGGCCTGATGCCGTATTTTTCCAGCCTGCCGGCGGTGAACTGCGAGACTGAAACGTACCTGTCGAAGGGCAGCGCCACTATAAGCCACTCCAGGAACCTGTGCAGCGCGGCCATAAACCGGTTCATGCGCTGCATGTCCTTCCAGCCCTCGCCTATTATCTCGTGCACGGTTATGAGGCACTTCCTGCGGCGCAGCTTCGATGCCAGCCAGGCCGGGAAGGCGCCGTTGTAGGTGGTGGTCTGTATGATGTCGGCCCCCTTTGCCAGCCTGAATGCGTGCGGTACGGCCAGGAAGGTGAACCAGTAGCGCGAGGCGCGGTAGGGCGTTTTAATGCGGACTATCTCCACGCCGTTGCTTGTCTCCCTCTCAGGCGTGCCGGGCAGCAGGCTGGTGACCACGGTGACGCTGTGCCCCCCGGCGGCCAGCCCGTCGCAGAGCTGCTTGAACAGCACCTCGGCGCCGCCTATGAAAGGATAGTAGTTCTCCAGCAGGAAGAGTATCTTCACGTCTTCGCCCCGCTCTTCTTGAGAAGCTCCTCCTCGAAGCGAATTTTGACCACCGACCAGGCCACGCCCAGGCCGTGCGTGACCGGGTGCTGCGTCGAGCCCTCGGCATGGTAGACGCAGGATATCGGCGCTTCGACGATTTTAAGGCCCTGACGGCGCGCCTGCACCAGCGTCTGGATGCTGAAGCCGAAGCCGGGATAGGTGATGTTCATGGCCTGCAGGGCCTTCCTGCTGTAGGCGCGGAAGCCGCTCTGCGCGTCCGTGATTTTTGCTCTCATGCCGGCGTTGTAGAGCCAGGTAATGACGTCTATGCCGAACTTGCGGTAGGGCGGCACGCAGTATCCTTCCTTTAAAAAGCGCGAGCCGATCACGATGTCGGCCCGGCCTTCTACTACCGGCTCAACTACGGCAGGTATCTCGTCCGGGTTGTGCTGGCCGTCGCCGTCCAGCGTGACCACGATGTCCGCCCCCTGGCGCAGCGCCGCCTCAAAGCCGGTTCGAGTGGCAGCGCCCGCACCGCCCCTGGAATCGTGCCTGATGACCTCGGCGCCCGCCTCCGCCGCGACCCCGGAGGTGGCATCGGTGGAGGCATCGTCCACGACGATTACCTTGCCGACGTGCTTTAGGGATTTACTGACGATGTCAGCGATGAATTTGTCTTCGTTGAGACAGGGAATAACGGCGAAGATTCCGGGATGCTCTCCGTCATTCATTTTAGTAACAGGTTATATGGAATTGCAGCGCAAGTCAACATACGGGGCATGCCGGGGCGGCGGAGCGGTTGAGGGCCTATTTTACGGTGACCGACTTGGCCAGGTTGCGAGGCATGTCGGGGTTGTAGCCGCGCTTGATGGTCAGGTGGTAGGCCAGCAGTTGCAGCGGCACCACGGCCAGTATGGGGTAGAGCAGCTCGTGCACCTTGGGCAGCCTTATCCAGTGGTCGAAGATCTCGTTGTTCTCGTCCGAGACGCCGATGATGCGTGCGCCCCTGGACCTGGCCTCGATGGCGTTGCTCAGCGTCTCGTGGTAGGTGAAGTCGGCCGGGCAGATGGCCAGCACCGGCGTGCCCTCCTCTATGAGGGAGAGCGTGCCGTGCTTGAGCTCGCCGGCGGGCATGCCCTCGGCGTGTATGTAGGAGATCTCCTTCAGCTTGAGAGCCCCTTCCGAGGCAATGGCGAAGTTGATGCCGCGCGCTATGTAGTAAAAGTCGTTCTTTTTATAGTACTGGTCGCTGATGCGCAGTATCTCGTCCATGTTCCAGTCGATGGTCTTGGCCACCAGCTTGCTGACCTTGCGGATGTTGTCCACCGCCATGTCGAAGGCGTGCACCATGGAGAAGGCCAGCAGGTAGAACACGGCCACCTCGTTGAGGAAGGTCTTGGTGGCGGCCACGCCGATCTCCGGCCCGCAGTTGAGGTAAATGACGCCGTGGCTGAGCTCGCCCAGCAGCGACTGCGGCCGGTTGATGATGGAGACGATCCTGGCGCCGGCCTTGCGGGCCAGCTCCACGCCCTCGATCACGTCCAGCGTCTCGCCGCTCTGGGAGACGGCCAGCACCAGCGTGTTCTTGTTTACGGAATCGGCGAAGTACTGGAACTCGGAGGCCATGACCACTTCGCAGAACTTCTTGCCCACGCTGGAGAAGAGGTAGCGCCCCACCAGCGCGGCGTAACGGGACGTGCCGCAGGCGGTCACGATCACCTGGTCGGCGCGCAGTATGTCCAGCGCGATGCTGATGAAGTTCTCCCGGTCCTGGTTGGCGGCGGCCACAAGGCTCTTGGGTTGCTCCATGATCTCCTTGAGCATGTAGTAGGGGTAGTCGCCCTTGTCGGTGTTGCCCCATACTGTATCCGGCTTGACCGGCTTCTTGTGCACTTCCTTGCCCGTGGCATCCATGAACTTTATTTTTTCCGGCGTAAGCACGACGGTCTCGCCCTCGCCCAGCAGGAAAAGCTGGCTCACCAGGTCGGCCAGCGCCAGTGAATCGCTGGCGGCGAAGGCCTTGTGGTCTGACGTTCCCACCACCAGCGGGCTGCCCTTGCGTGTGCCGACTATCTTGTTGGGCTCTTTGGTGGAGATGGCCAGGAAGGCGTACGAGCCCTCCAGCCTGGGCGCCACGGCCATCACGGCCTCCTCCAGCGACTTGCCCTTCTTCATCTCGTCTTCCAGCTTGTGCGGCAGTATCTCGGTGTCGGTCTCGGAAACGAAGCGGTGGCCGCGCTTGATCAGGTCGTCGCGCAGCTCCTGGTAGTTGTCGATGATGCCGTTGTGAATGACGGCTATCTGGTTCTTGCAGTCCACGTGCGGGTGCGTGTTGATCTGCGTCACGCCGCCGTGTGTGGCCCAGCGGGTGTGCCCGATGCCCACGTGCCCCTGCATCTTGTCCAGCTTGTACTTCTGGTTGACCTCCTCCAGCGTGCCCACGCCCTTCTTGATGACCAGGCCGCGGTCGGTGATCATGGCCACGCCGGAGGAGTCGTAGCCGCGGTACTCCATCTTCTTGAGTCCCTCGAAGATGATGGGCGCAGCCTTGCCGTTGTATCCGCAGTAGCCGATGATGCCGCACATGCTGATAGATTCCTTGCGTTAATTGTAGTGGAAACGGCCTCGTAATTCCACGTTGAATACGTTAGCGGCTTACGTTGAGGGCCAGGACGAGCGGGTCCTTGATATGTGGTGTATTTTCCCCGGACATGTACAGGTAAAACTCAACCCTCTGGTTTTGCCCGGCCTGCCCCAGCGTGAATGTGAACGTATTCTCCCACGTGGCGCCGTCGGCCGCGGCCAATTCCACCGTCTGAATTGTCTTGTTGTCTGAGATGACCCGGATTGAATACTCGGCTGTCCTGCCTTCGTGGTTGACCACGCCGAGTATCACGGTTACGAGTTCGCCGGTTTTGACGTCGGTGGGATAGCCCGAGGCCTTGCCCTGGCTGTTGAGTATGTAGAACTCGGTGAAACGGTCGGCGGTGTTGGAAAGCACTGACAGCCAGATGATGGCGCCGGTGCAGATCACGATGGCGGCGGCCAGGATGATGAAGAGGACCTTTTGGGTGCGGCTCATTTTCATAGGAATGATGCCGAATTCTACGTAGTGGGGACGGGGTTGTCAACGCCCTGCCTGCTAGAGTATCAGCATGGCATCGCCGAAGCTGTAAAAGCGGTAGCCTTGCTGTTTGGCCTTCTGGTAGCAGTCCAGTATCAGCTCCCGCCCGGCGAAGGCCGAGACCATCATAATGAGCGTGGAGCGCGGCAGGTGGAAGTTGGTCAGCATGGCGTCTACGGACTTGAAGCGGTAGCCGGGCAGTATGAAAAGGTCGACCTGGCCGGCGAAGGGTTTTACCTTGCCTTCGGACGAGGCCGCCTCCAGCAGCCGCACCGATGTCGTCCCCACGGCGATGATGCGCCCGCCTTTACCCCTCGCCTGGTTGATAAGGTCGGCGGTCTCCTTGCTTAACTGCCCGTACTCTGTATGGATGTGGTGGTGTTGCGGGTTTTCGGCCCGAACCGGCTGAAAGGTGTCCAGCCCGATGTGCAGCGTGACGAAGGCCAGGTTGATGCCCTTGCCTTTCAACTTCTGCAGCAGCTCCGGCGTGAAGTGCAGCCCGGCGGTGGGCGCGGCCGCGCTGCCGGCAGGGGACGAGTAGACCGTCTGGTAGCGCTCCCTGTCCTCCAGCCTGGCCTTGATATAGGGAGGCAGCGGCATCTCGCCCAGCCCCTCCAGCGCTTGCGGCTCTGAGAACTCCACCACTCTTATGCCGTCCTCGCGCCGTTCGATTATATTGGCAGTTGTTTTTTCCAGGTCCACAACCGCGCCAACGGGCAGCCTGCGTCCCGGCCTGACCAGCGCCTCCCAGGTGTTGGGAGAGAGCTTCTTCAGCAGCAGTATCTCGGCTTTTCTTTCTGTGCCGCTGATAATGCCCTTCAGCCTGGCGGGTATCACCCGGCTGTCGTTCAGCACCAGCGTATCGCCAGGGTTTACATAATCAATAATATCGTAAAAGGATTTATGGCTGATGGAGCCGGTGGAGCGGTCGACCACCATCAGGCGTGAGTGGTCCCTCTGCTCAATTGGGTGCTGTGCGATGAATTCTGGCGGCAGGTCGTAGTCGAAATCGGAGAGCTTCATGTGGCTACTTGTTCCAGAAGTAGAGTATGACGTTGATGATGATGGTCAGGGCGATGCTGACGATCAGCATGGTCACGATGGGGAAATAGAAGGAGAAGTTGTCCTTCTTGATGAATATATCACCCGGCAGCTTGCCCAGGAAGGGTATGTGCTGGCTGAACACCAGCAGCAGCCCGACAACGACAATCACCCCGCCGGCTATCAGCAGTATTTTACCCAGTCCCGTCAAATCCACAGGGAGATTTTAGCTTAAGGGAATGGGACAGTACAAAGACTATCGAATAATTGGAGTGATTGACATATAAGAAGTGCCTACTATACTATGTTGATATCAGGGTAGCCTTTAGCAGAGGTTGTGTGGATGCAAATCCCGAAATCCTATTTCATAATTCAGAAAATCCTTAGTTTCATTCCAATATTCATTTTATTGTCCTTCCTGGCAGGTTGTGTGGTACCGATAAAAACCGATATGACACGAGAAGCACCAGTCACAATAACCTTTGACTCTGATGGCGAAGAAGTGCGGGTGAATTTGGTCAAGTTCGTTGGTTCAGCCTCATCCAATCAAACACAAGTGTGGGTAAATGATGTTCCCGTAATCATAAATCAAGACGGTAGCTACTATGCCTATGTCCAGTTGAAAAGAGGTTTAAACGCTGTACGAGTAACCACAGTTGATGGAAGCATGACAAGAATTAAGTGTATTTCTATATGGTTCAGGCCACTGCTTGCCGTTATAATTGACGAAGTCGAGTGGGCACCAGTGGGCCAACTTATGAAAGTCACTGGAAGAGTCTCTATCCCTGAGGCACATGTTATATTGTGGGAAGAGAATCGTAGCCAGGTTGATGATTTGAAGGATGCTATTGTTACCGACAACGGCACTTTCTATGGACTGGTCATGCGGAATCATGAGGGTACGCAAAAACCGGATAGTGGACATGGATATTATACATTGGATGGTGTCAGTGCCAGGGCTACGTTTGATCAGGAAAGCGACAAATGTTTTGAGGCGGCCCCAGGACAAATCAGCGTGCCGGGATCAGGTATATCATACGATACCAAATGGCATCTATCCAATGATGAAATTCATGTCAAGCCGGGCGAAAAGGCAATTATAGATTGTATCATTGAGATTAAGAAAAATGTGTTCGCTCCTTCAAATATACAACTCAGTGTTCTCGAGCAACCACCTGATGCGGCGGAGTATTCATATGGTCCGAAGGGTTTGAGCCCCGCTGCAATACCGACGACTACCGGGCTTAGGATAGAGCCAACGCCAGCGGCGTTTGATGTTTACATGAATACAGAATATCGGATACCGGTGAATATCACAGTCAGTGCGGACGTTCAACCTGGGGTTCATAAGTTCGCAATATTTTTGACCAACCCCAGTTGGGTATCTGGCGGATGGCTAACCCTTATTGTGGAGCCGAAATGAACTAGAGATTCCCCACGATGGTCACGTGTAGGGATTATATATTAATGAAATATTAGAACAGCCCGTGCACCTTGCCGATGTGGGTAGATGTCGATGCGGCGGAAGATTTACAGAGAATAAATAGCTATCAGAATTTGATAAATAGTATTATTGTATATGTGCACTATACTATCGCAATGAAGACATCTTATATTTTTGTACTCATATTTATTACATTGAATTTGGCCTGTCTTTCTAACAGAATAGAATATTCACAATCTTCAAATATCAAAGTTGTTGAAAACCAGATAATTGCTAATGATAACCGTACTGTTAAGTCTCCTCTGGTTCGGTTTGTTTATTACGATAATGTAACAGATCCTAATATCTATGTTAAGCCAGTATTATCTGTCCCTATCATTGAGCAATTAAGTCGTATGCCGGAAATAGAACTTAGTGAAATAGTTATAGATAATCCTGATAATCGTGATGAAACCGGTATACGCCTTTATTACGATATTCTGGACGTATATTCCAAATATGGCTTTATTTACAGGGATTGTCTATATTTTGCAGTTCTGAAGGATGGTTCGGTCCAAAGTCGAAAAATCCCATTGGGGCATCCCATACCAGCTAATAGTTTCGACTTTATTGATTCGATTAAAAATAAAATTATTAAATTCGAGAGTGATACACGTATCCAGGAATTTGTTCAAAAAATGCCTGTAAACAAACAGAATCCAGTCGACTTGTCTGATTTTCGAATAGTTTTGACATCAAATGGAAAACTATTCGAGGAGACAGGAGAAATTCTTTATGTATGGGGAGAAGGAGTGACTTCGTATGTCTTGCCATTTTCACTCGAATGGCACCAATTTCCTGAGATTAAAAGCGGTCTTGAGTTTTTAAAAAAGGAATCTTATATATATGACTCGCCTATGGGTGGTGAAGGACTGGAAGGAAGTGACCTATACTCTAAAGCACATTTTAATACAAAGCCGGGTGACTGGCGGCTCATGGTCCCCGTGATACGGAATGAAACTCACTATTTCGTGCAGTTAATTGTGCATACAGATAAATCGATTGAATTGGTGTACGTGGAAAAACAACGTCGATAATCTATAGATAAAAGAGCCTGGCACTGAATCAACCAACTGCCAGATTCAATTCCGATACTTCAAATAGCTTTAAAACAGCCCGTGCACCTTGCCGGTGTGGGGGTCGATGTCGATGCGGCGGAAGGCGGGGTTGGAGCCTGTGCCGGGCAGCAGGTTGACGTCGCCGGCGAAAAGGCAGATGAAGCGGGCGCCCGAGTAAATTAAAATATCGCGGATGGGAAGCGTCCAGCCCCGGGGCACGCCCTTGCGCGACGGGTCGTGGCTGAGGCTGAGCGGCGTCTTGACCATGACAGTAGCGTAATCGTCATACTCGGGATTGTCCTCCAGCATCCTGGCCCTGGACTCGGCGGCAGGCGACCAGGTCACGCCTTCGGCGCCGTAAACCTCCCGGGCTATCTTGTCCACCCTGTCCCGCAGCTTCATCTCGGGCGGGTAGAGGAACTTGAATTCGTTATCATCCTCGCAGGCATCCTTGACCACGTCGGCCAGCTCCAGCGCACCCTCGCCGCCGAACTCCCAGTGGCGGGAGACGGCGCAGCGGGCGCCGGCGCCCTCGGCCGCACGCTTGACCATGGCTATCTCTTCCTTTGTATCCGTGTGGAAGACGTTGATGCAGACCACCGGCCTGACGCCGGCCTCCGTGATGATCTTTATATGGTGCAGCATGTTGGGTATGCCTGCTTCCAGCAGCCCCAGGTCCTCCTGGGTGTATTCCTCCGGTATGGGGAGCCCGGGCGCGATAGTGGGTCCGCCGCCGTGCATCTTGAGAGCGCGCACGGTCGTCACCAGCACCGAACAGTTGGGCTTGAGGTCGCTCAGCCTGCATTTCACGTTGCAGAACTTCTCGAAGCCAATGTCTGCGGCAAAGCCGCTCTCGGTGACGTGGTAGTCGAACATCTTGAGGCCAATGCGGTCGGCAATGATGGATGACTGCCCCAGCGAGATATTGGCGAAGGGGCCGGTATGCACCATCAGCGGCTGGTACTCGGCGGTGCAGCACAGCGTGGGGTTGATGGTGTTGCGCATCAGCGCCGTCATGGCGCCGCCCACCTGCAGGTCGCCGGTGGTCACCGGGTCGCCGTGCTTGTCATAGGCCACCGTGATGCGGTCCATGCGGTGCCGCAGGTCGGCCAGGTCCTTGACGATGGCCAGCAGCGCCATCAGCTCGGAGCTGACCGCCAGCTGGAACCTGGACTGCATGGTGTAGCCGTCCATCTTGCCGCCTATGCCGATGACGATGTTGCGCAGGCTCTGGGCGCAGAAGTCTATCACCCAGCCCATCTCGATGCGGGTGGGGTCGATATCAAGGCGCTTCATGTGTGAGAGCGTGGATAGCTTCTTGTCGTCGTAGTTGCGCTCGTGCTGCATGCGCGCCGTCAGCGCCACCATGGCCAGGTTGTGCGCGTTGGTAATATCGTTGATGTCGCCGGTCAGCCCCATGGAGAACTCGGTCATGGGTATGAGCAGCGCGTTACCGCCGCCGGCCGCCGTGCCCTTGATGTTCATGGTGGGGCCGCTGGAGGGCTGCCGGATGCAGCCGCCCACGTTGAGCTTGCGCCTGCCCATGCCCTCAAGCAGGCCGCAGGTGGTGGTGCTCTTGCCCTCGCCCAGCGGCGTGGGCGTGATGCCCGTCACCTGTACGTACTTGCCGTCCGGTTTGTCCTTCAGGCGGTGCATTATTTTGGCGTAGTCCAGCCTGGCAACCTTGCCGTAGGGGATGATCTCGTCTTCCTTGAGGTTCAACCTTTTCGGCCAGTCCCCCGGCCGTGGCATCTTCTTCTCTGCTTCCTCGGCAATCTGCCAGTCGCTCATCTTCAAGGGGTCATATGGCATATCAACGAACTCCGGAACTTAAGTTTGTCTCCTGACGCCGGCCTTCTTCTCGGCCGCCTCGATGGTGTTCTGCAATAACATGGTCACGGTCATGGGGCCCACGCCGCCCGGCACGGGCGTGATGGCGGCCGCCTTCTCCTTGACGGCCTCGAAATCCACGTCGCCCACCAGCCGGTAGCCCCTCTCCCTGGTCAGGTCCTCCACGCGGTTGACGCCCACGTCGATGACCACGGCGCCCTCCTTGACCATGTCGGCCTTGACGTAGAGCGGGCTGCCCATGGCGGCCACCAGTATATCGGCCTGGCGTGTGAAGGCAGGAATATCGGAGGAGCCGGTATGCACCACGGTGACGGTGGCGTTGGCGCCGGCCTTCTTCTGCAGGAGTATGGCCGCCAGCGGCTTGCCCACCAGGTTGCTGCGCCCGCAGATGACCACGTGCTTGCCGGCCGGGTCGTAGCCGCTCCTGAGCAGCAGCTCCTGCACGCCGTGCGGCGTGCAGGGCAGGAAGCAGGGCTGGCCGCGCAGCAGCCTGCCCAGGTTGACCGGGTGGAAGCCGTCCACGTCCTTCTCGGGCGATATGTGGTAGAGCACCTTCTCGGCGTCTATATGCGGGGGCAGCGGCGTCTGGACGAGTATGCCGTGTATCTCGGGGTCCTGGCTGAGATCGTCCACCGACTGTATCAGCTTGGACTCGCGCGTCTCCTCCGGCAGGCGGATGGTGACCTCGCGCAGCCCGATCTCCAGCGACCCCTTCTCCTTGGACCTGACGTAGGAGAGCGAGGCCGGGTCGTCGCCCACCAGTATGACGCCCAGGTAGGGTATCCTCTCCATCTCACGCAGCCTGGCTACCCTCTCCTTGAGCTCCCTGCGTATTTCGGAGGCTATCTCGGTCCCGCTGATTATTTTAGCCGTCATCTCAACCTGCAATGCACGAAAATCAGGAAGATATTATACAAATTACATAAGATACAAACAATGTCAGCCGCTATTTGGCGGCTTCAGCCAGTATATCTTTGACCATCTTGACGGCCGCGGGGACCGCCGCGGCAATGGGCGGGGTGAGCTCGGTGCTGAACTCGTTGGCGTCCGGTATCTCGATGGCCACGATGCTTATCTTTTGCGGCAGCTTGAGCTTGAGCAATTTGCCCATCTCCAGCGCGGTGGGCAGGTCGACGTCGTGCGGCGAGATGGTGTGCTTGGTGACCCGGAAGTCGTCCACCTTGAGCCGGTACAATTCGCCCGGCTTGCCGTTGACCGTCTGGATGGCGTCGACTATGACCACCTGGTCGAAGTCGGTTATCTGGTCGAGTATGGCCAGGCCGGAGACGTCGGAGGCCGTCAGCGTAACGTCGCCCTGCGGGGGATCATCCTGCAATGCCTCTATAACCCTAAACCCGACCCCGTCGTCGCCGATAATGGGATTGCCGATGCCCAGGATCAGACTCTTCATCAGGCGGCTGTTTCAGCCTTCGGCGCAGGCGCCTTGCCCGAGAAATAAGGCTCCAGCAGCTTCTTGGGAGAGACGATGTTGCCCGTCAGCGCCGCCGACTTGAAGTCCAGGCCCAGCGCCACGCCGATGAGCTGCGGTATGGCCAGCACGGGCAGGTTGAACTTGGCCTTGAACTTGCCGTTGACCATGGGCTGGTAGGCGTCCAGCGATGTGTGGCACAGCGGGCAGGTGGTGGAGACGATGCACTGCGCGCCGTTGTCCTGCGCGTTCTGCAGCAGCTTGTGTATCAGGTCCAGCGCCACGTCCATCTCGGAGATGACCAGCGAGCTGCCGCAGCAGCGGGCCTTGAGCGGGTAGTTGACCGGCTCGGCGCCCAGCGCAGCAGCCATTTTATCCAGCCAATCGGGCAGCTCGGTATCGTCGAAACCGTAGGAAGGGCGCACCTGCTGGCAGCCGTGATAGCAGGCCACTTTCAGGCCGGTTAAAGGCCGTGTGACCTTAGCGGCCAGCCCGGCCGGGCCGACGTCGTTGAAAAGCACCTCGACTATGTGCCTGACTTTAACAGTGCCGTTATATGAGAGGCCGACCTCGGCCAGAGCTTCATTGACCCGGGCGGCCAGCCTGTGGTCCTCTTTCAGCAGGTCGTTGGCCTCCTGCAGTATGGTATAGCAAGAGCTGCAGGGCGTGACCAGGTCCAGCCCGGTCTTCTCGGCCTGGGCCAGCGTGCGCGCGGTGACGCCGACGGCCTTGGCCTTGTCAACCCCGGCGAAGGGGGAGGAGCCGCAGCAGGTCCAGTCCTCGAGCTGGATGAACTCCAGGTCGAGCGGCTTGGCTATGGCGTGGATGGCCTCCTCCACCGGCGCGCCGGTGGCTTCCATGGAGCATCCGGGGTAATAAGCGTAATATCTCACCGCTCACCTCCTTCGGACATCTTCCTGACGATCTTGTCCAGGTCGTTCCTGCCCTTAACTTTGGGCGGCGCCAGCGGCATGCGCCTGTGCATGAGCAGGCTGACGGCCGTGGGTATCAACCTCAGGGCAGCCAGCGGATTGGTCTTGAGGAAGTACTTGAACATGAAGCCGAACTCGTAGATGCGGCCGTTGCCGATGAGCGAGTCGGCGAAGGTGCGGTACATGGTGGTCGTATTGGTGGGCAGCTTGTAGCCCTCCCGCAGCGCCAGCGTCTCCAGGCCGTGCATGATGGCGGCGGGGCGTATATCACGCGGGCAGCGCGCCGTGCACAGGTAGCATGACACGCAGAACCAGACCGAGTTGCTGCTGAGCAGCTCGTCCCTCAGGCCGGAGCGTATCATGGCGATGGCCTTGCGGGGAGGATACTCCCAGTTGGCCACCGTGGTGCATGAGCCGCTGCAGACGCCGCACTGTATGCACTCGTTTATGCGGTCGCAGGCCGGCAGCGCGGCCACTTCATCGAGAAATGTCGTTTTGGCGTTCTCAGTCATTTCTCTCTCCTTATACCAGAATGCCTTCCAGCTCGGCATTAATCTGAGCGTTGGTGAAATGCTTGTGCGTGATGGCGGCGCTGGGGCAGGCGGCCACGCAGGTGCCGCAGCCCTTGCACAGCGCCTCGTTGATGCGCGAGACCTTGTCCTTCTCTATATAGGAGATGGCGTTGTAGGGGCAGAGCAGGTTGCAGACCCTGCAGCCGGAGCACTTTTTTTCGTCGATGACGGCCGTGTCGGCCTCTATCTCGACCTTGCCCTTGTTGATGAGGGCCAGCACCCTGGCGGCGGCGGCCGAGGCCTGCGCCACCGTATCGGGTATGTCCCTGGGCCCCTGGCAGCAGCCGGCGATGAAAATGCCGTCCGTCATGGTGGCCACCGGGTCCAGCTTGGGATGCTTCTCGGTGAAGAAGTTCTCCTTGCCGCAGGAGATGTTGAACTTGTGCGCCATCTCCTGCGCGTCGGCCTGCGGCTCGATGCCGCTGCAGAGTATGACCATCTCCACCGGCAGCCGGCGCATCTTGCCGACCAGCGTGTCCTCGAAGCGGACGATGAGCTTGCCCTGCTCCTCCGGGGTCTCGGCCACGTCGGTTATCTCGCCGGGCCTGCCCCTGAAGAAGACGGTCCCTTCTTTCTGCACCCTGTTATAGAACTCCTCGTATCCCTTGCCGAAGCTGCGGATATCGATGTAGAACTCGTAGACCTCCGCGCCGTGCACGTGCTCCTTGAGCAGGTGGGCGAACTTCATGGCGTACATGCAGCACACGCGCGAGCAGTACTCGTGGTACTTCTCGTCGCGGCTGCCCACGCAGTGGATGATGGCGATGCTCTTGGGCTCCTGGCCGTTCTTGAGCAGTATGTGGCCGGCGGTCGGCCCGGCCGAGTTGACCATGCGCTCGAACTCCAGGCTGGTCAGCACGTTGTCCAGCCGGCCGTAGCCGTACTCCTTCATGACGGAGGGGTCGAAGATCTTGTAGCCGGTGGTCAGTATGACGTTGCCGACCTCGATCTCGATCATCTCGTCTTCCTGCTCGAAGTTGATGGCGTTGCGCTCGCAGAACTTCTCGCAGGCGCGGCACTTGCCCTTGAGGAAGTAGGTGCAGTGCTCCTTGTCTATCACGGTGACGTTGGGCACGGCCTGCGCGAAGGGGGTATAGATGGCCTTGCGCTTGGCCAGCTTCTCGTCGAACTCGCTGTCTATCTTGACCGGGCACTTGGTCATGCAGGTGCCGCAGCCGTTGCACTTGGTTATATCAACATAGCGGGCCTTCTTGCGTATCTTGACCTTGAAGTTGCCCACGTAGCCGGAGACGAAGTCGATCTCGCTGTAGGAGAGGAGCTCGATCATGGGGTGTGCGCCGACCATGCTCATCTTGGGGGTGAGAATGCAGGCCGAGCAGTCCAGCGTGGGGAAGGTCTTGTCGAGCTGCATCATGTGGCCGCCGATGCTGGGCTCCTTCTCCACCAGGTAGACCTTGTGGCCGGAGTTGGCTATCTCCAGCGCGGCCTGTATGCCGGCGATGCCGCCGCCAACGATGAGGGTATCCGGGTTCACCGGCACCTCCTTGTTCTCCAGCGGCTCGTGGAAGAAGACTCTCCTGACGGCGGCGCTGACCAGCGCCTTGGCCTTCTCGGTGGCCTCCTTGCGGGACTCGGTCACCCAGGAGCAGTGCTCGCGGATGTTGGCCATCTCGAAGTAGTAGGGGTTCAGGCCGGCCTCCTGAACGGCCCGCCTGAAGGTGGGCTCGTGCATCTGGGGCGAGCAGGACGCCACCACCACGCGGTTGACGCCGAGCTCCTTGATATCTTTCTTTATCAGGTCCTGGCCCGGGTCCGAGCACATGAACTTATAGTCACGGGAGCTCACAACGGCGGGCAGCCCCCTGGCGAATTCGGCTACTTTCTCTACGTCAACGGTACCAGCTATGTTGCTGCCGCAATGACATATATAGACACCTATTTTGGGTTCCATCACGACCTCCTTGGAAGGGCGATTAGTTACTTGCCGGAAGCAGTAGCAAACAGATAGAGAAATTCGAGTATTTAAACTTCCGCATGATTATAGCACCATCGATAAGCAGCTACAAGAGGTGCGCCCATCCTTGATCAGGCAAGGTCAGGAAGATAAATCCCTATTGACAGGTAGTATCAATAATGGTATCATACAAGGCAAATGCCGGATTCCGTAGCGAAGATAGTCAAGCGGATGCGCGGGAATCCCAAAGGCATTAGTTTTTCTGAGCTTTGCAGGGTTTGCAGTCATTATTTCGGGAATCCGCGCCGGTCAGTCGGCAGCCACTGCATATATAAAACGCCGTGGAAAGGTGATCCCAGGATAAACATACAAGATGACAATGGGAAAGCAAAAGCATACCAGGTCAGGCAGGTCTTACAGGCCATAGATAAATTGGAGGCGCAAGATGGTAACAAAAGCGATGAAACAAACTGACCAGTATACATATCGAGTTACCTGGTCCGAAGAGGATGAGGAATTCGTTGGATTATGTGCGGAGTTTCCCAGCCTGAGCTGGCTGGCTGAGACTCCAGAAGACGCATTGCAGGATATACGCCGGCTGGTGACTGAGGTGGTTGCCGATATGCAGGCTAATAATGAAGACATCCCGGCGCCCCTTGCCACCAGACGCTATTCAGGCAGGCTGGTAATTCGGATTCCGCCGCATATGCACCGGGACATCACCATAAAGGCGGCGGAGGCCAGGGTGAGCATAAACCGTTTTATCAGTTCGAAATTGGCTGCATGACAATATCACCATCGAGAGTTACACACAACAGCTTGGTTTCTATGATGGTTATTTGGCAATTCCTCGTATATTGTCGATTTTAATAGGTCCCTGCATATGAGAATCAGCGGCGTTATTTCTGTTATCCCCGAGCACGAAATAACAACCTTGCGGGATTAAAGTCACCGGCAGTTTATATTCCGGTTTCTCCTTGATATATGGCTCTGTGAGAGGTTCCCCATCTATATATACAGTGCCCCCCTTGATTTCTATGGACTCACCCGGCAGTCCCACTATCCTGTGTATTTGGGTGCTTTTCGAATTTTGGAACTCATAGACGACGATATCGCCGCGTTGCAATTCCCTGGTTACAGGTGAAGTAGTTATTGTGTCGCCCCTATGAAATGTGGGTTCCATTGACGAAGTCATCACGTTGTATGTGCCGGGCAGGCCGGGCATATTGCCGCAGGCGGATAATGCCAGCAGAATTGCCAGGAAGAAGGTAAGAGATACAAATTGTTTCATGATGCAGATTCTCCACCCAAACTATTTTTGCATTGCTCAATTCTATCACGGCTTTGCAACTCCTTACCTGATATCAAGGTATACTTGGTGAATTTATAGTATCGTGGGCTATGTGATAAAATTATGCGGTTTCCCCCACGGAGTTTGAGCTTGAAGATTTTGATTACAAACGATGACGGCATAAACGCCGACGGCCTGTGGTCGCTGGTCAGCGAGCTGAAGGAAGCCGGGCGGGTGACCGTGGTGGCGCCCGACCGCGAGCAGAGCGGCGTGGGCACGTCCATCACCTTCCACCATCCCATACGCCTGACCAGGATACACGAGAAGATACCCGGTATCCCCACTTACTCGGTGGAGGGCACGCCGGCCGACAGCGTCATCATGGCCATCAAAGTGGTCATGAAGGACGGCATAGACCTGGTGGTCTCGGGCATCAACCAGGGGCCCAACTGCGGCTATGACGTGTTCCTGTCGGGGACGGTGGGGGCGGCGCTGCAGGGCTTCTTTTACTGCATTCCCTCCATCGCCGTTTCCATGAACTCCTTTGACGACCCCAGGTTTGAAACGGCTGCACGCGTGGCACGTGAGATCGTGGAATATCTCAAGCGCAAGAAAATGAAGGGCAGGATGCTGCTCAACGTGAACGTGCCCAGCCTGCCCATGAGCGGGGTAAAGGGCATAGACGTGACCCGGCTGGGAGAGAAGCGCTACTCGGCCGGCATTGAGACCGGGCACGACGGCCGCCGCGACTATTTCTGGATACTGCATCGCGGTACGGACGCAGCGGTGAGCGGCACGGACCTGTGGGCGCTGGAGCACAGCAGGATATCCATCACGCCGCTGCGCTTCAGCCGCAGTGAGTACAGCACCGAGTTTGTGCACGAGATGGCGCCGGAGATCGCCGGCCGCCTGCTAAATACAAAAATAAGCGGCAGCAAGGAGAAATAGATGTCAGAAGTTGTCATCGTCAGCGGCGTAAGAACAGCCATCGGCACCTTCGGTGGCGGACTGAAGGAGGTCCCGGCCACCAGGCTGGGCGCCATCGTTATTAAGGAAGTCTTGAAGAGGGCCGGGTTCAGACCCAAGACCGGCGCCAGGCTGGCCGGCTACGGGCCCAAGGCGCTGGCCGGGGAGGGCCTGAGCGAGCTGGAGAAGAAATATTACGACTGGCCGGAGGACCTGAAGGAGCTGCAGGTCGACGAGGTCATCATGGGCAACGTGCTGCAGGCTGCGCAGGGCCAGAACCCCGGCCGGCAGGCCATGATCTACGCCGGGCTGCCCAAGGAGACGCCGGGCTGCACCATCAACAAGATATGCGGGTCAGGCATGAAAGCCGTGGTGCTGGGCGCACAGGCCATCATGCTGGGCGAGGCCGAAGTGGTCGTCGCCGGCGGCATGGAGAGCATGAGCACGGCGCCTTACGCGCTGCCGCGCGCCAGGTGGGGATACCGCATGGATATTACCGGCAAGGGCGAGGTCCTTGACCTGATGGTCTACGACGGCCTGTGGGAGCTGTACTACGGCTACCACATGGGCGTGACGGCCGAGAATATCGCCGCCAGGTACGGCATAACGCGAGAAGAGCAGGACAAGCTGGGGCTGATGAGCCACCAGCGCGCCATGGCCGCCATCAAGGACGGAACCTTCAAGCAGGAGATCACGCCGGTGGTGTCGCCGCAGAAGAAGGGCGATCCCATCGTTTTCGACACGGACGAGAGGCCGATGGACACCAGCCTGGAGAAGATGGCCAAGCTGGCGCCTGCCTTCAAAAAGGACGGGACCGTAACGGCCGGCAATGCCTCGGGCATCAACGACGGCGCGGCGGCAGTATTGCTGATGTCGGATAAGAAGGCCAAAGAGCTGGGGCTGGAGCCGATGGCGAAGATAAAGTCCTTCGCCTCCGGCGGCGTTGACCCGGCCTACATGGGCCTGGGCGTCGTGCCGGCTGTGAACAAGGCGCTGGAGAAGGCAAAGCTGTCGGTCAAGGACCTGGACTGCGTAGAGCTGAACGAGGCCTTCGCCTCACAGGCGCTGGGCTGCATAAAGGAGCTGGGCTTCGACCTGGATAAGACCAATGTGCACGGCAGCGGCATATCGCTGGGGCACCCCATCGGCGCCACCGGCGGGCGCGTGCTGGTCACGCTGATATACGAGATGAAGCGGCGCAACCTTAAAAAGGGCCTGGCCACCATGTGCATCGGCGGAGGCATGGGCATCGCCATGGTCGTCGAAAGATAGCTAATAGGCGGGGAGACTGTTGGGCAAGATATTGATAGCCAACATCGGCCCCACGGAGTACGAGAGACACGGCTCGTTTCCGGTGGCCGGGGAGGCGGGGCTGGATGCACCGCCGGCCAGCTTTGCGCAGGCCCTGGCATCCAGGTTGTCCGGTTACCAGGTAGCTGCCCTATATTATGTCCCTGTATCCGGTGCAAAGGAGACAGCCGGGGTCATAGCCAGAAGCCTCTCGGTGGGGCTGGAGCTGCTGCCCGGGTTCGAGAAGGAGGCCGGGCTGGACTGGTGGGGTCTGAGCCCCGAGGACTCGCTGGTGCTGGACTGCTCCTTCAGCGAAGCGCCGCCGGACGTTGCCGTAAAATTACCTTTCGATGCTCCCATGGACGCCTTGCGGGAGAAGGTCGGCAAGGCGCTTGACGCCATCGCAGAGAAACATAAAAAGGAGACGGTGGTCATCGTGTCGCACCGTGCGCTGACGGCCGTCATGGCGTTGCACCTGCTGCACATGGCCAACAAGCACTACCGCCAGATAGCACAGGAGGCCGGGGCGCTCAACCTGTTCGAGGTCAGGGGCGGCATGCCCTCGGCGCTGTTCATAAATGACACCTGCCACCTGCATGGTTTAATATAGAGTTTATTTAACGGAAGAAGCTATGAAGAAGATTAAAGCGGGCATCATCAACGTGACCGGCTATGCCGGCGTGGAGCTGGCGCGCATACTCTGGCAGCATCCCAACGTGGAGCTGGTCTCCGTGACCGGCAGGAGCGCCGCCGGCAAGAAGCTGGGCGAGGTCTTTCCCCACCTGGCCGCCACGCGCCTGACCATCACGGCCGAGCTGGAGGAGAAGGTGGACGTGGCCTTCTCGGCCATGGGGCACAAGACCAGCGTCGAGGTGATATTGCCGCTGGTCAAGAAGAACATCCGCATCGTTGACATGAGCGCCGATTTCCGCTTCAAGGAGGCCTCCTGGTACTCGGAGTGGTACGACTTCGAGCACCCGGCGCCCGACCTGCTCAAGACGGCCGTCTACGGCCTGCCCGAGCTGCACCGCGGCAGCATAGCTGCGGCCAGCATAGTGGCCAACCCGGGCTGCTACCCGGCCTCGGCCATACTGGCGCTGGCCCCGCTGATTAAGCTGGGGCTGGTGGAGCCGCAGGTCGTCGTGGACAGCAAGTCCGGCACCTCCGGCGCGGGCAGAACGCTTTCACTGCCCACGCACTTCGCCGAGGCCAGCGACAACGTCCGGCCCTACGGGCTGGGCGGGCACCGCCACCTGCCGGAGATTGAGCAGGAGCTCGATGCCTTGAGCAAGGAAGGCAAAGTCGGCGTCACCTTTGTTCCGCACGTCGTGCCCATGACGCGCGGCATCGTCAGCACGTGTTATGCCACGGCCAGAGCGGGCAAGCTGAGCGGGGGCAAGGAAGAGCTCGACCGCATCTATACCGATTTCTACCGGGACGAGCCTTTTACACGCCTGGTGCAGGCGCCGCCGGAGACCAAGCACACGCTGGGCAGCAACCTCTGCCTGCTCTATCCCGTGTTCCACGAGAAGACGGGCAGGGTGATCGTGCTGAGCTGCATAGACAACCTGGTCAAGGGGGCTGCTGGACAGGGTGTTCAGAATATGAATATAATGTTTGGTTTTCCTGAGACCGCGGGGCTGGAAGCCCTTCCGCTCTATCCATAGTAAGCGTGCCCCCATCGTCTAGAGGCCTAGGACACCAGCCTTTCAAGCTGG
This sequence comes from uncultured Dehalococcoidales bacterium, assembly GCA_964605885.1. Taxonomy (GTDB): domain Bacteria; phylum Chloroflexota; class Dehalococcoidia; order GIF9; family UBA5629; genus CAZSED01. The sequence goes on from CAZSED010000020.1 coordinate 39,775, forward strand.
ACACAGGGATTCGAATTCCCTTGGGGGCACCAGCCTAGTTCAAATTACTCTATAAGATCTAGATTTATTGGAGGCAGCATCCTTCTCCTGAAGGGCGCACAATTCCATATAAGATTTAGGATTAAAGCTTAACATGATATTGAGGAGAAGCACCATTTACGCCAAAGATAAATATTGATGGCAATTTTTTACAATAAATGTAATAGCTTTGTGTTGGAGTTGCTTCATTACTAGCAGTAAAAGTCCATAGTTTCCCATCCTTAGATGCTCCCTCACCACTACTGGACAATATGTATGTATCGGGAACTCGTTTGGCTGGCCCAAAACCTAAATGGGGTGAGCAGATCTCCTTTTCTTCAATGGGAATGCCACAAATGAAAGGGGACCATGTGCCGCCACGTGGCCGCACTTCTATCACCTTCTTCCCTCCCGACTCATGTATGATAAGGGCGTATGGCTCAATACGTTCCTTGTTAATTGAGGGCGAACGTTTTTGAGCCGCGGCCATTATCCTTTCCTTCCAATTGGGATCAGTCAGACTTACAAATAACCTCGCTTTAATACTTGCAGGAATAAGCGAATCATCAACTGAAGCAGGAAACAATGCAATTATGGGAAAATCTCCACCACGTTTATTTAGAGCACGGTCCAAAGCATAAGCGTATTCTTCTTTACATTTCTCATTACCCAGACTCATCTGGGTAGCATAAAGAACCCATCCGTCAGATAGTGTTTCATCTTGAATGAAATGTTCTATCTGTTCCCATAAACGTTTCCCAGCACCAATATTCCAGCGATCTAGTTTTACTTCCAAACCCACTCGAATTAATTCCTGGGCTACAAAATCTACGTCTCCATCTTTATTGTCTTCCCATGCGTAGGTCATCCACACCGAACTCATATACAAAAACCCTCACTGATAGGATTCTATATATCGAAGTGATGAGTGTCAATATGGGCGCTAATCAAGACTTTGACCTGATACTCGAGATGAGACATAAACTTCTATCTCTGCTCCATCGTTCTTATATTGCAAGCAGGCCGCCCTAATAATTGCTTTTAACGGCTGGCGCGCTATAATAAAAAATAAGATATCCGATGAAAATACCGCTTAAAAGAACCTCAATCCGTCTTGCAGCACTCATCCTTTTAGCAGCACTACTAACGCCGGCAGCCCTGTCGTGCGAGGCCCCGGCTGCTCCTTCAACCCCCGCCCCGCAGCAGCCGGTGATAACTTCGCCCAAGATGAGCGTAAATCCCCCGACCATCACGGTGGATACCAGGCAGGGGGACTCCTCGAGTCACAAAACGACCGTCAGTGTCGCCAACGACGGGCAGGGCGTGATGATCTGGGCGGCCACCAAGACCCAGAAGTGGCTATGGCTGACCGAGGCCAACGGCGCCATACAGAAGAGCACCTTTTCCACCTTCGATGTATTCGTTACCGCCAACGAGCTGGATGCCGGAACGTATACAGACAACATCACGGTTGAGGGGGTTGGCACGCGCAACTCGCCGCAGTATATACTGGTCACTTTGAACGTGGCCCCGCCCGAGACGGCGGCCGGGTCAAGCTCGGCCGTGCTGAGAAAGCCGACCCCGGATCCTCCCTGGGAATATTCCATCTACATGAATAGCAATTACCATTTCCAGCTTAAATACCCGGACTCCTACAAGACCAGGACCGCCGTGGTCAATGGCTCGACCTTCTACGCGGCGGAGCCGGGAAACAAGGTCGACCAGGACTTCATCATGGTCATCGTGCTGGGAACATACGGCGTTGATATCCAGTCTACCGTCGAGGAATGGGCCAAGGACGCCATACGCACTGTGACCAGCGGCCGGACCAACCTTAAACAGATATCATCGGATAACACATCTACGCTGGCGGACGGGGTTACGCCGGCTTACGAGTTCCTGTATGAGTCCAAATCGGCCACCACCACGCCCTTCCAGGCCTATGCCTTCGGATTTCAGAAGGGCAGCCGCTGGATATTCTTCGGGGCGACGGCTCCCTCAGTCAACATGCCCGACAAGCTGGAGAAGTTCAAACAGATAGGCAAAACGCTGGAGCTGCTGGACTAGGCTCAGCTCAACTCGCGTATCTTTTGCTTGTGCTCTTCCAGCGCCTTCTCGTACTGGGCATCAAGCTCGCTGTGCACCTGCCTCCACTCTTCCTGAATCTGAAGCTGCAGCTTCTGTTCCATGGTCATCTGGTCTCCGCCGCGCTGCATCCTCATGCCCTGCTGCGCCTGCTGCAGCGCCATCTCGGCCTTCTTCTTGAACTCGCCATAGGTCTGCTGCAGAGCTACCTGGTACTGGTTCAGCAGGTTATTGATAAGGTTGAAGACTGGCTCGAGCCCCTTCTTGTTCTCTTTGACGATGCGCAGGCCGGCCATGGACCTGTTGGTCCGGCGCATGTCCTCTTCCGTGTGCGGCAGTGTGATGTTACGCAGGAATATCTCGTCGGCGCCCTTCTTGACGAATTTCAGGGCCTCGGCGTCGGCGAACTTCGCCAGCTCGGCCGCCAGGTCGCTTTTCTCGTCCTGCAGGTACTGGGAGGCGATCTTGTTGCCCTCGGGCAGGTATTTTATGCTGTTCAGCTCGTCCGGGCTGGCCTTGCCCAGTTTCTCGGCTTTCTCCATGGCGATCTGCCATGCGCTTTTCATCTCACCCATTATTAATCCTCCATTGGTATATCAGGTCACCGCCAGGCAATTGATCCAGCGCGCCGCATGCTCCTGCTTGAGCTGCTGGAACCTGGACTGGTAGGAAGCCAGCGTAATATCGGACGTGCTCATGATAAGCGCGTCCTCACCGTTGTCAGAGTAGTACCTTTTGCGCACGCCGGCCCGGCCGAAGCCGTACTTGTCGTAAAGCGTCTGCGCCACCGTGTTGGACATGCGCACCTCGAGCGTCACATACTTGGCCCTGAGCTGCGTGGCCAGCTCGATGACGGCTATCAGCAGCCATTCACCCAGCCCGTGCTGCCTGTGCGTGTTCCTGACGGCTATGGTCACGATGTGCGCCTCGTCCACCATCATCCAGATGCCGGCCATGCCTACCAGGCAGTCACCCTGCGCAGAGGCATTGCCACGCCCGAAAAAACCGCCGTGGTCGAGCAGCTTCTTGAGGTAGTAGATGAGGCCGCCCCGGGCCGGGGCCTGTGGAGCTGGCTCTTGCTGCGCCGGTCTGTCACGGCAGATAACGAGATAGTGCGCCAGCTTGTTGCGCAGCTCGTGGTGAAAGGAGTTAATGGTAGGATGCGGCCACTGGCTGGGGAAGGCGTCCAGGTCTATCTCCAGCACCTGGGGAATATCTGCCTCCCGCATGTTCCTGAGACGGTAAGTGATTCTCTGTTCCATGGTAACTACTGTATGAATATACAAAAATTTTAACATATTTAGGCGTGGATTGTGCCCGCGCAGCCTGTAAATTAGCTGCGGGCTTGTATATACTATAAGCAATATATGCAGCCCAGAAAGGTCGTAGCTGAAATATCGGTCGTCCCCATAGGCACAGGCAGCCCCGGGGTCGGCGATTTCGTGGCAGCCTGCCTGGACGTGCTGGAGAAAAACAATAAGGTCAGCTACCGGCTCACTCCCATGGGCACGATCGTGGAGGGGCCGCTGGACGAGGTGCTCAAGCTGACGGCCGAGATGCACAGGGTCCCCTTTAAGAAGGGCGTGCTGCGCGTGGTCACCACGCTCAAGATCGATGACCGCTGCGACAGGCGGCTGAGCATGGAGGGCAAGATAAAGTCTGTGCGCCGGCGGCTGCCGCAGGTCAGGACATGACAAAACAGGTCAATTTGAGCGTGCAGATCATGCCGGGCCTCAAGCTGAAGAACCCGGTGATGACGGCCTCCGGCACCTTCGGCTACGGCAACGAGCTGCCCGACCTGCTGGACGTGGAGGAGCTGGGAGCCGTCATCTGCAAGGGCACAACGCTGGAGCCGCGCGACGGCAATCCCCAGCCCCGGATAGTGGAAGTGACCGGCGGCATTTTGAACTCGATCGGATTGCAGAACGGCGGCGTGGAGGCGCTGGTGCGGGAAGATGCCCCTGTCTGGGCTAAATGGAAGGTTCCCGTCATCGTTAATATAGCCGGTGAAACGGCGGAGGAGTACGGCCAGGTCGCCGCCAGGCTGGAGGGCGTCAAGGGCGTGAGCGGCATTGAGGTGAATATAAGCTGCCCCAACGTTAAGTGCGGGGGGATGCAGTTCGGCACCGACCCGGCCATGGCCGCCGAAGTCACGGCGGCAGTCAAGAAATCAACGTCGCTGCCTGTGATGGTCAAGCTGAGCCCCAATGTTACTGATATTGCGGAGATAGCCCGCGCCGTCGAGGGGGCGGGCGCTGATGCAATTTCACTGATAAACACCATCAGTGCTATGGCCATCGACGTTAAGACCAGGCGGCCGCTGCTGGGGAATGTGACGGGCGGCCTGTCGGGGCCGGCCATCAAGCCGGTAGCGCTGGGGATGGTCTACCGCACGGTGGACTGCGTGAAGGTCCCGGTGATCGGCTGCGGCGGCATCATGACGGCGCGGGATGCGCTGGAGTTCATCCTGGCCGGCGCCACGGCCGTCCAGGTGGGCACCGCCACGCTGATAAATCCCAGGGCCGCGCTGGAGATAATCCAGGGCCTGCAGGATCTCCTGGCCGCCGAGGGTATTTCAGATATTAACCAGCTGCGCGGCGCGGCCAGGCTCTGAGCCTTCGCTCAAAGGATTGCCACGCCCGTCATCATACTGCCATTGCGAGCGGAGCGAAGCAATCTCACGACATTAAGTCAGGCCCTCGTCCTTCGATCAAAGGATTGCCACGCCCGTCATCATACTGCCATTGCGAGCGGAGCGAAGCAAT
>CAZSED010000021.1:0-30380 GCA_964605885.1 uncultured Dehalococcoidales bacterium
AGCGCTGCGTTCGCATCGCAGAGGTCGGGGGTTCGAATCCCCCTATCTCCACCAGTTAGATTATTTAGCCCTGTTGCCCAGATTAATCCTATTCATTCGGGCGCACATTTAACGATCAGATAAGCTTCGTAGGCGAATCATTTCCATCCGTGAGGAGTACCGGATCCCTTCATCTGTGTCTGATTACCGCCATCGGCATCCATGCTGCATAAAGTACATGTTGACGAGATAGCACTTGCTGAACATCTAAGAAATAGGATTTTCTTGCCGTCAGGCGACCAGCAGGGCATATCGTCATCAAGCTCATTGCTGGTCAACTGGCTGATCTCACCGCTTTTTAAATCGACGACAAATATTTCTCTATATTGATTGTATGCCTCTCTGGTAGTATCGGCTGAATAAGCTATTTTCTGGCCGTCGGGCGCAATATCAAACCAGGTGAGGTCAGTTTTGCTGAACGGCAGCATGATACGCATGGGTGCATCACCGAGGAATTCACCCTGCAGATTACTGAAGCCGATACGATAGAATGAGGCATCCGTGTAGAGATATGCGACCCGCTGTCCGTCCGGGAACCATTTGGGCAGCAAGGCTGTGTCAGTGTCAGGAACGTTTGTCAATTGTTTATCCCCACTCCCATCGCTATTCATGACGACTATATTATATCTATATACATAATATCCAGCGGCGGCTACTACACGTGATTTGCAGCTGGCGATTTTAGTCCCGTCAGGCGAGATCGCCGGAAACTGATATGTTGGGCCAGCATGAGAGGCATTACTGGTTATCTGCCGTACATTGGAACCGTCAGAATTCATTAGAAATATGTCGTTTTCGCCATACCAGCCCCTGTCCCGGTTGGATACAAAAGCTATTTGCTTGCCGTCGGACTGGAAGCTTGGATCTCTGCCGTGCTGATCCTTTGTAAGATTAACCACGTTATTGCCGTCCTCGTCCATCGTTACCACACCCGCGGTTTTATCCCTGCTATTCCAAACTGTTAGCAATATTTTCCCCGTTCGAGGTTTCGATATTTCAATATATTTGATTTCGCCAGGGTATTTCAGACTGCTCAATTGTATTTCAATCGACGCCCGGTCGGATGAAAAGGTTATAACGTAAACCATGTTGATGGGCTGTGCAGAAACCAGCTTATTGAAGGTTTCTGTTATGTCTTTGATTTCAGATGCGTAATACTCGGTCCCGGCAATCTGATAACCACCTGATAATATCTGGGATTTGACTTCTTCAATTTTTACTTTGCCCAGCATGTCGTCAACTGCTAATATCCCTGCGTATTTCTCCTGTTCAGGCTGCGCCGCTGTTTTATTGTCAGTACCTGTTAGGGGAGCTGGGTTTGGCGCAGAGCATCCGAGAACCGAAGCCAAAACGAAGGCTAGAAGGATAATAAGAGGAAGTGCCGGACTATCTTTTCCCATTTACCAACCTCCACATGTAGTCTGTTAAGACCTTATATAGCCTATCACATCTCTAGTTAAAGATTAAAAGCTCAACTGTATTGGCACCGATATCCACGACCGGGCTGTTGAGAGTGGAGACCTGGACCTGGCCGTTCAGGGCTGTCTCGTCGACCCTGTAAAGGGTGATGCTGTTTATTTTTCGCTGGTCGCTGAAGGCGATGGCGGCCGCGTGCGGCGTGTCTGAGGGGTTGGCTATGAGCAGGGCGGACTGGACGCTGCCGTTCTGCCCGGCCAGCAGCCAGAGCTGAGCGGAGGATGAGTTGGTAAGGTTGAGCCGGCCGGAGTATTGAGACATCTTGGACCAGAGGGAGAAGGCCAGAGCTATGGGCTTGGGCCTGCCGTCGGCATAGAACATGCCGTAGAAAGTGGCCGCCCGGATATCGGGATCGGGACCCCGGTAGAAGGTGGAGACTTCTATATTGTTTTGCTGCAGCTCGATCCAGGCCGCCGTGAGAAGGGCCGCGCCCTTGCTGCCGCAGCGCAGCGCCCGTGCTTCAGGCCCGCTGTCCGAGCCGTGCTTGATGTCGGTGTTCCATTCGGTTATGTGCGTGGGCGTCTGCGTGAACCCGCGTGCGTCCAGCGCAGCCCGGTAAGAGGCCGCAGCCTGTGCATACTCCGACGGGCTGTTGGAATACATGTGCCAGGAGAAAAAGTCCAGCGGCCGGTTGTTCTGCCGGATGAAATCCATGAAGTTCTGTACCCACTTCTGACCCTGTGGGGTAAGCGCGCCGGCGGGTGTGACGCCCGGCCCGCCCACCTTCAGGTCAGGGAACTCCTGCTTGACGGCCTGGGCGGTCTCGATGTAAAGCTGGTAATACTCAACCGCCGTGCGCGGCCTGGGCCAGAACTGCTGATTGTCCGGCTCGTTCCAGACCTCCACGTAGCGGAAGGGGGTGTGGAAGCCGTTCCATTTGCCCGCCCGGTAGTGGCGCAGCACCTCGATGGCGGCCTTGACCCAGTTAGCGCGCTCCAGCGCGTTGGCCGGCGGAACGGCGTCGTTGTAGGAATCTCCCAGGCGGAAATAGGGCTCGAACCCTCCGTTAATGATAGACTTCCAGGTGAGGTCGCTGGAGGTGAAGTTATATGACGTCAGTTTGGACGGATCAGCGGTCCTGCCGGGGTAGATTATCGACATGTCCAGTGCGTTGTAGTAATCATGCGTGCGGATTAAATTGACTCCCACCTGTTTGTAGACGCTGGTGAGGTCGGCGTTGGCGGGGTCGGAGCCGGCGGGAAGCGGGCCGATGTTGACGCCCAGCAGAGGCCTGATGAGCGAGGGGGTTGCTCCTCCCAGGGTTATGGTGATATCCGTATTGACCGCCTGGGATGCCGGCGTGGCCGCAGCCGGCTGCTCCGGTGAGGTGACCGGGAAGCAGCCTGTTATGCCCGCCAGGCAGGCAGCCGCCAGCAAGCAGCGCAATAAACGGGCCGGTAGTCCGCTGTGCATGAGAGGGCTTATCATATAAAAACCGGCATTTGGTGTCAAACTTCGCGCACGCTATAATTAGCTTAAGCACTATTCACAAAATACGGGAGGTTAATATGAAAGGCGCAGGGAAGGTAATCGATACACTTAACTCTCTACTGGCGGATGAGCTGACGGCTATCAACCAGTACATGGTGCACGCAGAGATGTGCGAGAACTGGGGCTACGACAAGCTGGGGGCAACCATTCAAAAGCGGGCCATAGAAGAGATGAAGCATGCCGAGAAACTCATCGGCAGGATCCTTTTCCTGGAAGGCATCCCGGTTGTCAGCGAGTACAGGAAAATGGGCATCGGCGCGGATGTCCCCAAGATGTTTGCCAGCGACCATGGCCTTGAGGAAGGAGCCATCAAGTCTTATAACGCGGCCATCGTGCTGTGTGCGGATGAAAAGGACTATGCCACGCGTGAGATACTTGAGTCCATCCTCAACGACGAGGACAGGCATATCGACGGGATCGAAGAGGTCCAGGACCAGATAAACCAGATGGGCATCCAGGTGTTCCTGTCCACGCAGCTCGGCTAAAGAACGCTGGAACTTCAGACATCAGCCTAACAGGCTGCTTTCTCATTAACTGCGAAGGCGCGGTTTTCCGTTGTCTTTATTTCTGCGCCTTGCCTCTTTCCAGCTGTGTGGCCAGGCGTACCATTCTCTTGCCCAGGGTCTTTGCCTCGTCAAGGGCAGAGCCGCCAAGTGTGGCCCCCGCCCCCTCTCTTGTAACGGCTCCCTTCTCCGTTCCGTAGCCGGTACCGGAACCGGCAATGATCATCCTGTGCAGGTCGAAAAAGGTATACATCGTGCCCAGTACGTGCTCTACACCCATGTTGCCGGCGACCGCAACGACACCACCGACCTTATTTCTCAGTTTCCCGGCCATTGCCAGCGGATAAGTCCTGTCGATTACCGCCTTGGCCTGCGCCGTCACATTATAGAAATAGACCGGCGAGCCGAAAATAATGCCATCGGCTTTTTCCAGCTGCTCGTAGATGGCCTGCATGTCGTCCTTGATCTTGCAGGCGCCTGTCTTAAGGCAGGCATTGCAGCCGTCGCAGGGCGTAATCTTCTTATCTGATATCAAGACGATCTCAGTCTCGGCTCCAGCCTGGCCGGCTGCCTCCAGGGCCTGCCTGACCAGGATCTCGGTGTTTCCTTCTTTACGCGGGCTGCAGACGATCCCCAGGATTTTCATGTCCTTAGCCTCCTTATAACAAATTGTTATAAACTATAACAGGCTAGGCGGTGGACTGTCAATTACAGGAGTACAGGCTTTTAAACTGCTGTAAGGGGGTGACCGGGGGGCTTCAGTTGCTTTTCTGCTTGGACAGCATGTCGTCCAGCAGCTTGAGGATGTTGCTGTGAAGCTCTCTGGTGGCGGCAATACGGACCGGGTCAGGCTCTCCGTTGCCGGTTTTAACAACGGCCTTAACCTGTGTCGGCTGCTGGTAAGTCGGCCAGCCCCCGCCGTTGTCGGCGGGAGTGGCCGTGTCATGGTAGGTATAAGAGGGCAGCGAGGCCGGGGGCGTCATGCGGTCGTCCTGCAGCTGCTTGAGCTGAAAACCACAGTAGCCGCAGTAGCTCTCGCCCGGCGAGACTATCGCCCGGCAATTGGGGCATTCATAAATTCGCAGCATCGGTGTTCACCACCTTGATTACAGTATAGCGACTAATTATTAAGCTCCGATTAAGGCCGATCAGGTTTTATGATATAATCCGGCTTTGGTCGGCTCTTATATTAAGTAAAACGGACAAGGATATGAAAAAGATTAACGCGGTTCTCGGCCCCATATCTGCCGAAGATATGGGAATTACACTGGCCCATGAGCATATACTGGGAGGGTATCCTGGCTGGGAGTGCGATGCCCTGGCCAGGCCCTACAACCGGGAAAAGATTGTGAATATCTGCATGAAGACGGTGGGGCCGGTGAAGGAGTTCGGCGTGAAGACCATAGTGGATGCCACACCCATCGACCTGTTCCGGGACGTGGACGTTCTCAGGGACGTGTCGGAGAAACTGCAGATTAACATAATATGCTCCACTGGCATGTACATGGAGGAGATGGGAAAGTGGGCCTACCTCAAGAGCCGCAGCATGAGCAAGCTCGGAGATATGGCCACGGAGCTCTACGACACCTACATCAAGGAGATCAGCGTGGGGATAGGGCAGAGCGGAGTGAAGGCGGGCGTGATAAAGGTGGCAACAGGGTTCCAGAAGATATCCGAGTGCGAGATGGCCGCGCTCAAAGCCGCAGCCAGGGCGCACCGTGAGACGGGTGTCCCCATTCTCACGCATACCGAGAGGGGAACCATGGGGCCGGAGCAGCTGGATGTGCTGCTGGGGGAAGGAGTCGATCCCAGGAAGATAATGTGCGGCCACATGTGCGGCAATGCATCGATCGAGTACCACAAGGACGTATTGAGCAGAGGGACGTTTATTTCATTTGACAGGTTCGGCATCGAGGTGTTCCTGCCCGATAAGACCAGGGAAGAGACCCTGATCAGCCTGCTCAACCTGGGCTACGGGGACCGCATCCTGGTCTCGCAAGACTGCTTCGGCTGTGGCATGGGCCGCGGCGGCAGGCTGCCGGATGACCAGGTGAAACTGCTGCTCAACTGGGACTACACCAACATCTTCCGCAATATACTGCCCGACCTGAAGAAAGCGGGCGTGTCGCAGGACAAGATAGATGCACTGCTGGTAGATAACCCCAGGAGGCTTTTCTCCTGAAATCCAGGCTGTTATGTGCAGCCGGTCTGTCATATAATTACGTTGGATAACGCCCGGCGCAAGGATGGATGAGATGAACCAGATGAAAAGCAGCGTATTCGATGCCATCGGCAACACCCCGCTGGTGGAGCTGTCCCGCCTGGACGGCTTGAAGCCGGGGGTGAAGATTTACGGCAAGCTCGAAGGCTGTAATCCTGGAGGCTCGGTCAAAGACAGGCCGGCCTATTACATGATAATGAAGGCAGAGAAGTCCGGGCAGCTTACCAAAGATAAGACCATAGTTGAACCTACATCAGGCAACACAGGCATTGCGCTGGCCATGATCGGCTCGGCCAAGGGTTACAAAGTGAAGCTGTTCATGCCGGAGTGCGTGAGCACGGAGCGCCAAATCTGCCTGCAGGCCTTCGGAGCGGAGGTTGTACTGACGCCGGCAAAGGAAGCTACGGACGGCGCCATCAGGCGGGCCTGGCAATTCCTTGAGAAGGAGCCGGAAAAATACTACATGCCCAACCAGTTCGACAACCCCAACAACCTGCTGTCCCACTATGAGACCACCGGGCCGGAGATCTACGAGCAGACGGGGGGCCAGTTGGATGTATTTGTTGCCGGGCTGGGCACCTCGGGGACGTTGATCGGCACCGGCAAGTACCTGAAGGAGAAGAAACCCGGGGTAAGGGTGGTTGCCGTTGAGCCGACAGAAGGCCATACTATCCAGGGCCTGAAGAACATGAAAGAGTCCATCAATCCCAAGATCTACGACCCCAAGGGCTTCGACGAGAAGGTGGTGGTGGAGGACGGTGAGGCTTTTGAGATAGCCCGGCTGCTGGCTACCAAAGAGGGAATATTTGTAGGGATGTCCAGCGGCGCAGCGGTGGCCGGCGCCCTCAACATAGCCAGGAAGATGGATAAAGGCACGATCGTGGTGATACTGCCTGACCGGGGCGACCGCTACCTCAGCACCACCCTGTTCCGCTCCGTATGCGCCAAGTGCCCGCCCTAGTAAGAATGGTTAGACAATATCAGCCGTGCACTTAGCGAACGTGCCTGGCAAATGACATAGTGAGGAGGTAGTTTAATTTGGGAGGCAAATGTCGCAAACCTGTGGCTCTATTTGGTTGTGCCATCCTGGCGGCCGGCATGGTATTAATTTATCTGAGCTGCGATTTTGCGCCGGCTAGAATCTCTCAGCCAGTTGAAAATGCCACAGTTAAACAAGATTCGGAATTGCAGTATAAATCCCCAGGTGTGCCGGCTGTTGCACAATCGGAAGTTTGGGAGCCCTGCAACCTTCGCTACGATAATCTGCAAGGCGAAAACGATGAATATCCATACAATCAAATTGCAGTGTGGCATACAGAATGTAAGTGCAGAAGAATTATTATTGTTTCGCGTACAGTAACGCTGGGGAATCTTTTCTGTGAAAATCTGAACAGCAAGGCTGCAGGTAATCCTGACTTTGTGACGCAAGATTCTCCCTTAATCATTCTCCCCAGCGTCGTTGGTTACGGTTTGAGAGGAATGTTCGTCATAGAGACCGATTATTCCGGAGACCATTTCCTTTCCCTCGTTGCTTCAACGTCGTATTTTGGCAATGATGATGATGAGACTTTGCTTAGCCAGCCCGGCTGGGGCCTGCAAACTACTTTTTCTCCTGATAGGTTTCCATACAAAATTCAGGGTATTAATGTCTGCGCCGTGGCTTATTATACTGTTGAACCGCAGGGTGATTACGATAAATATCACGTCATCATCAGAATACTGGATAAAAATGGCAGTCCTGTCTGGAAGAAGGTATTGCCCTGGAGCGTATTTCGCGGTTCAGAAACTGTGAACGTAGTGCCCAAAGCGGAATGGAAATATATTTCAGTTGATAATATAACAGTGAACAGCGATTTTTCAGTAGAGGTATTGTCAGAGAGCGATGAATACCAGTCACGGGGTGCCGGAAGGCCTGACGCTGCATATTTCGCCCTGGCCTATGAGAAGATTTCTGATCCGCAATCTAATACGCCATCATTTATATCTTACAACGGTCAGAAAGCCAAAGATTATATCATGCTGTATGGTCCAAAGCATGATCCCTTGGGATTCAACTTATGCTTAAGGGTGGCAGGCAGTTGTCCGGCCAAATGAGGTTGTTAATTGCCTGGATAGATTGATTTGTTCAAAACCCCGCAGTTCTCCCGATACAGATAAAAACAAAAATGTTATAAATTTGTAATGTCCGTGGCTTGCCTTTTATATTTTTCTTATACCCGGCGCATATAATTTTGGGTGGAGGTTATTATGAAACCGATCGGCCCGCTTATGAGGGAACACCGCATTATAGAGCGCATGGCGTCCCTGCTGAACAAGGAGATCTCAAGCATTAAGGAGAATGGCAAGGCGAACACAGAATTCATTTTGCTCGCCGTTGATTTCTTCAGGATGTATGCGGACAGGACGCACCACGGCAAGGAAGAGGACATACTGTTCCGCGACCTTTCCAGGAAACAGCTTTCAACCGAGCATAGGAAGGTCATGGACGAGCTGATGCAGGAGCACATGCAGGCGCGCAAGATGGTGAGGTCACTGCTGGAAGCCCGGGAGGCCTACTCCAGGGGCGAGGCTAAATCGCTGGATAATATAATTACTCTGCTAAACAATTTAACGGCTTTCTACCCGGTGCACATCCAGAAAGAGGACAAGCATTTCTTTTATCCCGTCCAGGATTATTTCAGCCGCAAGGAGCAAGACGCCATGCTAGCCGAGTTCTGGGATTTCGACAGGAAGCTGATACACGAAAAATACCAGAAGCTGGTGCTGCGATTGGAAGGCCAGCCCGAAACGAAATTTGAGCCTTGGCCCTAGGGCAGATTATCAATATGAAGAATATCGTTATCATTAGACTTCAAAACAGAGGTGCCAAATGTGGTACTGGGGGGACGGCATGATGTGGTGGATGGGACTGGGTTTCCTGTTCTTTGTCCTGTTCTGGGGAGCCGTTATCTGGCTTATCGTATGGGTGGTGCGACAGGCCACCGGCAAAGGAACCTCCGGCACTAAGAACGCACTGGACATCGCCAGGGAGCGTTACGCCAGAAGCGAAATCACCAAGGAACAGTTCGAGCAGATAAAAAAGGACGTCAGTTAATTTAAAAGCCATCCGGTCTATCTGGCCGGCGTGGCCTCCAGGGTAACCGAGACACTCAGCTCCTTATTGTTGCGCAGGAATTTGATCACAACCGTCTGGCCGATGGTCGACGAGTTAATCATATCGATGAGGTCCGATGCGCTGGAAACCTGCTTGCCATCGTAGCTGATGATGACATCGCCGCGTCGCAGCCCCTCCTTCTGAGCAGGGCTTCCCGACTCCACGCTGGTTATAAGTATCCCGTTGTCAAGCGTATAGACCTGCACTCCCAGCCAGGCGCGCTCGATGTGGCCAGCCGTTATTAATTTCTGGATGATAGAGAGTGAAGGCGTTATGGCAATGGCGAAGCCGATATTCTGGGCCTGAGAAGCTACGGCCGTGTTGATGCCTATTACCTGCCCGGATGTGTTAAGCAGCGGTCCTCCGCTGTTACCAGGGTTTATGGCGGAATCGGTTTGTATAAGGTTATGCAGCACGCTGCCGGTATCCTCGGTTATAGAGCGTCCTATGTAGCTGACAATGCCGGCGGTAACCGTGGGCCCGCCCTCCAGGGCCAGGGCGTTGCCGATGGCGACCACACCCTCGCCGACCAGCAAGTCCTGCGAATTGCCCAGCTCGGCCGGCTGCAGATCTGCCGCCCCAACTTGAATCACGGCCAGGTCCGTGGCGGGGTCCGTGTTAACCTTGACAGCGTTATAGCTCTTTCCTCCGGGCAGAACAACCTTTACCGTCTTGGCGTCGGCCACAACGTGGTTGTTGGTCAGGATATAGCCTTTACTGTCGATTATGATTCCGGTCCCCACACCGTGTGTCGGCACAGGCTCGAGAAAAATATCGTATGCCGTCACCTCGGTTTGGACCGAGACAACGCTCTTGCTGAGCCTGATCACAATGTCCGGGATGGAAATAGCCGGTTTCTGGCTGCGAGGTGTAATCGGCGGCAATTTCCATAATGCGTCTATGGGGCTATTGGTCGCATACCCCAGCACAGGCTGCGGCACCGTCTGGTCGGTCAGCGGTGTCTGAGGCGAGCTGCCGGTGTCAAAGGTTATGCAGGCCGGCACGGCTAATAAGGCCAAGAAAATCGAGGTCAGGACATAATGCTCGTGAACATGCAACCGTCTCATCACCGCCTCCTTAATGAAAAAAGAAAAAGCTACACTTATTTATGCGCTAACTATAGGCCCTCAGACATAAAAAAGTAATAAAATTTTTGTACCCGCCATAACAAACGCATAAAATTAAGATTAATTGACACATGTCATATACAGCGCTATGATTTCCATGTAATTTTGTAGATGATAGGGCAGTAGATGAAGAAGTTGACTGTTCTGGTAGTGGACGACGAAGAGCGCATCATCAATTTTCTTCGTTCGAAGTTAAAGGTATCGGGTTATGAGGTTTTAACGGCGGGGAACGGCAAAGAGGCCTTTGAGCAGTTTCACAACAACGAGCCTGATATTATAGTCCTCGATTTACTCATGCCTGAAATGAACGGCTTTGAGTTCCTGAAAGAGCTCCGCACGTTTTCCCATGTGCCCGTCATCATCCTCAGCGCAAAAAACGAGGATGTGGACAAGATCCAGGGGTTGAACCTGGGCGCTGACGACTATTTGCCCAAACCATTCAATCCCAACGAGCTGGTGGCGCGCATCGATGCCGTGAGCAGGCGCATGCAGCAAGTCCAAAAATCAAAGCGGATTGAAGCCATTACCCTGAGGAATATTACCATCAATTTTGAAGGACACAGCCTCAAGGTCAAGGGAGAGGAGCAGCACCTCACACGGCTGGAATGGATGTTGCTGGGTGAGCTTGTGCAGAACACCGGCCGAGTTATTACCTATGAGGAATTGCTCAGCCGGATCTGGGGAGCCGAGTACCGCAACGATATCCAGATACTGCGCACCTGGGTCAGCCGGCTGAGGAATAAGATAGAGAGCAACCCGGAATCCCCGGAGCACATAGTGACCGTGCCCAAGCTGGGCTACATGTTCAAGCAGGCCTCCGGCTAGCAACCCTACCCTCCAAGCCTTTTCATTTTCCTACCGCATCCCCGAACGTGTATTTTTTGCCAAACCGCGCAAAATTACATGTTTATTTAATGTTTTTTGGCCCCATTTTATGATTATTTAATTAGGCTGCGCTTACCATATTGTCTACCGGGAAGGTGATGAGATTATGAACAAAGTGCTGGCTTTAATACTTGCGGGCGGCCGGGGACAGCGCATGGGGGCGCTGTGCCGGACCAGGCCCAAGCCATTGTTGCCTTTCGGCTCGCAGTACAGGGTGATCGATTTCACCTTGAGCAACTGCATACACTCGGGGATAAATGATATTTATGCGCTGGTGGATTTTCAACATCAGCCCGCCGTCTCTTACCTGCGGGACTGGGCCAGGCAGAACTCGGTTTCCAATCTCAAGGTACTGCCTCCGGTAGGAGAAACCTACAGGGGCACGGCTGATGCCGTGCGCCGCAACCTTGAACTTGTGCGTAATTTCAGGCCCGATGCCGTTCTCGTGCTGGCTGCGGACCATATTTACAGGATGGACTACCGGGAGATGATTAGTTTCCATGCGTACTTTAAAGCCGACGTGACCATGGCCGTCAGGACCGTCCCGATCTGGCAGGCGTCACGCTTCGGAATTGTGACTGTTGACGAGCGCAACCGCGTGACCCGCTTTGTGGAGAAGCCAGATGCGCCGCAGGGCAACCTGGCCTCAATGGGTATATACGTGTTCAAGCCTGATAAGCTTATCGCTTACCTTGAGGACGTGGAACGCTTCCCCAACCTGTGCAGCGATTTCGGGAACGACCTGATACCTCACATTGTAAACCAGGATAACGTGGCAGCTTACGGGTTCAATCACTACTGGCAGGATGTGGGCACCATCGGGGCTTATTTTAAGTCCAATATGGACCTGTTATCCAGGCCACCACGGCTGAGTCTGGACAGCAACCGTCCCGTGCTGGCCGGGTGTCCCGGACTGATCCCGGTAGTCTCCACTGATTTGAACGTGGAGAACAGCATAGTGGGATGCAACTGCGTCATAGAGGGACTGGTGGAGGACTCAATTGTCGGCGATAACGTGCGTGTGGGCCGCCATGCCGTGGTCAGAAACTCGATCATATTCAGCAATGCCGATATCGGCGAGTACAGCCTGATCGACCATTGCGTGGTAGATGACGATGTAAAGGTGGAGAAATTCTGTTACCTGGGAAGGCCCTGGGTGCTGCACTATAACACTGATATCACGGTCCTGAACCGGGGCCAAACGCTTTCGCAGTATGACTCGCTCCTGCTGAACTACCGTAAAACGACGTCTCTGGATATCGGCTATTTGACTAACGGGCATGCCAGGACCGAGCAAATCATTGCGCGATAAAAATGGGATGAAATTGATTGAAAGATAAAATAACCAATGTTGGAGGAAGCCATGATGATTCAAAGATTTAATACACAAGGCATGGGGATGGACCTGCTTTCCCGCACGGACAGGGCCGGCAGGTTACCCATGGTAGCTTCCCGTTTCCCGGCCTTCTGGCGTACGCCCAACGATAGTTTCGTCTGGTCGCCGCTGATAGAGATGTATCAGGACAAAAACAAACTAACCCTGCGCATGGAGGTACCCGGCATTAACAAGGATGATATCAAAATAAGCGTGGTGGGGAATGACCTGATAATCAAGGGCGAGCGAAAATCAGAGTCATGCCAGGACGGCAGGGACTACATGCACTGCGAGATGTCCTATGGTAGCTTTTACCGCTCGGTCGGCCTGCCTTCTGAGGTGCGTAAAGACCAGATAAAGGCTACGTACGATGATGGTATACTGGAAATCAGTATGCCCAGGACGCCAGAAAAAAAGAACAACCCCAAAAATATCAAAGTCGCGCGCAAGGCTGCCAAACCGGCCAGGGCCGTCGGTGCCAGGGCTGCGCGTTCGCGTAAATAGACAAATATAAAATCAAATTTTTGTTAAAGGAGGCAGGTTCATGAAACAACTGGGCGAGCTATTTAAAACAGGTGACTGGAAGGCGGAGAAGCATGTCCCCGTGATCGAATGTGCGGACAAGGTGAAGGCCGGAGATATGCTGTCCATCAAGGTGTCCATCGGCAAAGAACTGGCGCATCCCAATACAACGGAGCACCACATACGCTGGATCTCCGTGTATTTTCTGCCGGATGGAGGCAATTTCGCCTACCAGCTCGGCCATTTTGAGTTCACCGCGCACGGCGAATCGACCGAAGGGCCCAATACCGGCCCGGCCTACACTCATCACGAGGTTTCCTTCAGCGTCAAGCTGAGCAAGCCGGGAGCCATTTATGCCACCTCGCTGTGCAATATCCACGGCCTGTGGCAATCATCCAGGCAAATAACGGTCGGCTGAGCCGGCGAATAAGGGAGAAGAAATTGTATAAAAAAGTGCTGGTTACGCTGGACGGGTCCAAACTATCCGAGACGGCCTTGCCTCATGCCGAGACTGTGGCCAGGGGCTGCAAGCAGCCACAGGTCATACTTCTGCGTGTCGTCGAGCCCGTTGCTGTGCCCTATGGCGAGGCTGCCACAGGTATATCGTTCGAGCAGATAAAGGCCGCTGAAGCGGCCGAGAAAAAGAAGGCCGGGAAGTACCTGGAAAAAATGGCTGCCAGGTTCACTGCCCAGGGCATTAAGACCTCAGCCAAGATACTGACCGGCAATGCTTCTGAGGCGATCGTGGATTTCATTGATAAGAATAATATCGACCTTGTCATACTGGCCACCCATGGAAGATCGGGTGTGAGCCGCTGGATCTGGGGCAGCGTTGCCGACAGGGTTTTGAGGCATGTCTGCATACCGGTACTGATGGCTAGGGCTCCGGGATGCGGCCTGCTTTACAAGAAATGATCGCTGATATCGCCTGGAGGGACAAGGGCCTTTAAGCTAGTTAGTAAAACATGCCGGGGCAGATTCTGCCCTGGCATGTTTAATGAGCGGGGCTATGAAGCTATGAAACTGGTTATTTTTGACCTGGACCAGACCCTGGTTGATTTCCTGTCTGTGCACGATGCTGCCGTGCATGAGCTGCTGAAGAGGGAGTTCAACATCGACGCCAGCCTGAAGGAGATCGATTTCTCAGGTAGGGGCATGATGGAAAATATCGTTGAGCTGGTGCGGCTGAAAGGCGTGCCTGACAGGGAAATTTCAGAGCATGTTAGGGGGCCCGGTGAGTATGAAGCCATCTTTTTCCAGTTGATGCCGTCCGATGCGGGCAGGCACGTGCTGCCCGGGGCGCGTGAGCTGCTGGACAGGCTGGCGATGACAGGCCACATCATTGCGCTCTATACCGGCGATTCCAGAGCCATTGGCAAGGCAGTGCTGTCTGCAACCGGCCTGGACGAGTATTTTATGTTATCGGTTTTCGGCACTGAATCACCCAGCCGCCTTGAGATGGCCAGGCTGGCGGTGAAGAAGGCCAGGGCCATGACAGGCATTGACTTCAAGGGAAAGAACGTGGTCGTCATCGGGGATTCCACCAGGGATGTGGACTGCGCCAAGCAATTGAATGCCCTGAGCATTGCTGTGGCGACGGGCTTCCACACCGTTCAGGAGCTGGAAGCCCACAAGCCGGACTACCTGTTTGATGACCTGACCCATACCGCTGAGCTGGTCCGCGCCATCGACGGTTCGAGTGTAGAAATTCAATTACATTCATAGGTTTGAGCACGGATATGAAGAAGCCACTGAAAGACGCCAGTGCGGGAAAAAAGAAGGCCGGCCAGGCCAGGTTGCGGTCGGCTGTGCTGTCCCAAATACGGGAGGCTGTGGTTGGGCTGGACGACGGGTTCAGGGTGACCTTCTGGAATCCGGCTGCCGAAAGACTCTACGGGCTTAAGGCCAAGCAGGCGTTGGGCCAGCGATTCCAGGAGCTGGTAAAAAATGAGTGGCAGGAGCCGATTGATCGGCTGGACTTTATGAACTCGCTGAAGAAATCGGGCCACTGGTACGGTGAGTCTATACATTACATGCAGGACGGGCAAGCGATCCTGGTTGAATCATCCGTGTCGGCGCTGACCGATAGCTCCGGAACTGTTACGGGCTACCTGGGGATTATAAGGGAGACCGGCGCGCGTAAGAAAGCAGAAACGGAGAAGCAGAGGCTGTTAAGCGAGGTCAACGAGCAGCGCGAGGCGGCCAAGATAAGCGAGACGAAATACAAGGTGCTTTTCGATCTGCTGCCGCTGGGCATCACCATATCCGATAAGGACGGCAATATCATTGAGTCCAACAGGGAGGGCGATCGACTGCTGGGATTGCACAGAGAGGATCACCTGGGAAGAAAGATTGACGGCCAGGAATGGCAGCTCATCAGGCACGACGGTTCACCCATGCCGGTGGAGGAATATGCCAGCGTCAGGGCAATAAAGGAGAACCGGCTCATACAAGGCGTAGAGATGGGGCTGGTCAGGGGTGGTGGGGAGGTCACCTGGATTAATGTCAATGCCACGCCCATACCGCTGGAGAATTACGGACTGGCCATAACATATACGGATATCAGCAAGCGCAAACGGGCTGAAGAGGAGTTAAGAAAGGCCTATGACGAGCTGGAGCGGCGGGTACTGGAGCGCACGCTGGAGCTTACAGAAAGCAACCGGGCACTGCAGGCGGAGGTGGCCAGCCGCATGCTGGCGGAGGCGGCTGTACGCGCAGAGCGCCAGCAGTTCAATGATGTGCTGGAGACGCTGCCGGCTTATTTAGTTCTTTTAGCTCCCGATTATCACGTGCCGTTTGCCAACCGCTTCTTCAGAGAGCGCTTTGGCGAGTCGGGAGGAAAGCGCTGCTTCGAGTACCTTTTCGGGCGGGGTGAGCCCTGTGAAAACTGCGAGACTTATAACGCGCTGAAAAACATGAAGCCGCACCAATGGGAATGGAACGGGCCGGATGGGCGGAACTACTATGTTTATGACTTCCCGTTCGTCAATACCGACGGCTCGACGCTCATAATGGAGATGGGTATAGATATAACCGAGCAGAAAAGGGCCCAGGAAGCGCTGCGCAAGGCGCACGATGAGCTGGAACAGCGCGTGCGGGAGCGCACCCGTGAGCTGCAGGAATCCGAGGCTGGCTTCAGGTCTCTTTTCACCAGCATGACCGAAGGCTTTGCCCTGCATGAAATAGTCTGCGATGACCAGGGCAAACCGTGCGACTACCGTTTTCTGGAGATCAATCCGTCCTTCGAACGGCTGACCGGCCTTAAACGCGAGAACGTTGTCGGCAGGCTGCTCAGCCAAGTGCTGCCGCATGAGAACAGGGCGTGGGTGGAGAAGTACGGGGAGGTGGCCCTCAGCGGCAATTCAATGCATTTTGAAGACCATTCCTTTGTCCTGGACCGCGACTACGAAGTCTTTGCCTACAGTCCTGCACCGCGGCAGTTTGCCGTCCTGTTCATTGATATTACGGAGCGCAAGAAGCTTGACCAGCTGAAGGATGATTTCATTGGCATGGTCTCTCATGAGCTGCGCACACCGCTGACGGTGATCATCGGCGCTTTGGACACTCTGTACCAGCATGGGACAAAGCTAGCCAAATCCGAGGTCAGCCAGCTGCTTAACGATGCCATCTCCGAGTCCGAAGAGCTGGCGCACATCCTGGACAACCTGCTGGAGTTATCACGCTCACAGGCCCACCGGTTGAAAATAGCCTACAGAAAAGTCGACCTGGTCGACCTGACGCACAAGGTAGTCCGGAAATTGGAGCGAGACCATGATCATCGTTTTGTCGTTGGCATCGATGATCTTCCGCTGGTGGAAGTAGACGCTCTGCGCATTGAGCGGGTCATATTTAACCTGTTGCAGAACGCCGTTAAGTACTCTCCCCCCGATGGGCTGATCACAATTTCGGCCGGCCGCCAGGACGGAGAAATTCTGTTTAAGATTAGTGATAAGGGCATAGGTATTTCGCCAGCAGACCAGGCCAAACTTTTTAATCCGTTTCAACGTATAGAGGCTGAAGAGAAGGGGCTGGCCAAAGGGATAGGCCTGGGGCTGATAGTCTGCCGGCGGCTGGTGGAAGCGCACGGCGGACGGATCTGGTTGGAATCAGAAGAGGGGAAGGGGACCACGGTGTTCTTTACCCTGCCGCTTAAGGCCGAGGCCTAAGGGGCTGAATTACTGGAAAAATAATATATCCGGAGTAATTGGGCTAACCCTTAATATTCTCTCCCGCCATTGTCGACTGGCGGGTACCACTTCCGCCATTCCACCAGATATCCCAATTACCCCGGATATGCTTTATCCTAGCAGTCAGGTTGTAAAAAAATAATATATTTTCAAGCTAAAACATTTCATATTTATAACATTTATTTATTTCGTATCCGGGCTTCACTACACGGTGGAAAACAATTTGTATGATTTGTCCACCGGTGGCATCTTGGGGTCCACCGCCTGGCTGGCGTCAACCAGCGGGCCGTAGACCGGATCGGACTGCCAGCCATCGATCTGCAGGTGCCGTTTTACGGCGGCCCTGTACCTGTTCCAGTCTGCGCTGTGGTAGAGGAAGATCTGTTGTGCGGCGCGTGAGCCTTCCCCGTGTATGTGGTCGATCTGGTAGTAGTTGTGCGTCATGTCCTTGATCATGCGTATAACCTTGAGCCTGTCTACAGTTGGTATGCCTGCCTTGCCGCCCAGGTATTTCTCTATGTAACCGTGTATCTCAGGGTTCTTCCAATCGCGGTAGCAGGGCACGGTGGTGGCTATGCCGCCACACAGGTCCTGTGCGGTCTGGCACATCTGGTGGAAGCTGTCGGCAAAGATGAACTTGGCCGAGTTGGTCAGCATCAGGTCGGGCACCATTATGCCGGAATCCGGGTCTACCGTTCCCTTGAGGCATGACATCTCTCCCAGATTGGCCACCGTGTTAGTGATCATGGCCATCCAGGCCAGCTTGTTGCGGACGTGCTCGTATCTTTCCAGCCCGTTATATTCGACGATCAATCTGACTGCGCCCGTGAGCGTCTCCAGCTCGCCCACCATTTTGCACGTGCCGAAGAGACGGTGGAAGCTGGCGAAACCGTAGGTAAGGTCACGCGAGAACTGCCACTCGCCGCACATGAAGACACGCTCCCATGGGATAAATACGTCGTCAAATACGATCAAGCACTCGGTGGGCTGCAGATTGTATGCATGAGGATAATCCCAGGCGGCCTCCTCTCCGTAGGTCCTGGTGACGGGCTCCACCGCCAGCAGCTTAACGCCCTTTGCGCCCAGCGGGACAGCAAATGAGAGCGCATAGTCCTTGTCGTCCTCGCCGTGCGTGCGGCAGGGCAGCACGATGGCTTCGTTGGAGCAGGGCGTGGCGCTGATGTGCACCTTAGCTCCCCGTACGACGATGCCGTCCTTCTGCCGGTCTACCACCCTGACATAGAAGTCCTTGTGCTGGGCCTGTTTGGAGGGGTGCAGGCTGCGGTCACCCTTGACGTCGGTCATGGCGCCGGTCAGCCCTATATCGTTCTTCTGCAAATATTTGCGGTAGTTCTCGACCCTCTCCACGTAATTGCTGCCCAGGGCCTTGTCCATCCTGCTGGCTGCCAGCGTGCAGGCCGCCAGCGCGTCCACGCCCATGCAGTGCACCAGGAAGCCGCCTCCTGAGCGTATTCCCGTGACAAAACACTCGCGCCGGCGCAGCAGGTCTTCCCTGGTCCTGGGCGCTGTCAGCAGGAAATTGACCTCCTCGCCCTCCTCGTTCCTGGTCACGTACAGGTCGTGAAAAGCCGGGTCGTGGGGCAAGGCATAGTCCATGGCGGCCGCCCTGACCATCGTCCTGAGCATGGGATGGGTCCTGACGTCACGCACCCTTTCGCCCAGGCAATATACCACCCGCCCGTCATCAAGGCTCTGTAAATACTGCTCTACCGTCCTGATCATGCAAACACCTCCAGGAATTTATTATCTTTAAGGGGCCGGCACAATTTTACTATGGCCTGGAACGGATTGAAACGCTGAAGCTATGCTAAAATAAAAGCCGCTGCACGGTGTGACATGAAGGAAGAAACGCTAAATACCAAGATATTCCTTACCGACGAGGAATTCGCCGGCCTCTTCGGGCCGAAGATCGCAGCGCTGGTGGCCGTCCTGAACGAGACAGCGCGTGAGGTCTGCCCGCCCTGCCACGGCTGGTGCTGCCAGAACATCCACTGCCTGCTCTATCATCCTTCTTTCAGCACCTGCCCCATCTTCGATATGCGGCCCAGGGAATGCAGGTATCACTTCTGCAACGACGTCTTCAGCAGGGCACCGCTGACCAGTGATGAGAAGGATATGATGGTGCAGCCGGTGGAGGAGCTGGTCTGCGGCAACCGCGGGGATGTGGCCAGGCTTTTCTTCCTCTTTCCCGAGTTCCCTCTGGACGAGAAAGGCCTTAAGGCAATGGGCATCGAAGATGATGTACAGAAAATAAAAGCGGATTTTGAGGCGGGGCGTCTGGATCAGAGGGAGGCCTTTAAACGCCTGAAGTTCCTCTGCACCAAATAACCGAATATGAGGGGATGCCTGTACCGCTTCTAGTACTGTCGTAATTTCATTGCGAGGAGAGCCGATTAAATCGGGGCGACGTGCTAATCTACTGGCATATAATCAAGCCCTTCGATCAAGGGATTGCTTCGGCCGAAATATCGGCCTCGCAATGACAGAATAAGTCGGAGCATTGAAGAGGGGCGCCAGCCCCTCTTAAAAAAAACCCTCTCCCTTGAGGGAGAGGGCAGGGTGTGGGTGATAAACTACCCTAGATATCCAGGCCGCCCGATATGGCAATGGCGCCGCCGGCGATGAAATTGGCCCTGTCCGAGGCCAGGAAGCAGGCCAGCTCGGCGATGTCCTCGGGCCTGGCAATCCTGTGCAGCGGTATCTGTTTTTCCGTTATGGCCTTGCGCGCGGGATCAACTGTGAACTCGGGTGTCATCTCGGTCTGGGTCCAGCCAGGGCAGATGGCCACAATACGTATGTTTTTAGGTGCGTATTCCTTGGCGGCCGAGTTGGTTATGCCCACCACGCCATGCTTGCTGGCGCTGTAGCTATTCAGCTTGCGCAATGCTCTCAGCCCGGTGATGGAGGCGTTGTTGACGATGGCGCCGCCCCCCACCTTGAGCATTTCGGGTATCTCGTACTTCATACACAGCCAGACGCCCTTGAGGTTGGTGTCTATCTGCTCGTAGAATGCCTCTTCCGTCTCCTCGGTCAGGGGCTGGAAAACGCCGGCCTTGCCGGCGTTGTTAAAGGCAACGTCAAGCCGGCCATATTTTTCCACGGTCTTCTTGACCATGTTCTCGACCATGGATGCCACGCGCACGTCCGTCTGGACGAACATACCTTCGCCGCCGGCGTCCTTGATCATCTTCACGGTCTCCTCGCTCTGAGGTATGCGCCGTGCGGCCACCACCACCTTGGCGCCGCGCTGGGCGAACATAACGGCTGCAGCGCGGCCTATACCGGAGCTGCCGCCGGTGACGATTGCAACTTTTCCTGTGAACTCAGCCAATTTAGTCCTCCTCAAGTGTCGTGGATTTAATGCGCGCCTTTCGACCGCTTTGTTGCCGGGGTTGCCGTCGACCGAGCGCCTGTTCAAAAAACTCCGCTCATTATATTATCAGCGAAGCGGCGGTAAGTAAAGACCTTGGCCCGGGCTCACTCGCTGTATTCTTTGGTGACGGTGGCCAGGTTCTGTTTGACGATTTGCGATATGGCCGGTGCCTGTGAGAACAGCATTATCAGCACGGCGGTGGCGGCGGCGATGATGTAGGAGCGCGGCAATATCACCAGGGTGAAGCTGATCACATCCTCGGCGCTGGTCGACATGGCGTCGAAGAACAGCTGGCTTACCCAGCGTCCCAGCGGCAGGCCGGCAGCCACGCCTATGCAGGCAATCAGTATATCCTCCAGCGTGATCATGAATGACAGCATCCTGTCGCCCAGGCCCACAGCGCGCATGATAGACATCTCCCTGCTGCGCTGGGTGACGTTGACCATGACTCCGTTGAAGATGATGGCGCCTCCCAGCACCGTGCCCATCATTAGCATGATGCCTATCATGGCCCAGAAAAATCCCATCTGCTCGTCCAGCTGTTTCCTGGTGTCGGCCACCAGCTCGATCGAGGAAACCTGTGGCATGTCATAGATGCGCTTGATGGTGTAAGGGTCGGGCTGGCCGTCGAATTTCACCATGATGGCCGTGGCTGCGCCCGTATCGCGCTGCAGCTTCTGCACCTCCCTCAATGGCATATAGGCCTGCGCACCCACATAAGACCAGACATAACCGCTCACCCTTTTGTCAGTCTCGCCGACGGTGCCCTTGAGCGGCTCCAGCCTGACCGTATCGCCCACTTCCGCGCCCAGCTTGTCTTTATAGGAATAGGGCAGAAGTATACCGTCCGCCGTCACGTCTATCTTGGTCCCGTCCTGTGTGAGCAGGTTGTACATGGCTGAGTTCTCGGGCAGTCCGCGGATGCCGGTATCCACCTTCTTATCGCTGAAACGTATGCGGTAGGGGAGGTCAAGTATGGCCTCGGCGGCTGTGACACCGTCCAGGTGGCTGATCAGGCTCACGTTGGAAGCTGCGCCTGTTCCCTGGAGATGCACCATGGCATCGTATCTCTGCACCTCGCCGTACTGCCGCGCAAACATCTGGTCCACAGCGTCCACGAATGACATGGCCACCAGCACCATAATGATGGCGGCGGCGATGCCGGAGGCCATGAACAGGCTGCGTTTAAAGTTGCGGAAGACGTTACGCAGCGGCATCTTGATGAAGTACGGGAATGGCCTGAGCAGCCAGGCCAGCGGCTCCATGACCAGCCTGTTGCCGGCGGCCGGAGCAGGGGGTCGCATGGCCTCGGCAGGCTGGATGCGCATGGTGGACCAGGCGGGCAAAGCCCCCGCTACCAGCGGGATAAGCAGTCCGGTAGCAAAGCCAGCGGATATTGCACCCCAGTGCAGGCTGGTCTCGATGATCGGCATATTCAGCTGGCTGACGTAAAACTCCGTCAGGCTGTTGGCCAGCAGGTGGCCCACTATGGCCCCGACAAAGGAGCCTGTTGCGCCCACGATCAGGGCAAAGCCCAGGTAGTGGAACATGACGGCCCGGCTGCTGTAGCCCATGGCGCGCATCAGTCCTATCTGGATGCGCTGCGCTTCCACCAGCCGGTTAAGCAGCACGTAGATTGTCAGCGAGGCCATGGTCAGGAAGAGCAGTGGAAAGAGGAAGGCCAGCATGGCGAATTGCTCCATGTCCTGCCTCAGGATCTGCACCACCGGCAGGTTCTTCCTCTCCGTCATGTAGGCGGTGCGCATGCCTTGGACGATATCTATACGCCGGCTGGACAGTGACACCGGGTCGTCCTTGAAAGTCATTTTTTTGATATAGTTGCGTTCAAGTATGGCTCTGACCTGGCTGAGCATGATATTCTGATCCATATCCGGGGCCACGGTCAGCGTGATCTCGTTGACCACGCCTTCCATGTCGAAAATTTTCTCGGCCTCCCTCAGCGGCATGAAGATGACGCCGAATGTGCGGGGCGTGGGCATGATCTCCTGTGCGCTTTTAACAATCCAGATATACTCGGGGCTCATAACGATGCCCCTAATATAAAAGCTGGACTTTATCTCGTCGTGCTCAATGGTCAGCCAGTCTCCCGGTTTGAGGTTATAGTAATCGGCGAAGTGCCTCTCCACCAGTATTTCCCGGCCGGAATAGCGGCTGAAATAATTGCCAACCTCTATCTCCACCCGGTTGATGCCCAGCATCTCGTTCTCCGGCAGCGATATCACCCTGCCGCTGACCTTCTCTCCACCCTCCTCACCCATGTCGATGAACAGGTCCTGCACGATGCGCCCGTAGGCTTGCACACCGGATATATCGTTCATATTCTTGATGGCATTGCGGCCCACCCCGTCAACAGAGATCCAGTAGTCTGCCATGTTGAGGCGGTCGTAGAATGCATTGTACGACATGTTCAGGTTAAGATAAGCCTCATAGCAGCAGATGAAGATTGAGATGCCGAGGAAGATGATAAATGATACTGCGCCGTACTGGATTTTGCCCTTCCAGATGTCGCGCAGCAGCTTGAGGTGGATCCTTGGGATTCTTACCATTCCAGCCTGTCGGGATCTAGGGGTTGTTCGTTCGAGGTAATTCCCACTATGCGCCCGTCGCGCATCCTGATGAGGCGGTCGGCAATGGCTCCCACCGGAGCGTTATGCGTGACCACTATCACCGTTTTATGCCTGGCCTGGTTCAGGATGCGCAGCAGCTTGAAAATGCGCTTGCCGGTCTCAAAATCCAGGCTGCCCGTTGGCTCGTCACATAGTATGACCGGCGGGTCCGTAGCCAGGGCGCGTGCAATGGCCACACGCTGGTTCTCGCCGCCGGAAAGCTCTCCGGGGAAGTGCTCGGTGCGCTCCTCCAGCCCGACTTCTTTCAGCAGCTGTGCCGGCGGCATGGGATTGTGCGCCAGCTCGGCGGCAAATTCGACGTTTTCCCGTGCGTTGAGGGTTGGTATGAGGTTGAAGAACTGAAAGATGAAGCCTATCTGGTGGCGCCTGTATTCTGTGAGCTGCGACCTGCTCATGCTTGAGACGTTGATGCCATTGACTTCCACCAGCCCCGAGGTAGGCAAGTCCAGCCCGCCGATAAGGTTGAGCAGAGTGGTCTTGCCCGAGCCGCTGGGCCCCAGCAAGACGATGAATTCCCCCGGAAATACCTCCAGCGATACATCGGTCAGCGCCGTGACCTGCGTGTGGTCCATGCGGTAGACCTTGCAGACCTTATCCAACCGGACGCTTGGATTCATACCGGCTCCTTATTAACTGCAGGTGTAGGGCTATGATTGTTTATTATAGTTGTACGGACTAATGATAGCTACACGGTACTGCTGAAGGCGTCTGTTTACCTTCCGGCCAGGACCAGGTCAAAGATCTGCTTCTTGATCTTGCCGGTATAGTCGCGGTAGACAAAGGAAGTATTGTCGGTGAGGTACTGCTGCTCTACTCCCAGCAAAATGGCGATGAACACCGTGGCCATATACTGCTCGTCCACCTGCTTAAAAACTCCCTTGGCCTTACCCTCGCGTATAATCTCGGCGAAGGTCTCCCTGTAGCTGTGGTAGAGCTTGGTGAGAATGCGCTGCATGCGCTCGTTGAACTTGATCTGCGTCATGAAGTCGAAGATGATGTATACGTATTCCCGCTCCTTGATGGTCAGGTCGAAGGCCTGGTCCATAAAAATCTCCAGCTTCTTGTGCGGGTCGTCCACCGGAGCAATGGCTTTTTCCAGCGAGGAGCGTATATTCTGCTGCATTTCCCGCAGCAGCGTCACCAGCATGTTTTCCTTGTCCCTGAAGTAATGGTGAATCAGGCCGGAGGACACGCCGGCCCGCTTGGCTATGTCCATCATGGTGAAGTTATAGTAGCCTTTCTCGGCGATGACGTCGTAGGCAGCGCTGGTTATCTGCCGCTTCCTGATGGTGGCTATCTGCTTGCCTCTCTGCAGGCGGTTCATTCTTCCCCCGTGATTTACTGTGCCGCCAGGTAGCGCTGTACGTGTCCTTCTCTGCCTCATTGCAAACCCTCTAGATTTGGTTTATAGTGATTGTTGAGCCCGCGGGACGTTGCATAACCAGTCAATCAACAAACACCCGCTTATGATACTCCAAAATACCGGATATGTGAAGTAGTTCGCAGGGGAACTAATCAGGCCGGGGCACGTGGAATTTTTAAGGGATTTATGCGAGTATATGGCTGAAGATATCCCCGTCAACAGGAGGCAGGTATGCTGAAAAATCTGCTGGGTATGTTACTGGCCATGGTGATTATACTGTCCGGCTGCGTAATCGGACAACCGGCCGCCAAGCTCCGCATCATTACCGAGGACAACCCGCCTTATAATTTCACCGACGAGAGGGGCAATATTAGCGGGCAGTCCACCGAGGTCGTCAGGCAGATCATGAAGGCCACCGGCGACCAGGCCGGCATCGAGCTGCTGCCCTGGTCGCAGGGCTACGAACTGGTACAGAACGAGCCCGGCGTTATGCTTTACTCGACGGCCCGCATACCCGTTCGGGAAAACCTCTTCAAATGGGTGGGGCCGGTGAGCTTTGCCGATAGCTGGTTCTATGCCAGGCGCGGCGCCAGCATAGCCCTGAACTCGGTGGAGGATGCCCGGCAGGTCAAGTCCATCGCGGTATACAAGGATGATGTCAACCAGCTTTACCTGACCGGCCAGGGCTTCAAGAACCTGGATATCAACCAGGACCCCATGCAGTGCATTACCAAGCTTGTCGAGGGCAAGGTTGACCTGTGGCTGGCGCCGGCGCAGGGCATGGAGTTCATCGCCTACGAGGCGAAAATAAACCTGGCCGAGATCGAGGCGGTAAAGTACGTTTTCAGGTATGACTATTATATAGCGATCAATAAGTCGGTCCCCGATACAACCGTGCAGGCCTGGCAGAAGGCGCTGGATGACCTGAAGAAGCAGCCTGCGTCGGGAGGCATGAGCGAGTACGAGAAAATAATCACCAGCTATGCGCTGCCGCAGTATGCGGAGGGGAGCATAACGGCCGAGGCCGCAAAGGTGCTGGTAGAAAAGACGGCAGCTGACTTTGCCCGCGATGCGGCGGACACCATAGCCAAAATCAATGCCGGCCAGGCCCCCTACCGTGATAATAGCAATCCCGACCTTTATGTTTATGTGTTCGACCCGGACGTGCTGGAGGTGGCCAACGCCAATAATCCGGCCCCTGTCGGACGCTCATTCAAGGGGGTGCCCGATATGGCGGGCAAGCTTTTCCGGGACGCCATCGTGAACAATGCTTTGCAGAACGGCTCGGGCTGGGAGGACTACGTGTTCACCATGCCCGGCAGGATCGGGTTGTTCCATAAATCGGTCTACTATAAGCTGGCGACGGGCAGCGACGGTAAGCGGTACATTATATGCGCCGGGCGTTATCCGGCCGGCCCGGCACATAGGAATTTAGCCTTACCTATTGACAAAGACGCCGTTGTATATTAAATTGGTTACGGTTGATTTATGGCAGAGGTTGTTACGGGTTTCATCATTCTCAATTGGCAGGTGAAGGGCCTGCATTTTGGCGGGTCTCTATCTCGGTATTAGTTTCTAAATAGTTAGTTGGAGGTACATATGTTCAGAGGTGGAGTCTTTATCCTGCTCTCGGTAGTTATCATTGTTTCCCTGGTGTTTGCATTTGGATGCACTGGTCAACAGGCCGGCGCTGGAGCTGAGCCGATAGTTATGGGGTATATCGGCCAGACTGCCTCGCCGGGCGTCAAGCCTGTGATGGATGCCATGAAGGTGGCCTGTGACGAGATCAACGCCGCCGGCGGCATACAGGGCAGGCCCATCAAGTGGGTCATCGAAGACAGCAAAGGCGAGACTTCGCTGGCTGTCGCTGCCCTCCAGAGGCTTGTCATGGGCAGCCATGCCCTGGCGGTTTTCGTGGAAGGCAGGACCGAGATCTGCCTGGCCGTGAAACCCAAATCACTGGAGCTCTACAAGCAGTACCCACACCTGCTCATCTTCCAGGGTCCCATGGGCAGGGAGCTGACATTGGAGATCGTGGATGATTATGAGAATCAGAAGTATATCTTCCGTGACTGGGACCCCGAGGACGGACACTATTGCTCCATCCCGGCTTATTTCGGGGTATGGAAGGAAGTAGTGGGCGCCAAGAAGGTCGGCTGGATGTGGGAGGACCTGGCCTGGACGACCGTCTGGCGCAACGGCGTAGAAGGCCTTCCCAAGTGGGAGGACTATGCCAAGCAGCTCTACGGGCTTGAGACGGTTTACAGCAAACCCTTCAAGGCCAGGACCGGCATGTACCTGCCCACACTCGAGGCCATCGCAGCCGCACAGCCCGATATAGTATTCTGCTGCTCGAGTTGGTTCACCGACACGGAGGTGCTGGCCAAGCAGTGGTCTACTTCATCGGCCAAGAACATCCCCTTCTGCTTCTACGGCGGCACGTCTCATACCTATGATTTCTGGGAGCTGACCGGCGGTGCGGCGCTCGGCTGCATGGGGGCCTTCTATGAGAAGGAGGAGCCGTTCAGCCCCAACACCATCCCCTTCCTGCAGAAGATGGACAGGCTGGGCATCCCGGTACAGGTCAACGTGGCCATCGGCTACGGTGATATCTACCTGCTGCAGAAAGCTATCGGCCTGGCTGGCAGCACTAACATTGACACGCTTATCCCTAAGCTGGAGGGGTGCTATCTAAACGATATCGGCATCCTGGGCCTGCACGGCATCGAAGATACCAGGATTGCACCGTTCTTCCATTCCCGTATCATGGCCAATCCCAAGAACTGCTTCGAGCCTTCGCCCATGTACAAGTCTGACATGAGCAAGTGGGCCAACCCGGTCGGTCAGTTCCAGGGCAAGGGCAATGTGGTCCTGCTGTCCACCGGCACCAACAGCACAGAATGGCCGCCCAGGTACAAGGGCGACAACGCACATCCTGAGCTGTACAAGAGCCCGGCTGCGCTGCGCGCGGCGGCAGGCATAAAATAAGCATTTGAGATAGAGAATGCCAGCAGCGGCATGCACTTGCCTGCCGCTGCTCTTTTTTGACCTATTGACACTCAGTCAATAGCCATGTACAATACCTATGAATTTGCGCTTTTTTTCAGATTAGTTTGAAGGTGTGATTGAATTGTTGATATCTGAAAACACGAAGACCAGCTACATACTGATTGACAGGGACCTGTGCAAGGCCTGCCACTACTGTATCGCCGTTTGCCCCAGGGAGATCATCGGCGTTTCCAAGGAGTTCAACAGGTTCGGCGTAAACTTCGCCGAGCCTATCGCTGACAAAGCGTTCATGTGCACTGGCTGCAAGAACTGCGCAGTCATGTGCCCGGACCTGGCCATTACCGTCTACCGCTGTCGCGTGCCGGAAAGCGAGACGATAGCCTGACCACGGTCTTCAAGGAGTCCGTCTGATGCCGGAAAGGACCCTGATGGGGGGTAATATTGCCGTTGCCGAAGGCGCCATCCTGGCTGGATGCGGCGCATACTTCGGCTATCCCATCACTCCGCAGAACGACCTGCTTGAGCACATGTCCAAGCGCATGCCCGAGGAGGGCCGGGTCTTCCTCCAGACCGAGAGCGAGCTGGCCGCCATCAACATGGTCTACGGCGCAGCCGCAGCCGGCGTCCGCACCATGACCTCAACCTCCAGCCCGGGCTTCAGCCTGCAGCAGGAGGGCATCTCTTATATGGCGGGAGCCGAGGTGCCGGCCGTCATCGCTAACATAATGCGCGCCGGCCCGGGGCTGGGCAACATCGGCGGCGCGCAGGGCGACTACATGCAGTGCACGCGCGGCGGGGGCCACGGCGATTACTACGTCATCACCCTGGCACCGTCATCCGTACAGGAGATGCTGGACCTGACCATGCTGGCCTTCGAGCTGGCCGATAAATACCGCAATCCAACGCTGGTCATGGCCGACGGCTTCCTGGGCCAGGCAGTGGAATCAGTTGTCATACGGGACCGCGTTAAGAAGCTGCCTGAGAAGAGGTGGGCCATCACCGGCGCATCCGGCCGGCCCAAGAACGTCATAAACTCCTTCGAGATGAACCCCATGGACCACCCGGCGCGCATCAAGAAGATACTGGACAAGTTCGAGAAGATGCGTGCCAACGAGGTGCGCTACGAGGCGCTCAACCTGGGCGACGCCGATACGGTCGTAGTGGCCTACGGCAGCGCCGCCAGGGCGGCCATGACGGCCATGCAGCAGGCCAGGCAGAAGAAGCTCAGGGTGGGACTGCTCAGGCCAATCACGGTCTTCCCCTTCCCCTACCAGCCGCTCTCCGATCTGGCGGACAGGGGATGCAAGTTCGTGGTGGCCGAGATGAGCGGCGGGCAGATGGTTGAGGACGTGCGCATAGCTGTGGGCAACCAGAATGAGATAAGGCTGGTCAATACCTGGGGAGGCGTGCCGCTGACCTCGGACGCCATCTTCGAGGCGATTGACCTTTTGATGTGATTCAAATATGGGCGCAAAGAGAAACATGGGAATTGAGGACATCATCTTCGGGCGGCCCGACGTCATGGAGGACCGGCCCACGCACTTCTGCCCGGGCTGCGGCCACGGCATAACGCAGCGCCTGGTGGGCGAGGTGATAGACGAGCTGGAAATTCAGGACAGGGCCATCTGCGTCGCCTCCATTGGCTGCACGGTGACCGCCTACGCCTATTTTAATGTGGACGGCCTGGAATCGGCGCACGGGCGTGCGCCAGCGGTGGCCACGGCCATCAAGCGCTGCCGCCCCGACCTGATACCCTTCACCATCCAGGGCGACGGCGACCTGGCGTCCATCGGCATGGGAGAGATCGTCCATGCCGCCGCACGCGGTGAGAAGTTGACCATTATATTCGCCAACAACGCCACCTACGGCATGACCGGCGGGCAGCAGGCGCCCACCACGCTGCTGGGCATGTACTCGTCCTCAACCGTAACGGGGCGCAATATAGAGCAGTCCGGCTACCCCATACGCGTCAGCGAAATGCTGGCCACGCTGGACGGGCCGGCTTATATCACGCGCGTTTCGCTGCACAACCCGGCCAACGTCCGCAAGGCCCGCAAGGCCATCGAGCTTGCCTTCAGGGTGCAGATGGCCGGGCTCGGTCTGGCCCTGGTGGAGGTGCTGTCCATGTGCCCCATCAACTGGAAGGTTGAGCCGGACAAGGCGCGTGACTGGATGGTGGACAACATGATACCGCAGTTCCCGCTGGGCGAGTTCAAGTGCCTGCCCGAGGTGGAGGCGCTCAAGAAGGCGGTGAGAGGATGAGCTGGGAGATAACCGTATCCGGCTTCGGCGGGCAGGGTGTGCTCTTCATCGGGAGGCTGCTGATGGAGTCCACCTTCAACGCCGGCAAAGAGGTGTCCTGGCTTCCCTACTACAGCGGCGAGAAGCGCGGCGGCATGTGCACCTGCTTCGTGAATATATCTGAAGAAAGAATAGGTTCAATTTTTATAGCGCACCCTGATATCGGCGTGGCCATGAACCCGGCGGCCATGCAACTGCTGGAGCCGGCGGTCAAACCGGACGGCGTGCTGGTGGTCAACGAGTCGCTCATCAAGCAGAAGAGCCGCCGTCCCGACCTGAAGGTGGTTTACGTGCCCACTGTGGAGGCGGCCAAGGAGATAGGCGACGAATCGGTGGGCAACCTGGTGGCGCTGGGCGCCATCATCGCCGCCACGCAGATAACCACGGCGTCCAGCATTATCAAGGTGCTCAACCAGATACTTTCCAAGGACAAGCGCCAGCTCGAGCTCAACAAGGCAGCCCTGCTCAAGGGCTGCGAGTACTGCTAGCCGCATTGCCATTGCGAGGAGCCCGCCAGGGCGACGTGGCAATCTCCCTCAAATTCCATTGCGAGGAGCCCGTCAGGGCGACGTGGCAATCTCCCTCAAATTCCATTGCGAGGAGCCTATCAGGGCGACGTGGCAATCTCCCGGCCTTGATAACCCGTGAGATTGCTTCGCCCCGATAGATCGGGGCTCGCAATGAC
>CAZSED010000021.1:30480-41456 GCA_964605885.1 uncultured Dehalococcoidales bacterium
CCCGATAGATCGGGGCTCGCAATGACGTGAGAGTAGTATGTCATTGCGAGGAGCCTGTCAGGGCGACGTGGCAATCTCCTGGCCTTGATAACCCGTGAGATTGCTTCGCCCCGATAGATCGGGGCTCGCAATGACATGGCCCCGTCCGCCAAGCCTTAACGCCTGTTCCTGCCCCTCAGCATATAGAGTCCCATGATCAGGGCGATGAACAGCGCCGCACAGGAGAGGTAGAGGACGATGTTGGGATCGACGAGGGCATCCACAGTGAACGTGCCCGCCGGCACGCTGCCCACGTACACCGAGTAAGTGCCCGGGTCGTTGCGTAACACGGTGAACTGAACGGGTGCGCTGGCGCCGCTGGCGACGGACACGCCCTGGCTGGACTCCTCCTGGCCATTGACATAGAGGTGGATGCGCGCCGCGCCATCAGTGTTGCCCCTGTTGCTGGCGATGGCAGTGACCGTGACTGCTGCTCCCGGGGCGACACTGGCCGCAGAGAGTGAGGCGCTCTGTACCGTGATATTGGCTATGGCTGCCGGCCTCTGCGATGCCGCACCCATCTGTGCCGATGACGGCTTGGGAGCATTGTTCAAGAGGAAGGCCGGGCCGCAGGGGTCGACGATGGTCCCGTTGGCATGTCCGTCTGCATCGCCCTGGCCGCCGTCCCTCAGGGTGATCACGAACGTGTTGGGATCCGTCTGCAACGTGTACTGTGAGAAGTCGGTCAGGCTGCCGTTCTGGCACTTGAAGACCTTCGCTCCCATGGGAACAGAAACGGGCAGCCGAATGGAGACGCTGACCGTCTGGCCGGGAGTGAGGTTGGTGATGGTGAAGGAGAACATGCCGTAGGGTAAGAGGTAGCCGGGGGTCTGGCAGGGGATATCCTGGGGGGATATGTTGGTCAGGCCGTTGATAGAGCCGGCATTGATGCTGAAATTGACGGTGCCCAGGCTGGTGGCGACCGATGCCGAAGTCACATTGGGAGCCGCCGGATTCGCCTTCATTTTTACGACTGTAATACCCAAATAGCCGCCTGCAAAAGGATTGAGGGGCGGAATGCCGCCCGGGCCGTTCCATGCAGCATAGCTATCTCCGGCTGCATAGACGTTGCCGGCGGAGTCGGCAGCTATGCCATAACCTAAAGCCGCACTATCTGCCGGGCCGTAGAAAGTATGCCACTGGTAGGCGCCGGAGCTGTTAAGACAGAGGTTGACTATATCCTCGTTGCCTGCAAAAGGATTGAGGGGTGGAGTGCCGCCCGGGCCATTCCACGCTGCGTCGCTGTATCCTGTTACATAAACACTGCCGGCGGAGTCGGTGGTTATGCCGCGTGCCAGAGCATCATTAAGAGTCGACGGGCCGTAGAAGGTATGCCACCGGTAGGCGCCGGCGCTGTTGAGCTTGATGATGGAGATGTTATAATTACCGCTGCCCTGATAAGCATTGAGGGGTTGAGTGTTGTCCGGGCCGTTCCATGCATGTGCGGTGTACCCCGCTACATAAATATCGCCGGCACGGCCGATAGCTATGCCGAAACCCCTGCTGTCAACGATGGTGCCGTAGAAGGTGTGCCACTGATAGGCGCCGGCGCCGTTGAGCTTGATGACGACCAAATTGTTGGCATTGCCCGAATGAGCATGAAGGGGTGGAGTGTCGCCCGGGCCGTTCCAGTCGTCGCTACCTCCTGTTACATATACATCGCCGGCGGAGTCGACGGCTGCGGCCAAACCTTCAGCATCGCCATAGAAAGTATGCCACCGGTAGGCGCCGGCGCTGTCGAGCTTGACGACGACTATATCACCGTTGCCTGCAAAAGCATGGAGAGGCAGGGTGTCGTCCGGGCCGTTCCAGTCGGCGCTGCTATTCCCTGTTACATAAACATCGCTGCCGGAGTTGACAGCTATGCCAGTACCTGCGACATAACTATCCGCCGCGCCGTAGAAGGTATGCCACTGGTAGGCGCCGGCGCTGTTGAGCTTGAGGATGAACATGCTCTGGCCGCTGCCAGGATAAGCATTGAGGGGTTGCGTGTCGCCCGGGCCGTTCCAGGAAGCATAACTGTAACCGGTTACATAGACATTACCGGCCGAGTCGAGCGCTATGGCATTACCTGTGGCTGAACTGTCTGCCGCGCCGTAGAAAGTATGCCACAGGTAGGCGCCGGCGCTGTTGAGCTTGATGACCACTATATTCGCAGCATTGGTTGCAAAGGCATGGCGAGGCAGGATGTCGCCCGGGCCGTTCCACGCAGCATCGCTGTAGCCTGTTACATAGACATTGCCGGCGGAGTCGACAGCTACTCCATAACTTTCAGCGTAAGAACTATCAGCCTGTCCATAGAAAGTGTGCCACAGGTAGTCCGCAGCTCCCGGCGCCCGGGCGTCGTTTTGCGATACGCCTGAGCTGGCAGGCTGCATAAGATTGCTTGCAGCAGGTCCTATTTTTAGCGCACGATCGAGCCCGTTGAGGTATAGGGGCCTGTCTGCCAGGCTCGGCACATGCCTGACCGGGGTGAACTGCAAAAGGCTCGCCGGGTCATTGGATGTTATACACGGGTCTGCCTGCGCTGCGGACGGCATCAACGCACAGGCGATCGATACCAGCATTACCAGCGATATCATCGCCGGGAGTCTTTTGAACGTGAGCATATGTCCCATTGTTCCCTCCTGGTACCGGCTGTCCATGTTCGGCTGTACATGACGTCTTTGACCTGTCTTCCAGGCAGCTTAACGCCAGCCGGGCGGTCAGCTTCTCCATTATAGTATGCTTTCACTGCAGCCTTCAATGGTTGGCCTTGTCACTGCAAGGCGCCCGCCCAATTTGGCGTGAGGGTGTCTAAGAGGGGTGACAACCCCTCTCTTTGCCATTGCGAGGAGCCCGCAGGGCGACGTGGCAATCTCCCGGCACTGGTAATCAGGGAGATTGCTTCATCACTTCGTTCCTCGCAATGACGTTGAAAATGGGCATGTTAATAGGCTCCCATATTCTCCGTAGTATCACCTGGAGCATAGGTGTTA
This sequence comes from uncultured Dehalococcoidales bacterium, assembly GCA_964605885.1. Taxonomy (GTDB): domain Bacteria; phylum Chloroflexota; class Dehalococcoidia; order GIF9; family UBA5629; genus CAZSED01. Next base: position 33,498 of record CAZSED010000021.1, read on the forward strand.
GCTGGTCCGGCCTGGGAGAGTATAAGAGGGGCAAGAACCGTATTTAACGGAATGCAACCTGCAGCATAAAAGGAAGGCCTGTTCGGCATTAGGGCGTATAAGAGGGGCGAGAACCGTATTTAACGGAATGCAACCTGCATCATAAAATGAAGGCCTGTTCGGCACAGGGGCGTTTAAGAGGGGCGAGAACCGTATTTAACGGAATGCAACCTGCAGCATAAAATGAAGGCCTGTTTGGCACAGGGGCGTATAAGAGGGGCGAGAACCGTATTTAACGGAATGCAACCTGCATCATAAAATGAAGGCCTGTTCGGCACAGGGGCGTATAAGAGGGGCGAGAACCGTATTTAACGGAATGCAACCTGCATCATAAAATGAAGGCCTGTTCGGCACAGGGGCGTTTAAGAGGGGCAACCGCCCCTCTTAAGAGAAAAATCCCCTCTCCCTCCCAGGGAGAGGGTAGGGTGAGGGTCAGAAAATGGTATAATTCTCTCTCGGAAAAGGAGGCCACCCTACCATGAAAGCAGCCGTCTTCTACGGAGCCAGAGACTTCAGAATAGAGACCATCGAAGACCCTAAAATAGAGCCCGAGGATATATTAATCAAGGTTAAGGCAGCCGGCATCTGCGGCTCGGACCTGCATGCCTACAAGGAAGGGATATTCAGCCGCCCGGGCTTTGTCATGGGACACGAGGTGTCGGGCCAGGTGGTGGAGGCTGGAAAAAAGGTAAAAGGAATCAAGGCCGGCGACCGTGTCATCCCCATGATGTACGGGCTGTACGATATGTCCGGAGCCTGCGGTAAATGCTTCTGGTGTACGCGCGGCCAGCCGCAGTGGTGCCCGTCGGCCGGGCACAAGCCCTGCGGCGAGTGCACACGCTGCAAGGCCGGCGAGTGGTGGCTGTGCGAGAAGAACCAGCGCCACATGCTCATGGGCTACAGCCGCAACGGCGGCTATGCCGATTATGCCTACGTTCCCTACGCCAAACTCGGCTATAACGTCTTCAAGCTGCCGGATAACCTCAGCTACAGTGAAGGCTCGTTCCTCGACCCCGTGACAGGCGCCTACAAGTGGGTCAACCAGGCAGAACCCAAACCATTCGAGACAGCCGTGGTCACCGGCCTGGGGACTATCGGCCTCTCCTGCATGCAGGTGCTCAAGAACATGGTCTCCAGGGTTATAGTCTCGGACGTATCGGAGAAACGCCTCAAGCTGGCGCAGGAGCTGGGCGCCGACGTGGTCATCAACGCATCCAGGGAGGACCCGTTGAAGAAAGTCATCGAACTGACCGGTACCGGCCGCAGTTTTGCCGGCAAGGGCGGCGGCTGCGCCGACATTCTCATGGAATGCTCGGGCGTGCCTGCCGTTTTACAGCAGGGCGTGGAGATGATGCGCACCGGCGGACGCATCGTGCTGGTTGCGCTTTATGAACAGCTCGTGCCGCTGGACGTCAACCATATCATACACAAGCAGCTCAGCCTGATAAGCTCCTTCAATCCGCCCAAGGGGCGTGCCGCCGATGACATTCAAGCTGCGCTCAAGCTGATGGCCGGGGGCAAGGTGAAGGTCAAGCCCATGATCTCGCACGAGCTGCCGCTGGAGCAAACGCAGGAGGGCTTCGAGGTACAGACCAGGGCCGACGAGTCCATCAAGGTTATAATCACCCCGTAGATGATATCGCCGCATACACGGCTTTATAAATCGACGTTTCTGGCAAGGAGGTTGAAAGATGGCAGGCAAGCTGGCAGAGAGCTATGACGTCATTATCATCGGCTGCGGTATAGCCGGGTCGGTCGCAGGTGCGTTGTTATCCAAAATGGAGCGCAAGAAGGTGCTCATACTGGAGGCCGGTCCGCAGATCGGCGGCCGCGCCACTTCCTTCCGGGGTGAGGGTCTTAGGGACGCCGATGAGTTCCGCAGGGCGCTGGCGCTGTGCGCCCACTCCTGGGTCAGCGACCGCACTGAGCCCAATCTTTCCACGCTCATCAAGAAGAAGATGCTGGACGGCTACGTCTTCGAGGCCGGCGGCCGGGGCGCCTGGTACACCAACAAGGGCCGCGTCAGCCAGGCGCTGGCGCTTTTCAACAAGGCCTCCATCTTCTACCCCAGCGTGGGCTTTGTCTGGTACGACCATGACTGGAAGCCCTACATCGTTCCCAGGCGGGGAAAGTACGGCTGGATGAGCGACCATGACTACGAGGAGATGGCCAAAGTTGTCGGGTATAAGCTCCAGGCGCGCACCATAGCCGATTGCGAGAAGCTGGACCACGTGACGCTCAAGGACTATATCGAGGGCCTAACGGGCAGCGGGTTGGCGCAGGAGTTCCATTACGCCATGGGCACCTTCCAGACCATTATCAACGACCCGGCCCTCAACGCCGCCGGTGAGAACCTCAAGGTGTTTTTGCAGGTGCATGAGACCGGCGTGCATATAACCAACGGCTCCTGGGGCTTTGCAGGCGCTCCCGGTCACCGCTTCATTACCGAGGGCTTCGCTTCCGCCGTCGGGGATGCCGGTGGAGACATAGCCCTGAATGCGTCGGTCAAGGAGGTCATTATCAAGAACGGGCAGGTTGCGGGCGTAGCTGTCGAGATAAATGGAAAGATGATGGAGTTCAAGGCGCCGGTGGTCGTCTGCACCGCTCCACCCAAGGCTCTGCTCAAGCTGCTGCCTGAGAGCATACTGCCGGCCGAGTTCGTCCGGCTGACGAAGAATATTATTCACACCTCCATGGTTGCCGCGCAGATAGGCATGAGCAGATCCATCCACGAGTTCTGCGCCATCGAGGTCGACCCCAGGTCCTTCTACCACACCTCCATGCTCATTCCCGAGAGCGAAGGCATGTTCAGGGGCCACGTGCCGCTGGACCTGGTCAACATGTCCGCCATGGCGCCCACCACTGCGCCCGAGGGCAAGCACCTCTTCGGCATGGCCAGCAGCATACTGGCCGAGGAAGGGCACGATAAGAAAAAGGTGGACATGGTGATAGACAGGATGCTCAAGTTTGCCGACGGCGCCTTCAAGGGCTGGCGCAAGGCCGTGGACTACATGCTCTTCACAGTCGGGGATACCTGCATACTCTGGCGCCACCCGGAGGACGACTGGGTTGACGTCAAATGCCCCACCGTTGAGGGGCTGTACTTCGCCGGCGATACGTATGGCAAGCGCACCAACGAGGGCGGCGTCGAGGGCGCCGTGCACTCAGGCTTCATCTGCGCCAGCGCCGTGGCAGCCAAGGACTTCCTGCAATTGCTTCCGCCGGTGTTCAGGTGAGTTATCTCGAATCTTTGCTTCGGTGGCTGCCGACTTCTTTTGAGATTACTTTCTCATGATCTAACCCTCATGGCCTTCGTTAGTTGTCTGCGCCACAGGCTGAAGTACTTTTTATTGATAGGATTGAGAATTCTCTTCCATTGTACTCAACGCCCATCCTACGCGCCTTCCCAAGCTGATGATAGCACTATGCACCCGTATATTAAGGAATGGAAAGGCGAAGAGTGGCTCGATGCTACGTGGATTTCTTCATTGGCTATGCTATGCATATCTGGCGAGGATATCCTTTGACTCTCTCTCACCCAAACCGTAGATCTGGCAAACAGCCGTATCGACCTCGGATATCAAGGCTGCGACTTTCTGTTCTATGACCTTTGTCTGCTCGCCAAAGAGGTCTTGACCACTTAATGTCAGCGCCGCAAGTTGTCTCTTCCAATCGGCGATGCTTATAGCCAATTTCACCACGTTATCGCGGCTCCTCCGAAATGCTTCGCTCGTGTTGTCCATCTTAGGGAATGGAAAGTGAAGCAGGACCTCTTTGTCTATTTGAAGTTGGGTGCCCTGTCGCTTCTCTTGGTAGAGCCAGAATGTAGCGACCGTGCTATTAAGGATCGCAGTCAAGAAGTGAAGCGAGACATCGGTATGATTGACTAGCCTGATAATCAGGACAGCCTGATCGCCGTACCACTGATCCGGGATAACCACAAATCTGGGGCGTCTTGTCTTTCGTACGCCCACTATCTTGTTCTTATCATCAAACCACTCGGCCTGCCGAGCGCGGTGGATGCCGTATGGAGCGTGGTCCGATGTTATTACCGGCGCATATGCGTCCAGGTGACGCGTCAAATTAGGATACATCCCCGGGTTATCTTTAATCTCTCTGGCGATGGGCACGGGGGTATATATCAGCCAGCGTGCGACTTGCTGGTCGTACGAATAACTGTCTAGCTCCTCCGCGTAATGAAATGGTTTTAAGAGAGCCTTCTCTTTAAGGTTCAGTTTAAGTCTTTGCACCTCTGCATTAGACACTACAAAAATTCCATCGCCGGGTTTATGCAAAGCAGGGCTCGCCAGTTTGGGCAGGGAGTCGGCCCTTAGATTAGGTTGGTGGACGTCTGCACCGATCTGCACTTCCGCGTCGCCCAAATGCCAGCATCCCTTTAATAGTCTATTCATGACCCTTGTCGTTTCGTTGTCTACCATCAGAACCTTGTCCACCTTCACATCAAAGAGTTTCGTCGATTTGATGACTTTTACGTCAAATACACTTTGTAGCCGCGGCTCAGCCGCGAGTGCCGCAACAAGTTCGCGCTCGCTAACGTCCGGTGTCTTGAGAGTTAGTAGTAGAGTGGTATCCTGTGGACCCTTCGCCTTCCGAAGGATGACAATCATATTGTGTTGCCCCGGTGCGCCGGGGAATACTTGGTAGTCACCAAAATCCACTAGGATAAGAGGGTGCGCTTCGGAAAAAACCTTCTCCCTTAGCTTCGAAGCGTGAGTGCGTGATAGCCAGTACTGCTGCACCACAAAGCCTAGATAACCGTTTGGCTTAAGTAAATCCAGCCCGAGCTCTATGAAGAAGTAGAAGATATCCATCTTAGATTCATAGTATTTTTGCCCCAGCGGAGTGTTGCGTAAAGGCTGAAAGACGTCCTTATTCCTTCTCAATTCCATGACATAGGGAGGATTTCCAATTACAACATCAAATCCACCTCTTTGCATGACCGAACTAAAACCCTCCACCCAGTTGAACGGATGGTAATTCAGGTAGTCTGCCCCGAGGCAGGCCTTTAGTTGCTCGTCAGAGCCGTAGATGAGTGAATTGCCGCACTTAATGTTCTCTTCGAGGGGTGGCAACGCGTCCCTTCTGGCCAGAGCTCTTATTAGCAGGTTCAGGCGGGCTATTTCTACTGCCTGCAGGTCGAGATCAACGCCGAAGATATTCCTAGTAAGTATGCGAATCCTCTCCGGCCATGATAAAGCTGATGGAGTTTTGCCCTGCGTCTTTGCGTGATACGTCAGCAACTCATCGTATGCTCTAATGAGGAAGGACCCAGATCCGCAAGCCGGATCTACAATGCGTACGTCGAACGCGTCGTGGTGGCTATTCCTTTCCAAGAAGGGAGTGACTGTGTTCCTAACAATAAAATCCGTTATCCACTTGGGTGTATAGTAAATGCCGCTCTTCTTGCGCTTCTCCTGCTTCTTGAGCATTTCAACCCTAACGTCAGTGGATGGAAAAAGAGTCTGCTGTGCTGGCGATGCCTTTCGCGCCACTCTTGCCACGTAGCCAAGGTACTGCTCATAGATTTGACCGAATACATCTGGCTCTATTACGTTGAAGTGGTAAGTAGCGAAGTCGTTCGGCACTGTATACAAACCATCAATTACTTCGGCCAATGTATTATCATCAATCCAAATCCCCTGCCACGGATCAATCTTGGGAAATAGTTCACTATCGAATGTGCCGGCAAAATCCTGAAAAACTTCCAGAACCCGCGCAAGCAATGGCACCTTCGCCGATTGCCATTGATGTAGCGCCGAGAGCAGTGGGTGATTGCCTGCAAGTCCTCGATCTTCAGCTGTGCGTATGAATATCAGGCGACTAAACAGTTTCTCAACCAGCGTATCTGCCTGATCCATCGTCACGCCTGCGTTCTTGTTGTGCAGATACACTTCATTAAACAGCGACTCACGCCACGTTATAAGGTCTTCATAGAGACGTCTTTCTATCGGTACTCGGCGAGCCAGCCTGCCATACCCAATTGCCTCTTCGTCAAGTCTATTCCTAGAAATCGATTCCCTTGACAGCAGCGCCAGTTTGGCAGAGTTCTTAACATAGCTTGCGTCCGCCAGTGATATGAATCGAACTGACATAAGGTCATTAGTCTTGACCTCTGCATTGAAAACCTCTAGCTTTGCGAAATTAGTCAGTACTGCCCATGTTACCCCCTTGTTGTATGCATAGCTGATGGCCTGTCTCCTGTCCGCGTCGGTCAATTCGTGCCTAAGTGCCTTGACTTCGAGACATAACCGTGTAACCTTATCAATTTTGAGAACATAGTCCACTCTTCCTTTCATGACGGCCTGCTCAGCTGCAACCTCGTCAACATCGGAAAAGTCCCAACCCAATATCTCGAATAGGGGGCGGATAAAAGCATTCGCGGTGTTAGCTTCGTTGAACTCTCTAAACCGCTTGGGAGTCAGCGCCTGATATTTATCGACTAGCTTCTTTAAAGTGACGTTGAATTCCATTACTGCCTCCACATAGTCTGCAATCCGTATGTTACTATTCCATTATATGAAATTTCAAATGAGCAACTGAGGCGCCGATTTGTACTCTTTCGCCAGGCCGCTGGTAGGATGAAGCTTGGTAAAATGCCATTCACTACTCTCAGCGCGAACTGCTATCTTATTGTACAATTACTTAACGCGTTCCCGGAATGGCATGCGACTAGAGTTATGCAAGGAGGTCCCCACATGATATCCGAACAACTGAAGAGCTTGATAGGCAAAAGAGGCACGCCGGTTATATTTGAAGTGACGCGGCTGGACCTGCGCAAGGCAGCCGATGCGGCGGGGGACAGGAACCCGCTCTACTGGGACGACGACTATGCCGAGAAGTCCAGGTACAAGGGCATCATTGCGCCGCCGGACTTCTTCGGATGGCCGGTGAACTGGCCGCCCAACTCGACCTTTGTTTATATGAGCGACCTCTCGGGACAGGTGTTCATCGAGGTAGCTAAAGCCGGATACCACAGGGCTATCAATGCCGGCATGGAGTCGGAGTTTTTCCATCCCGTCCGCCCTGGCGATATCCTCATTATGACCAGCGAGGTCATCGGCGTAGAGGAGAAGGAAGGCAAGAAGGGCGGCAAGATGTGCATCTCCACCATTGAAAACACCTATATCAACCAGCGCGGAGCGGTGGTGGCCAAGCAGCGCCACAGCGCCATCCACTAACGAGGTGAACGAGATGAAAAAGCAGATATACTGGGAAGATGTAAAAGCAGGGCAGGAGATACCCTCGCTGACCAAGATAGCCACCACCCAGGCGCTGGTTAAATGGGCCGGCGCATCGGGCGATTCCAACCCGCTGCACTATGATAACGACTTCGCCGTTAAATTCATGGGGACCGGCGGCGTCATTGCGCACGGCACGCTCAAGAGGCAGTGGCTTATACAAATGCTGACTGACTGGGCCGGCGACGAAGGCTGGCTGAAACGGATACAGACTCAGTTTCGCGTGATGGACTACCCGCGCCACATGAAGACACTGGGCGAGCCGGAGGACGGCGATACGCTGACCTGCAAGGGCAAGGTGACCGGCAAGTCCGAGAAGGACGGCGAGCACCTGGTGGAGCTGGATATAGAGCTGGTCAATGGGAAGGGGGAGGTAACCACCTCCGGGACGGCCACTGTTATGCTTCCTTCTAAGAAGTAGGTGCCCTCACCCCGGCCCTCTCCCACCTTGCGTAAGTCATTGCGAGGAACCCCGATTCTATCGGGGTGACGAAGCAATCTCTTGGCACTGGTAATCAGGGAGATTGCCACGCCCCGATTTTATCGGGGCTCGCAATGGGATGGTTTCCGAAGAGGGGCTGACGCCCCTCTTAGACGACTTCAGGAGCCTTCGATCAGGAGATTGCCACGCCCCGATCTTATCGGGGCTCGCAATGGCATA
>CAZSED010000022.1:0-28354 GCA_964605885.1 uncultured Dehalococcoidales bacterium
TGGTGGACCTGAGGGGATTCGAACCCCTGACCTCCTGAATGCAAATCAGGCGCTCTCCCAATTGAGCTACAGGCCCACTGACACCCCCCACTATTTTTTTGGCCTGACCTCCCCGATCATATCGGGGCGCTCTCCCAATTGAGCTACAGGCCCGCAGAACCAATATTATACTAATGCTTCAGGCGGGTTAACAACCTGCCCTATTTATAGCCCTTGCCGATGCTCCAGGCCTTGCCGATCTTGCTGCCGATGCTCCAGTAGCTGTTATCTCCCATGGAGAAGATCAGCGGGTTCAGCTTGGCCATGTCCGGCATCTTGCCGTGCATATACTTCTCTTCGCAATAGGTGGCGACGATCTCACCGATGTAGGCGGTATCCACTCCCAGGCTCACTTTCTGCATAAGCTTGCATTCCATGTTCAGCGGGCATTCCTCGATCATAGGAGCCGAGTCAAGCTTGCCGTAGAACACCTTAAACACGCCCGACTTGTCCACCTTGTGACCGGACACCAGGCCGCAGTAGTCCGCGGCCGCCATCATATCCACCGAGGGCAGGTTGATGCTGAAGACGCCTCTCTCCTCCATGCCCCTGGAGGTGAAATGCATTTTGTTCAGGCCCAGCGCCACAATGGGAGGATTGATATTCAATATGCCAGCGAAGGCTGCCGGCATAAAGTTGGCACGTCCCTCATGCATAGCTCCCACCAGCACGATTGGCATGGGATACAGATGGCAGGCGTTGGTGATCTCCTGTTTGGGCATATTTTCTCCTTGTGTGGCGGCGCTTTATATTCGCCGCCTGATCTTGATAACCCAGTTTATAATGAAGCCGGCGAGCACTACCACTGCCGCTGCGGCGATATAAGGCCAGGCTGTCTGCAGGAAAGGTGTCATGGGCGGCTGCTGATAGTCCTTCAATTGCACCTGGAACTTGTTCTCCAGGCCGCGGGCCAGGTATACATCGGCCTCAACCCGCTTGCCTTCCTTCTCCACGATCAGCCTGTACTGCCCGAAGAAGCCGCGGAAAACGGCACGGCCGTCATCTCCCGTATATGCATTGCCCACCGACCACCATTTGGTACGTACCAGGGCAAGCAGGCGGTCATAGGCCGGCTTCTTGCTCATGTCCTTGCGCAGCAACCCGGAGGGAGCACCCTGCCAGGCGCCCTCGTCGGAGAAGTCCCACCACGTGATGGCCTGCACCGAGGGATGGCTGAAGAGCAGGGTGTAGAACTTCCCGGCATATTCCGCCTGTGCGGCCTCGCCGGCGGCGGTGGAGGGCCAGTCGGCGGACTGGTCTGCGTTGCCGATGCCCGTTCTTGGGGCGCCGCTCAGTATGGAGACCTCGCTGAAGTGTATCGGTACATTGAAGTCCTTGAAGCGCTCACAGATATCCCATACCTGATAAAGGGGCCAGTTGCCGCGTTGCATTTGGGATTGGATGCCTATGGCGTCAAAGCGGCCGCGCTGCCGCAGTATGTTCTGTAGCAGGTCCTTAAAATCCTGGTCCGTGCGGTAATCGTTGATCAGCAGTATTGCCTTGGGGCAGGCAGAGCGGGCCCATTCCAGCGCATCGGAGCAGGCAGTGGAGGGCGTCTCCTTGTTCATCCAGTTGCCTACCGGGTTATTCAGCGGCGCTCCGCTGGTCGGCTCGTTCACCACGTCCCAGTAATCCACGATGCCGCAGAAGGAGCTGACCGTATCCTTGACCCTTTTTTCCAGTACTGTCTGCATTTGCTCCGCGGAGGGTGGAGCCCATGGTGGAACGGCCTCAGTCCAGATCAATGCGTGGCCCTTTACGGTTATATTTTTACTTGTCGCCCAGTCAGCCATGGCTTTCAAGGCCTTCTCAGCCGTCTGGTCCTTGACTGGCTCATAGCTGTCCCAGTAGAAGGGCAATGTGCCATAGTTAAACAGTGCAATATAGGCGTCAGCCCAGTCCCTGTCCACACCACCCGGCCCTATGGGGCTGCGGCTCAAAGGCGTAAGGTTGGAGCCGAAAAGAAAATCATGTTTCTGCTGCTGGAAATAGACCCTGGCCTGCCTCACAGGCACGCCGTTGTCATCCACTATGGTTACCGCGGCGTCGCCCTTCCGCATTTTCTCAATGCGGTCGCCCGCCCACTGCAGGATGAACCATTCACGCACGCTGTTATAAGCAAATGCTATGGTTGATCCTGCGTCTCCGCCCTGGCAGGCTGCCGAGGGCAGAACAAGGACAAGTATGAAAAGTAAGAGGAAAAGGACCTGACCCGGCTTGCATCTCACACTCATTTCCTCACCTTGTGCGTATATTGCGTCTATTTTAGCACAGGTGCGAAGTCTCATATTCAGATTTAAGCTCAAATCAATTTTGACCGGCCGCTGCGGGAATGCTATACTTGCAATAGTTTGCAAGTATGTTAGTAATGCAAATACATTAATACTTAAGGAGTGTATTAAACAATGGCTGAGACCGCTTTAGCTACAAGTATGAGCCCATCTGCGGAGCCGCAGCAGAAAATTGAGGGGCTTACGATGGTTGTCTTTTCTGGCGATCTGGATAAAGCGCTGGCAGCTTTTATAATCGCCAATGGAGCTGCCGCCATGGACATTCCGGTAACCATGTTCTTCACCTTCTGGGGAATCAACATCATGAGAAAAGAAGGCCCGGTTCGTGTATCTGAAAAAAAGAGCTTTATGGAGACAATGTTCGGCTGGATGATGCCCAAAGGCCCAGGCAAGCTCTCGCTCTCCAAGATGAATATGGGCGGGATCGGCACCATGCTCATGAAAAAAGAGATGTCCAAGAAGAATGTATTCAATCTGCCTAAACTGATCCAGGAGGCACGCGACCAGGGTGTAAAGCTCATTATATGCACCATGTCGATGGACGTCATGGGAATTAAGAAGGATGAGCTTCTGCCGGGCGTGGATTTCGGCGGCGTCGGCAAGTTCATTTACAATTCCGATAACTCCAAAAACACCCTGTTTATATAGCACGAGTCCATTTTGCATTATGAGGTAAACAAATGACGGCAGACCAATTGATTTTCCAGCTTCAGGCTGACATGATGGGTGTTCTCTCCAATCCCAAGCGGCTGATGATACTCAAAGTCCTGGGAACCAGCGAAAAAACCGTGGGCGAGATTGCCGCGGAAGTAGGCATAGAGCTGCAGAACACCTCACAGCACCTTAGGATCATGAAGGCCCATAGCATCGTGGTATCACGCCGTGACGGCCAGGCGGTCTACTATAAGCTGGCCACGCCCATTTTCGCCGAGTGCTGCGATCTGGTGCGTAAGGCCATTATGGAGAGTCTGGAAAATACCAGGAAACAGCTGCAGAGCAAGAGATGAACTGACACTTCGCTTAAACGAGCCAAGAATTTAAATACTGGCTTATCACTCAAGAGAATATCATACGGAGGAAATTGATGGCTGAGATCAATCTGAAAGAAGTCAAAGCAGATAAGACGGTGGATGCCCGAGGCACAGCCTGCCCGGGCCCACTGCTGGAGGCCAAACGCGCCATGGCCTCCGTGCCAATGGCCGGCGTGCTTGAGGTGCTTTCATCCGATATCGGCACCACCGAAGACCTGCCACTCTGGGCCAAAAAGGTCGGTCACGAGTGCCTGGGCACCCTTGAAGAAGCAGGTTACTGGCGCATCTTCGTTAAAAAGGGGAAATAACCTTGTCAGCACACGACCCAAAGGCCGCCGGGCCAAGGATACTGGTGTTCTCCACCAATAATATCTCTGACCCCGGCATCGACCTGGCCGGCAGCTCTCACATGGACTACCCCACCTCCATCCAGGTCATATCTATGCCGTGCTCAAGCGGGATTAACCCTCAGTGGGTCCTTCACGCGCTCGAGGCAGGCTTTGACGGCGTTTTTATAGCCGCCGACGGCACCGACTGCCCCTACCTGCCAGACTGCACCGACCGCACGGCCAAGATTGTGGATAAAGCACAGGAGCTGATAAGGCAGCATGGCCTGGACCCGCGCAGGCTGAAGATGGCGGCCATCTGTTCGGTCTGTTCAGAGTCATTCGTTTCCCACATGGAGAAGTTTCATAAGTCTTTGGGTGAGTTGGCGGCATAACATCAGTTCAACAGGTTAAACATGCAAAAGCTAAAGTCAAAAACGGACTATGACGTCCTGATCGTGGGCGGCGGCATAGCGGGCATGGAGTCCGCTCTTACGCTGGGAGACATGGGATTCAAGGTCCTGCTGGTTGAGAAAGAGTCCAGTATAGGCGGGAAAATGATCCTTCTGAGCAAGGTCTTCCCTACCCTGGACTGCTCAAGCTGTATCTCCACACCCAAGATGGCCGCTACGGCCAACCATCCCAACGTCAAGGTGCTTACCTATTCCGAAATAGACGATATTTTAAGAAAGGACGATGGCATCTTTGACGTCAGCCTCAGGCGCAAACCCAAGTTCATCGACCCGGTAAAGTGCACAGGCTGCGCGCAGTGCGAGACGGCCTGTACCGTGGCCATAGCCGACGAGTTTAACTCGGACATGGTGGCCCGCCGTGCTGCCCATATAGCCTTTCCTCAGGCCGTCCCCAAGAAGGCCATAATCGACAGGAAAGGCTTATCTCCCTGCTCTTTCACCTGCCCCGCCGGCGTCAAACCGCACGGCTATGTTTCACTGGTGCGCTCGGGCAAATATGAAGAGGCCTTTCGCATGCACCTGCTGGATGCTCCGCTTCCCGGCAGCCTGAGCAGGGCCTGCTATGCCCCCTGCGAGGATGAATGCACTCGCGGCGCACTGGAAGGCCCGGTCTCCATCAGGGGCATCAAGCGTTTTATGGTTGACCGCTACTATGCCTCACATCCGGAGCCGGAATACGGCCCGCCCGAGAAATCCAACGGCAAAAAGGTGGCCGTCGTGGGGTCGGGACCGACCGGCCTGTCCGCGGCTTACTTCCTGGCGCGTTCAGGATATGAAGTAACCATATATGAATCTGAAGAGGAGCCCGGTGGAATTATGCGCTGGGGAATCCCTTCCTACCGCCTGCCCAAGGACATACTTGAGCGCGACATCAAGAACGTAACCGCACTGGGCGTGAAAATTATCACCGGCTCACGCATAAGCTCGATCGACTCACTTAAAAAACAGGGCTTCGACGCAGTGTTTATATCTGTAGGAAATAGCGGGGGGCGCAAGGTGTCTATCCCGGGAGAAAATCTGCCGGGAGTATACGACTGCATGGACTTTCTCAAGGCCTGTAACTCGGGTAGTCCTATAGACATGAAGGGCAAGAGAGTCGTGGTCGTGGGAGGCGGCAACGTAGCCATCGACTGCGCACGCAGTGCCCTGAGGCTGGGCGCCGCTGAAGTGCAGCTCGCCTGCCTGGAATCACCGGACGAGATGCCCGCACACAAGTGGGAAGTTCAGCAGGCCGTCGACGAGGGTGTATCCGTCAACTGCTCGTGGGGGCCCAAATCTGTCTCTGGAAATGAAGCCAGTATCGAGGGCGTGACATTTGCCTACTGCACCTCCGTATTCGATAAGGATGGACGCTTTAATCCTTCATTTGATCAATCCAATGAAAAATATTTTGATGCTGACGTGGTGATCATGGCCGTCGGCCTGCTGCCCAATACCTCGCCATTCTCCTCTGAACTGGCGCTTAACCGCAACGGCACGATACAGGTGAATAAAGAGACGCTGGAGACGTCTACGCCCGCGGTATTTGCGGGTGGAGACGCAGTTACCGGGCCGACCATGATCGTCAAGGCCATCGGCCAGGGAAAGAGGGCTGCCTTCTATATTGACCGTTATCTACAGGGCCGGCCCCTGGATGGCGCCCGCTACGATGACAGGCTGCCTGAAGTGGAGCGCGAGCAGGTATTGAGCAGAGCGGAGGGCATGCTGAGCCAGAGAGAGCCGGTCGAGTCGAAATACAGGCCTGCCGCCGAGTGGGTCCGCTCTTTTGACGAATATGAGCTGACCATGAACGAGGAGGAGGCCCGCTACAGCGCCAACCGCTGCCTGGACTGCGGCGGCTGTTCCGAATGCAGACAGTGTGAACAGGCCTGCCCGGCCGATGCCATAAGGCTGGATGAACGCCTGGAGAAGAGCAACCTCAGCGTGGGCTCTGTGCTGCTTTCCACCGGCTTTGAGATTTTCAATGCGGCCAACAAGCCCGCCCTGGGCTACGGTCGCTTCCCCAATGTAATCGATGCCATGCAGATGGACCGTATACTGGCGCCGACCAGGCCTTATAACGCCGTAGTGCGTCCCTCCGACGGCAAGGCTCCCAGCAACATAGCCTTCGTACTGTGCACAGGGTCGCGGGATCAGCAGGCCAACAATCGGCTGTGCTCGCGGGTGTGCTGCATGTACTCGCTCAAGCAGGCCCAGCTGCTCATGGGTGCACTGCCGCTGGCCGATATCACCATCTATTACATAGATATCCGCGCCTTCGGCAAGGGATATGACGAGTTCTATGAGCAGGCCAAGGGCATGGGCGTATATTTTGTCAAGGGCAAGGTTGCCAGGATCGAGGAGACGGCCGACCAGAACCTGACGGTCTTCTACGAGGACATTGAGGGGACGGGCGGCACCAAGCAGGCCGAGCATGACCTGGTTGTCCTATCTGTCGGCGTACTACCGACCCAGGGCCCTCTCGCCATGTTCGCAAACGGCGCTCTGGAGGCTGACCAGTTCTCTTATGTCAGGGAGATGGACGAGGACCTTGAGCCGGGCAGGACCAGCATCGAGGGCGTATTTGTGGCCGGCACGGCGGCCGCGGCCCGTGATATACCGGACACCATTTTACATTCTGATGCCGCTGCTGCACAGGTAGCTGCCTACTTAAAGAGAACGGGGAATGGCCATGGCTGAACGTAAACTAGGCGTTTATATCTGCTACTGCGGCGGCAACATCTCCGATTACGTTGACGTGGAGAAGGTGGCCGAGGCCGTCAAGAACGACCCCTCCGTGGCCGCCGTCAAGACCAACATGTTCACCTGCTCGGATGCCGCGCAGCAGGATATGATAAACGAGATACGTGAAAAGAAGCTGGACGGCATCGTTATCGCCTCCTGCTCTCCCAAGCTGCACCTGAACACATTCAGGGCCATGGCGGAGCGGGCTGGCCTTAACCCATACCAGTACACACAGGTCAACGTACGCGAGCAGTGCTCATGGGCACACACTCATTCCAGGGACGATGCAACGCAAAAGGCCATCAAGCTGGTGCGTGCCGGTATAGCACACACCGCCCTTTCGGAGTCGCTCAGGCCGCTGCGCGTTAATACCGTTCCGGCCGCGCTGGTGGTTGGAGCAGGGGTAGCCGGCCTGCGGGCCGCGCTTTCTCTCTCCGACATGGGAATCGCTGTACATGTTGTCGAGAAGGCCGCACAGCCCGGAGGCATGATCAATAAATGGGGCAAGATGTTCCCCGGCAACAGGACAGGGTCAGAAATAATTGATTCACTGGTACAAAAAGCCCGCCAGCGGGACAACATCACCATTTACACAGAGGCCGAGATAATTGAGAAAGGCGGCAATGTAGGCGAGTTCAACGTCAAGCTGCTGGTCAGGGGGAAAGAGACCATTTCGCTGACGGTGGGCGCCATCGTGGTGGCTACCGGCTTTGATTCCTATTCACCCCTGAAAGGTGAGTTTGGCTATGGGCTGGAGGGCGTGCTGACCCTGCCGGAATACAAAGAGCTGCTCAACGACTCCAAAGGCAAATTACAGTACCATGGCCGTGATGTGAAATCTATCGCTTATATTTATTGCGTGGGATCCAGGGAACATACCAAGGAGGAGAACCCGCATCTCTACTGCTCACGCTGCTGCTGTACCGCAGCCGTGCATTCGGCTTTATGCACCTCCGGGCTGGACCCTTCCATCCACCAGTTCCACCTATTCCGCGACATGTGCACCTACGGCAAATATGAGACGCTCTACGATGATGCCCTCGACAAGGGCTGCATTTTCATACGCTACGAGGAGACTGAGCCTCCACAGGTAACGCGTGAAGGCGACAGGCTAAAGGTAATCGTTAAGGATAAGTTGACAGGCGGTGAAGAGGTCGAAATAGACGCCGACCTGGTCGTGCTCGTGACCGGCATGGTTCCAAAAGACAACGCAGCACTGGTAAGAGTGTTGAAGCTGCCGGTCGGCAAGGACGGCTTCTTCAACGAGATACACCCCAAGCTCAAGCCGGTGGAGACGGTGATAGACGGGCTGTTCATCGCCGGCGCAGCGCAGGGCCCCAAGACGCTGGCCGAGAGCGTTGCCAGCTCCATGGCCGCTTCGTCCAAGGCGGCCGCTCTGCTGCTGAAAGGATATATAGACCTGGAGCCGCTGGTGGCGGGGGTCAATCCCAACCTTTGCACCTGGTGCGGCCTGTGCCAGGCAGCCTGCCCCTACAATGCTGTCAACAAGGTCACCCGGGACGATAAGGAGATTGCGGAGATCAACCCGGTGCTGTGCAAAGGCGAGGGCGCCTGCGTGCCTGTATGCCCGTTCCAGGCCATCGACGTAAAGGGCTATACCAACCAGCAAATAGACTCCATGATAGACGCCATGGCAAGGCAGGCCGCGTGATGGAAAAGAGGCAATTGCGCAACCGCGCCGAGGTCATGCGCGACGAGATGTTCATGAAAGACCGCATCCTGGCGGTCTTGCGGGAAGGGCCTAAAACCATACCCGAACTGGCGGCAGAGCTGGGCTACCCCTCTGCTGAAGTCGTGGAGTGGGTCATGGCCATGCGACGGTACGGCCTTCTGGTTGAGATGCCCAAGGGCCGGGCTGATGATTATTATCAGTACAGAGTCAAAGAGGTCACAGGTTGATAAAAACGGATTACGATTTGGCTGAAAAAATAAAGACAGGCACGGACTTCAACGCTGCCGCCTGCATTAACTGCGGCTCCTGCACCGCTCTCTGCCCTCTGGGCATCGAGCTGCATCCCAGGATGCTTTTCCGCTATGCGCTGATGGGCGCCCGGGATAAGGTTATGGAAAATACCGAGGAAATTTTCTCCTGCCTGCTCTGCAAAATGTGCGAGGACAATTGCCCTGCCGGCGTCCCCATTGCAGGCAACATACGGGCGCTGCGTAGCTATATCAACCGCGATGTATTTAGAGTCGCAAAGAGGTAAGCATGGCACTGCCGATACGTGATGTTATAGGCATACTGGCCGACAACCTGGATAGAAGGGGAAGCGTTATACCGCTCTCCATGAGACAAACAACAGGCTGGGCTGACGGCCTCAAGATACCTTTCGGCGGTGAGACCGTGATCTATACCGGCCTCATGTACCAGCTCATACCTTCGATAGAGGCGCTGGCCGGCTGGATGGAGAAATTCGAGGGCTCGTGGATCAGCAGGTTCATTGGACTGGGCCGGGCCGTTAACAGGGTGATCAATCTGTCCTGGTTTTTACTGGCAGGAAGGCCGGAAGAGCAGAAGAAATACGACGGCATGCTGCACGATATCGCCCGCCTGCTCATGACGGCTGGCGTAAAATTCGGCTACCTTTACGGCAAAGAGCTGTATTCCGGTGCACTGCTTTACGATGAGGGCGTTGATGATGTTTTCGTCCGGCATGCCCGGCGCGTGTACAGGATATTTAAAGACAACGGCGTCAAGCACGTCATAACACTCGACCCGCATACAACAGATATGCTTAAAACGGTATATCCCAAATTTATCAGCGGCTATGACCTGGAGGTCAAGAGCTACCTGGAGGTTTTAGCGGAGCGTGACCTGCAGTGTGCCTCGAAACTAGACGGCGACGTGGTAATTCACGACTCGTGTGTTTATGCACGTTATGATGGCATTATAGACCAGCCGCGCAGCCTGCTGGCAAATGCGGGGCTGAAGCTGCCTGAGCCGGAGCTTTCCGGCAGGCTGACACACTGTTGCGGCGGCCCGCTGGAATCGCTCTTCCCGGGCAAAGCGCGCCAGGTTGCCTCCAAACGCGCAGGCCAGCTGGCCGAGTGCGGCCAACAGGTGGTGGCCATGTGTCCCATCTGCCTGGCTAACCTCAAACGCGCGGCAGATTCCTCTGTTGAGATAAGTGATATCTCCCGCTTCCTGGCAAGGGCCTATTGCCCGATGGACTGAGCTGAGGTTTGAAGCTAAAATTCAAATAAAGCCGAAAAAAGGAGGTTGAATAGGTACAATGGCTGAGAAAATCGTCATCTTCGCGACCCATGGGGGGGAAGACCCTGAGAAGGCTTCATTGCCATTTGTAGTTGGCAATGCCGCACTGGCTATGGACGTCCAGGTTACGATCGTGCTCCAGTCGATGGGCGTTATGCTGGCTAAAAAAGAGTGCTATGATCACATCTTCGCAGCAGGTTTCGATTCATTGAAAAAACTGGTTGACAGCTTCCTGGAGTTCGGAGGCCAGATCTATGTTTGCATCCCCTGCATCGAGGCACGTAAAATAACCCCGGACCTGCTGGTCGAAAAAGCCCAGCTTGTGAAGGCCGGCAAGGTAGTCTCTGAGGTTCTTGAAGCTAAAGCAGTGTTGAACTACTAATCAAGTGCCTTTAGTTTCATTTGAGACAGTGTCCTGGCGTAAATATGCTGGCATTCCCTCCTTTTGGACATAAAAAGCCAACACTGGTAGGATAGATGCACAGATAGCTTTGCCCACGGCAGGATTCACCAACCGTGGATTAATATCGGTGCATGGCTGACAGGCACCAAAAAGAAATCTTAAGACAGGGGGTAACTGCATATGCCTCAATTAAAATTCGACCGGGATAAATGCGCCAGGTGCAAAACCGTCTCGTGTCTCACCAAATGCCAGTACATCAAGCTGGATGCGGCTGCCGCCAAAAAAGAGTGGCAGAAGATCATCAACGGGCAAGAATCCTTCGTGCTTGAGGCTTGCACAACCTGCTATGCCTGCGAAGAATATTGCCCGCACGGCAACCATCCTTTTTACATGCTGGTGGACAGGCAGGAGGAAAAAGGCATACTTCCCTCACCCCGGCCGATCATAACCATGTGGGTAAACCAGTGCGAACCTGTGGGTAAGTTCACGGTGGGAATGTTGCAGGAGAGGGCCCTTTCTTACTGCTTCCTGCACCATTTCAATGCCTTGGCCCATGGTGAGCTCTTCAAGGACCTGGAATATTCGGTCTTATTCGGGCAGGAGTTCTTCTGTAATGCAGTTTATCTGCACTACGCCAGGACCTCCCTCATCCGGCAAAGGCTTGCCACCGTGCTTGAGAACATAAAAAAACAGGGCGTTAAAGAGCTGATTTGCCTGCATGATGAATGTTATGCCACTTATACCTCGCTGGCACCCGCCTATGGCATCGAGGTGCCGTTCAAGCCCGTACATTATTATGAATATCTCATCGAACGCCTCAAGGCTCTGAAAGGCAGGGTAAAGCCGCTGGGGCTAAAAGTTGCTTATCAGCGTAACTGCTCAACAAGATTGGTGCCCCACATAGATAATGTCCTGGACGATTTGCTCAAGCTGATAGGCGTTGAAAGGGTCGGGCGCCAGTACGACAGACAAAACGCCCTTTGCTGTGCCGAGCTGATAAGGATGGGCAAAGGGCCGGAGCTGGCGGATGATATCCAGAAGAGAAACCTGGATGACATGCAGGCTTCCAATCCCGACTATGTCCTTTTCAATTGCCCCGCCTGCTGGGATGCGCTGGCCGAGAAGGTGGCCGAACGCGGGTTAAAGCCCATACATGTTATCGACCTCTGCCGGATGGCCATAGGCGAGGAACCAGCTTTGAAACTGCAGAAAATTGAAACTGAGGTGTAGTCAGATGATTGATGTTTACACTGAATTGACCAGTATCGTTGACAAAGACTTTGTTTCAAAGAACAGGGAAGAACTGTACATGTACGGGCGCGACCCCGGGTTGATGCCGCCGCATGAGCCCGACTATGTGGTCATGCCGTCGTCCGTTGAAGAGGTCCAGGCCATCATTAAGCTGGCCAGCCGCGAGAAGATACCCGTAGTTCCCAAGGGTGGCGGCTTGTCGCTGACCGGCCTGGTCATACCGCAGAAGGGCGGCATACTGCTGGATATGAAGAAGATGGATAAAATAATTGAGGTCAATGAAAGCGGCGGCTATGCCATCGTGGAAGGCGGGGTAACTCACGGCGCTTTAAAAAGCTATCTGCTGAAACACCATCCAGAGCTGAGGCACAGTATACCGGATTCGCCTCCGATTGCAACGGTGGTTGCCAACGCTGTCATACACGGTCAGGGGCGCCTGACGCAGCAGCACGGTTTCAATTCCGAGATGGTAAGCGGCCTGGAAGTTGTGCTGCCGACCGGTGAAATATGTAGAATCGGCTCATGTGCCATTTCCCCTCACTGGTTTTCCAAGGGGCCTCCCATGCCCGACCTCAGCAGCCTGTTTTTTGGCTGGTTCGGCACCACCGGCATAATTACCAAGCTGGGCATCAAACTCTATCCATGTAAGAAATACCGCGACCCCATGCTCTTTCTCACTGACAAGGCCGAGCTTGTGCCCGACATCATGCGGAGGTTGGCTCGTACCGAGATGATAGAGGACCTTGTCGTCACGGCACAGCCCATACCGCTCAGGTACAGGGGCAACTTTTACATCCTCTTCTACATCACCGGTGACAGCGATGAAGAGCTGGAATTCAAGCGCAAAATGTGCTGGAAGGCGCTCCGTGACTACTTTGAAAAACGTGAGGGAGGCTTTGTCAGTCTCGTGCCGGAGATGAAAGCGCCCATGCTCTCCATGCCGTCCAAGGACACAACCCGCTTTGCCGATGTGAGCAAGGGGGGCGGCTTCGAGTACAGCGGCCCTATTGCTCCCATCGAGAAATTCCCTGTCTATGTTAAAAAGCTGGCTGACCTGGCTGAAAAATACAACCTGTTTTACTCATCCGCAGCCCGTATGATCGACGGCGGCCACTGCATGATGTTCTCCTTTTCCTATACCTTCAACCGGGCAGACCCGCAGACGATGAAAAAGGCCAAAGAGGCGCTGGACGAGGCAGCCGAGTTTGCCCTGGACAACGGCGGTGTAATGTGGAAACCAAACCTGGATGAGCAGAAACTGACCATGCAAAAGATGGATCCCAATACGCTTGGCCTGATGATGAAAATAAAGAAACTGCTGGATCCCAATGGCATAATGAATCCGGGCAACTGGGAGGTGTCCCGATGAAGAGATATCAGACCCAGATTCACCGGTGTTTCCGCTGCGGTTACTGCAAGTTCCCCACTGATTATTCTGCTCTCAACTGCCCCTCTTACAGCAGGTTCCGTTTTGATTCGTATTCCACCGGCGGCCGCCTGTGGCTGACCTACGCCTGGCTGAAGGGAGAAATCCCCTGGTCGGAGCACCTTGCCGAGATACTGTATGCCTGCACAACATGCAAGAACTGTTCTGAACAATGCCCCATGAAGTTCGCTCCTGAGATAGTCGACTGGATCATTGAGGCCAGAAGCGACATGGTCGAACAGGGCAAGATTCCCGCCAGGGTTAAGCGCTTCCTTGAGTCCGTCTATAATTACGGGAATCCGCAGAAATGTCTGAGGGAGGATCGTGCGGCGTGGGCGGACGGCGTCAGAAGATATAAGAAAGGTGATGATTTCCTTCTTTATGTGGGCTGCCTGGGCTCATATGATGAAAACGGCCAAAAAATGGCCAGGAACGTGGCCGGCCTGCTGGAGAAGGCAGGGCTGTCATTCGGTATCCTGGGCGAGGAAGAGGAATGCTGCGGCAATGAAGTGTATTCTCTGGGAGAGCTGGACCTCTTCAATGCCCTGGCAGGCAAAAACATTGCCAGGTTCAAAGAACTGGACGTTCGAAAAGTTATCACCCTCTGCCCTCATGGTTACAACATCATGAAAAATAAATACCAGGGCATGGGCCATAAATTTGAAGTCTATCATTACACTCAGGTATTGGAAAGCCTGATCAGGGATAAATTGTTAAAACCGAACGGTAAAAAGGCTACGGTTACCTACCATGACCCCTGCTACCTCGGCAGGCATAACAAGATTTATGACCCACCGCGCAAAGTACTCCAGAGCGTCCGGGGTATTGAGCTTACCGAGATGAGCAGAAACAAAGCGGATGCCTTCTGCTGCGGCGGCGGCAGCGGCAACTTCATGACCGACTACCTGGCAGGGGGCCAGGACAGCCCCGCCAGGATCAGGGTGCGGGAAGCCGGCCGGACCGGTGCCGGCACACTTGCGGTAGCCTGCCCGGGCTGCATGGTTATGTTCCAAGACGCAGTCAAGGCTGAAAACCTTGAGGACAAGCTCCAGGTCAAGGACATTTCAGCCATTATTCACGAATCAGTAATGGATTAACTATAGCTTACACGTCGCTAATTTTACTGAAGCAATCCAGGCCGTGCCCGGGCTGGTATATCGGCCAGCACGCGCCTCGATTCCTCAATGTTGAATGCCATTTTTACTTCAACATCTGCCGGCATATTTTTCTCCCTAGACGAAGAAGGTAGCCTTGGAGCGATTGGCCATTTCAAGCATGGTAGCCACTCCGCAGGCCGGCTGAACCTCGTCAATAAAATCATTTTTGGTTATTTCCAGTACTTCCATGCTCATCTGGCATGGATAGAACTTCACTCCCACGTCAATCGCAATCTTGAGCAGCTCGGCCATGGGCGTTATCTTGTGGGCTTTCATCATCTGGTTGAACATCCATCGTCCCATGCCCCAGAAATTAAACCTCGATGGCCCGATGCGGCTGATGCCTCCCCGGTTCATAACTGACATCATCCTGGCGAAAAAGCTCTTGCCGGTAAGATTGCCCTTCTGAATGGCCTTCAAGCCCCAGAAGGTGAAGAACATATTGGCCTCCTTGCCCGAAGCTGCAGCGCCTATGGCAATGTTGAGAGCCGCCATCACCTTGTCCATGTCCCCGCTGAAAACAACAATCGTCACTCCATCATCTGCCATCTCTGATCCCTCCTGTCCGTTATTTATTTTCTCCTTCAATTCACTCAAAATATTACTTCATGAGTATATAGTAATATATTCATATATCATGTTGCTGCCGGGCTTGGCTGTCAATCTTTGGCCTGATGATAGTGATACAATTTAGTCCGTCATGGACTCCCTCCCCCTGCTTAAATACCTGGTGGAGGCCGGGCTGGGCGCCAGGCGCCAGGTAGTAGCCGCCATCAAGCTCGGCCGCGTGGCTGTCAACGGCCAGACCGCTTCCAGCTACACCATGCCCGTTTATCCTGAAGCGGATGAGGTCACCTTTGACGGCAAGCCGGTATCATTCAGCCAGCGCTCCAGGGTGGTGCTCATGCTCAACAAGCCGGCCGGCCTGCTGACAACCACCAGCGACGACCGCCACAGGAAGACCGTTATGGATATCCTGCCGGCGGTGTACCGGGGTCTGGGGCTTTACCCGGTGGGCCGCCTCGACCAGGATACGACCGGCCTCCTGCTGCTGACCAATGATGGTAACCTCACATACCGGCTCACCCACCCCAGGTTTGAGCTGAACAAGGAGTACCTGGTATACATTGAAGGTGCAATCAAGCCGGATGAAAAGGAGCAGCTGGAGCACGGCATGCTACTGGAGGACGGCATGACCTCACCGGCGCAGGTGAAGGAGATCAGCTATCGGCCGCCCTTTAACTACAGCATAGTTATACACGAGGGCCGGCACCGGCAGGTGCGGCGCATGTTCGCCCAGCTTGGCTACACTGTCAAACAGCTGAAGCGGGTGAGGATCGGGCATCTGAAGTTGGACGACCTGCCGGAGGGCCATTTCAGGGTGCTTTCAAAGACGGAGATAACCGACCTGGTCAGGGGCAAGCCGGGTCATCCGGATTAATCTTCCAGTGGCTCGAACGGCGCCTTTTGTGGCCTGAAGCCCCGGTTTACTTCTTTTATCAGGGCTTCGATGCCCAGGCCGGTAGTACGGTCAAAAATCTTCTGCACAGTATCCTGACGGTTGGTAATGCAGTCGTTCTCAATGGCAAACTCCAACATATTGCGGCAGCCCATCAGCTCCAGCCCTGCGTTGACCGCCCTCTTGTGGGCTGCCAGCACGTCCTTGTCCACGTTGGCCAGCCTCTCGGCAAAATGCTTTACCGTTTTATCCAGCCGGTCCTCCGGCACAGCTTTAATGGCAAAACCAATCTTTTCAGCCATTGCGCCGTCAATGGTATCGCCCGTCATCATCATGTACCGCGTCCACTGGGGGCCCATATGATAAAGCCAGAGGTTGGCCACGCTGGCGCCCCAGCAGCGCATGGTCGGATAGCCTATTACGCAGTCGTCAGCGGTGATGGTAAAGTCCAGGTGGTGGCACAGGTCCGTGGCGCCGTTCAGGCAGAAGCCGTGCAGCTGGGCTATGGTAGCCATGTTGCATTTGCGGATAACCTCGTATATTCCCAGCACCTCGAAGTCCCTGGCCACTTCACGGCGGGGAGTCATATCTTCACGGGGAGCGACGTCATCTATATCGTAGCCGGATGAAAAACCCTTGCCCTCCCCTTTAACAATTACCACCCTGACCTCTTCCTCCAGGTCCAATTTCTGGAAAAGGTCACGCAGTTCACCCAGCATGTGCAGGCTTATGGCATTCCTTTTCTCCGGCCGGTAAAGTGTAATGCATCCGACCTTTCCCTTTTGCTCGTACTGCAGCTCGTTAAGTTCCATAGTTCCACCCGCCGCCCCGTTACACTTAAATGATACTCGGATGTATACGATGGCCTGTGATAACGCTATTCTACCAGCCCCGGACAGTATCAACAAGCTCCGCAGCAGCTATGCCATGCAGAGGAGCGGCGGGTGATGTAAAATATGGCAAATTTTGTGTGTAATAAATAATTATAAGGAGCGTATAAAAGCATGGGCGACAGATTAAAGGGCAAAGTAGCAGTGGTAACCGGCGCCGGTCGCGGCATCGGGCGGGCTGAGGCCCTGGCCCTGGCAGCCGAAGGCGCCAGGCTGGTTGTCAATGACATGGGCGGCGCCGCCGACGGCTCAGGGTCGTCGCAGACGCCGGCAGCCGAGGTCTGCGGCGAGATCGCCAATATGGGCGGAGAGGCCGTCCCCAACTATGACTCGGTGGCCACGCCGGAGGGCGGCGAGAACATAATCAAGACCGCCATAGACAGCTTCGGCAGGATAGACATACTGGTGAACAACGCAGGCATCCTGCGTGACCGCATGCTGTTCAATATGACTGAAGAGGAATGGGACATGGTCATGAAGGTGCACCTTTACGGCACGTTCCACTGCACCAGGCCGGCCAGCGTCTATATGCGACAGCAGCGTTGGGGCCGCATCATCAATACCTCCTCCATCTCAGGCCTGGGCAACATGGGGCAGGCTAATTACAGCGCAGCCAAGGAAGGCATCGTGGGCTTCACCCGCACGGTGGCGCTGGACCTGGGCAAGTACGGCGTAACCTGCAACGCCATCCGGCCCAATGCCGCCACCAGGATGACCGTAACGCCCGAGCTTAAAGAGGCCATGAGGAAGAAGGCATCGACTATGGGGGTCACCAGTGATGACGAGTTTGAAAAATTTTTCAACCAGATGTTTGCCTCCAAGCCCGAACACATTCCGCCAATCGTCGTCTATCTGGCCAGCGAGGAATCCGGCTTCATAAACGGCCGTACTTTCTTTATCAACGGCAGCCAGATCGGCTTCTATCAGGAGCCCATGATCATAGCCACCATCAATAAGGACGACGGCCTGTGGTCCCTGGAAGAGCTTATCAAGACAGTGCCCGAGAAGCTCTGCAAGGGTGTGGTCAACCCCGCACCTCCACAACCCAAATAGATCTTCAATATCCGGCGGCCCCGGCGTGCCGGGGCTGCCGGCCGCAGAATTGTATGATGAGCAGACAGGCAGTTGAGGACAGGCACCGGCAACGCTGGATAGTGATCAGCGTTGCATTCTCGGCCTTCATGGCCGCGCTGGATACTTATATCGTCAACGTTGCCCTGCCCACCATCGCACACTACTTCAACGTCGATACTAGCGATGTGGCGCTGGTAACTATTTGCTACCTGCTCATTATAACCAGCACGCTGCCCATCTTTGGCAAGATCGGTGACCGCACAGGTTTTAAACTCATCTTTATACTGGGCTTCGCCACCTTCACGCTGGGCTCTTTTCTCAGCGGCTTTGCCCCCGGCATCTACCTGCTGGTAGGCGCACGCACCATCCAGGGCATCGGCGCCTCCATGCTCTATGCCGTGGGAATGGCCATGATAACCCGCTATATACCTGCCTCGTCCAGGGGCTGGGCCTTCGGGATTACCTCGACCATGGCCGGCCTGGGAGTGGTCGTCGGCGCGCCGCTGGGCGGCGTCATCACGCAGTACCTGAACTGGAACTGGATATTCTGGATCAACGTGCCTGTGGGCATCGCAGCCATTATAGTGGCGTTAAAGGTCCTGCCTCACGAAAAGAGGGAGCCGGGCGGCGAGAAGCTGCCCTTCGATACGGCCGGGGCTGTGATGATATTCCTGGGATTGGTGTCCCTGGTTTTCGCACTTAACCGGGGCCAGAAGATCGGCTGGGCGCACTGGGGCATTCTATGTGCTTTCATCCTGGCCGCGCTCCTGCTGGCCGGCTTCGTGCTGTGGGAGAGAAAATTCAAGGATCCGTTAATTCATCCCCGGCTCTTCAAACATCCAAGCTTTACCTTCGGCTCCCTGGCCTGCATGCTCATCTGGGGCACCTTCGCTGGCGGCAATTTCCTGCTGCCCTTCTACCTGTCCCTGGTCAGGCAGCTCCAAACCAGCCTGATCGGCGCAGCCTTCCTCATCAGCTCTATCATCTTCATAATCGTCAGTCCGCTGATGGGACGTCTCTCTGATAGGACAGGGCCGCGGGTGCTGGCTTGTGCCGGAGCGGCGGGAGGAGCTGCAGCGCTGCTGTTTTTCTCCTTTACGTTGCAGGTCGATTCCACCATTCCCACACTGGTCTATCTTGCCTTGATAGGGCTTTCCATGGGTTCCTTTGTGCCTACCAATAACAGCGTAACGCTGGGCTCTGTTCCGGCAGACAACCAGGGCGCCGCCTCCGCCGCTTCACGCGCCTTTCAGAACCTGGGCATGGTGCTGGGTGTTGCCATATACCAGACGGTCTTTTCATCCGTTCTCCCTGTCAGCTCCATGAATACAAGCCCGTCCGGCACGGGCCTGCCGACCGATCTCCTGTTGACCGGCTTCCAGTATGCTTTCCTGGCCGGCGTGGCAATGTGCGCCGGTGGTTTCATCTTTTCCCTGTTTGCCAGGGAGGACAGGTCTGCAGGGCCGAGAGGGGAGCCGCCTCCCGGCATGCTATGAGGTCGCGGCGGAGGGGATTTATGCAGGAATATGTGATCAGAAAGGCCATGGACGGGGACCGTGAGCAGGTCGTGGATATCTTCAACCATTTTGTGCAAAACGGATTTGCAGCCTACCCGGAGAGGAAAGCGGACTACCAGCTCTTTGACTTCCTCAAAGGCATATGTCGCGAGGGCATTTTCTACGTCATAGAGAGAGGAGGAAAGCTTGCCGGCTTTGGCCTGCTGCGTCATCACCAGCGTAGCGATGCCTTCAACCGCTCGTCTGAGCTGACCTATTTCATCCTTCCGGAGCACCAGCGCATGGGGCTGGGAACTCGGCTGCTCAAGGTGCTGGCTGCCGATGCTGCCGGGCTGGGTGTTGAAACGCTGCTGGCCAATATATCGTCATTGAACGAGCAGAGCCTCAAGTTCCACCGCAAGCAGGGCTTCAAAGAGTGCGGCCGCTTCGTCCGCGTGGGCAGCAAGTTCGGCCGGGACTTCAATGTTATCTGGATGCAAAAATTCATCAGCCGGGGTTGAATAAAATCAGCCCCTTCTCCCCGGGGGGAGAGAAGGGGCCGGAAGTTGGGGGGCAAAACCAGTTTATTTGAAGTAGAAGTGGAAGGGGCCGAAGTCATACTCTTTGGGACTCTGCCCCTGTCCGTTGCCCTGGCCCTGTGACAGTGACGTTGGAAGCTGTTCGGGCCACTCGGCCAGCTGCGCCGGCACGGAAACCGTCTGCCCGTTGCGTATGACCGACAGCGTCACGCTGTCGCCAGGCCGCTTTCCGTTGAAATAGGTCAGCATATCCGCTACCTTGCTGACCGGCAAGTTGTCCACCGCGGTTATGATGTCTCCGCCGGGCTTGGGATTGTTCTGGCTGTCCCTGCCGCCTGCGGTCAGCCCGGCTTTCTGAGCAGGGCTGTCAGGCATGACGGCTACTATATAGACGCCCTTGTCGGCAGGCAGCTTTAACTCGCTTGCCAGCTCCTGGTCCATGGCTATGCCCTGGATGCCCAGCCAGGCTGTTTTCACGCTGCCGCCTTTGATAAGCTCGGGCAGCAGCTGTTTGGCCGTGTCGATGGGCACGGCAAAGCCAACGCTGTTAGCCGCCGCCTCGATGGCCGTGTTGATGCCTATCACCTCGCCGCTGGAGTTCATCAGCGGACCTCCCGAGTTGCCCGGGTTGATGGCGGCATCGGTCTGGATTATGTTCGTCATGTTGCGCTCGGTTGAGCCGGGTATGGAGCGGCCTACCCCACTGATGATGCCAACCGTCACCGAGCCCTGAAGTCCGTAGGGGGAGCCGAGGGCGATGGCCATCTGTCCCGGCCTCACCCTGCTGGAATCACCCAGCGTCAGGATGGCCGCACTGGTCACTTTGGAAGCATCGACCTGCAGCAGCGCCAGGTCGTTGTAGCGGTCGCTGCCCACGACCCTGGCATTCAGCTGTGTGCCGTCGCTCAACATCACGGTCACATTCGTCGCCTGGTCTATAACATGCTCGTTTGTAAGTATGTGGCCCTGGTTATCCACGAAGAAGCCGGAGCCCTGGCCCCGCTGCTTGGGCACCTGCAGTCCGAAGGGATTGGGAACCACCTGCAGCGGTGAGCTGGTGGTGGTCTCTATCTGCACTACGGCCGGGATGGCCCTGTCGTACAGTGACTCCACTGTAGACTCGTCATAGAGCGGAGCCACCGGGCTTGCAGTCGTGCTCGCCGGGGCAGGGGTTACCGGCAGCGGTGTCACTGCCGCTGTTGACGACATTGTGCAGCCGGCCAGCAGCAGCGCTGCGGCTATCACCACCGCTGCGGAGATCAGCCAGGCCACTGGCTTCCGCAGGGCTGTTTCACGGGAAAAAGACATGATGACCCTCCTGAAAATGTTTAATACTGTCTATGGTTATAGCGGTATCTCGCTGTAATATACTGTGAAAACCTGCCATTTTTGCGGCTGAATTATATGCTCCGTCCTTTCCTGCTCGATGTTGACTTCCACCATCCAGGTGCGTCCGTCCAGTTCCACTGGAACTACAGCTAGCGTTGCAGCCGGCGTGACTTTCAAGACATTTCCCACCACAGTGGCGCCGGAAAACGACGAGAAGATAGGGAATATCTTGCCCACCGTCCCGCCTTTTTCCAGCAGGGCTTTGACGTTGGGGTCGGCGGAGGCTATGCTGACGGCCTTTTCTTGAGCAGCCGCTGTGAGCTCGGGCATATAGATTGCTTCAAATCTCCGCATGCTGACCACCGACCTGCCTCCCAGGTCAACATCAGCTTCGATGAAATCGCCAACGCTGCGCCCGCAGACCACGCTGGCCATGCCGCCCTTGATCTCCACGCGGACTATCATTATCTCCCCTGAGCCCGTCAGCCTGTGCTGGATTCCCGGATCATTTTTGACCACGTTCTCTGCAATTGCGGCCGGAGAAGGAATTATCACATAGAACACCAGCCCAAGGACCACACCGATGGCGATGAGGGCCAGCGCGCTGGCCGCGGCCGTCCTCCAGGCCGGAAGCCTCAGCCAGTCACCGAAACCGTTCAGGCCCCATCCTTTTGTGCCCCTGCGCCTATCAACCAGTGACATCTGTTCTGCTGCGGCCCTTTCCAGCAGTATTTTGCGCAGGTGTTCCTTGTGCCCGGATACCATCAGGTCGGGCATTCTGGCGCTTTCCAGTCTCCTTATCAGCTCTTCCTTCTTCATTGCAGTTCCTAATAATATAATGCAGGAGGATTAAAATAGTTGCCCCGCTTCATTTCATTTTTTCCCTCAGCTTCTCCAGCCCGCGGTGCAGCAGTGACTTGATGGTGCCTTCCTTCTTGCCCAGTATTTCAACCATCTCACGTATTTTTTTCTTTTCAAAAAATTTAAGCACTATGACTTCCTGGTATATTTCCGGCAGCTCGGCCAGTTTGGTGTGCAGCAGCAGGAACTCCTCATTGCGGCTTAGCTCCTCCTCGGCCTGGTTGACCTCTTCAGCATAATCATGCACGTCGGCCAGCTCTGCCAGCTGCTCCATACTGGCCGGACGCCGGCCTTCCCGGCGGAAGTGGTCGTTGATCTCATTGCTGGCGATGCGGTACAGCCAGGCGGCGAAGGGCACATCGCGCCAGCGGTACTTCTTGATCTGACTCAGCGCCTTGAGAAAGGTAACCGATGTAACATCCAGCGAAAGCTGGACGTTGGCTGTGCGCTTGAGGGCATAGTTGAAGATCCTGCGGTAATTGATCTCGTACAGCTCGCCGAAGGCCTCCCGGTTATGCTGCGCCCGCTTCACCAGCTCTTTCTCGTTCTCCAGCAAATCCGCAACTAAAGTTGTATCCGTTCTAAGCATCAACCCTTGCATAATAGTTTAATACATAACGTCCCGGTTGCAAAAAGGTTGCAGGTAGAACGCCAGTGTGCCCTCAGTTTGAATTACGCTGAGATCGATTGACAGCAGTGCCAGCCTGCTTTATAGTGTCGCTATGGGCTCACTTTTCCAGCTATCGATGCTTGGCACGATGTGGCTTTTTTACATGGCTGCGCTCTGCCTTTCAGTTGCCATGTCGCTTGTCCTGATCGGGTACATCTGGCCGCGTCGCTCCGCGCCCGGCGCCAGGCCGTTGATGGGACTGCTGCTGGCCAGCGCCTTCTGGGCAGGAGGCTACATTATTGAGTATGTTACCTCTGACTTCAGTACCATATACGCGGGAATAGACGTCAGCTATATAGGAATAGTCTTCCTTCCCGTTATGCTGTCACTCTTCGCCTTTCGTTATACGCACAATGACAGCTGGTTGACTCCACCCATAATGGCAATTCTCTTCACCATACCGGTGATTACATTGATACTCCAGTGGACCAACAGCTTTCACCACCTGATGTACGTCAGCTCGTATATCGCCACAGAAGGCCCGTTCATACTTGTGATAAAAGAATATAACACCTGGTTCTGGATCGGCGCTTTTTTCGGTTACAGCCTGCAGATTGCCGGGGTTTCGGTGCTAATATACAGGATGTTCAAGCCGCCGCGGCTTTTCCTTGACCAGACTGTTTACCTGACAATCTCCATCGTACTACCCACCCTTACCAGCGTCCTCTACCTGATAAATTTACCTTATCTGCCGCGTGTAGATTGGACGCCTGCCTCATTTTCCATTTCGTCCGTTTGTCTTACGCTTGCCATAACCAGGGCGGGATTTCTGGATGTTCTGCCGGTGGCGCGCGAGTCTGCCATTGAGCATATGAACGAAGGTTTCATGGTACTGGACGAGCAAGAGCGAGTGGTGGACATCAATAGGGCTATGAACCGGATAATCAACTCCTCGCCTAATTCACTTCAGGGTCTGGTGTTGCCCAAAAATATTGCCAGCCAGCTCGGCAAGAACCCGGACTACGTCGAATGCCGGGAGGCTAATATAGAGATCACGCTGGACCATGGCGGTGAAACGCGCTTTTACAGTGTACACGTGTCGCCACTGGTAAAAGGCAAGCGCAGCAACACTTGTAGCCGGGTGCTCGTCTTCTACGATATCACCGAGCGTAAGCATGTTGAGGAGGCAATCAAACAGATAGCCTATTACGATCCCCTGACCGGGCTGCCCAACAGGTCGCTTTTCAGCGATCGAGCCGAGATAGCGCTGGGAGAAGCCACGCGCTATAACAGAAGGCTGGCTGTCATGATAATGGACCTGGACAGGTTCAAAGAGGTTAACGATAAGTACGGCCACGGCGCCGGCGACCAGCTGCTGCAGGACCTGGCAGTACGTTTGACTACGGTAGTCCGCAAGGTGGACACGGTCTGCAGGCTCGGGGGAGATGAGTTTATGGTGCTGCTTCCGGAGATCTCGGGCGAGGATATAGTCGATGGCGTAGCGCTCAGGATACTGAATGCGACGGCAGCGCCATTTATGCTGGGAACGTCCGGGGACTACATCACCATCACAATCAGCATCGGCCTGGCAATTTATCCGGAGGACGGAGAGGAGCTGTCACAGCTGATCAAAAGCGCTGACGCGGCTATGTACAGCGTCAAGCAGCGAGGCCACAATGGATTCGCCCGTTACTCACCGGGGATGAGCACACAGCCAGACATTCCGGTGGCCTGACCCTCGTCAGCTACTTGAGCGAGTCCAGCGCCTTCTGCCAGGCATTCACCGTAGCATAAGCCGTGTTTTTATTGAAAGCTATATAAATATCGGAGCGATGCACGAAAACGGCCGGTTCAAGGTCGTCGGGATTGACGCCCGCTTCTTTAGCCACGGTTGCAATCCCCTCCCTGGTGCCCAGCCACAGGTCCACCTCGCCGGACATCAGCTTCTTAAGCCCCTCCGCCGTGGAGTCCGTATATACGAAGTTAATAAAACCCTGGGATGCCAGCGCCTGCTGACCTGCTTCGTCCTTGACTGCCGCTATGGCCTTCACGGCTTTGGCCTCGTCCAGCGTATTAACTCTGACTCCAGAGCCCTTCTTGGCGTACAGCCAGCTTTCATAAACGCCTATCGGCCCTACCCACATGAACAGGTGCTCACGCTCCGGTGTGCGGGCCACTGAATACAGTGCTACGCCGGGCTCCTGCTGTGTCAGCGCATAGGCCTGCGTCCAGGGCATGACTTCGATGGGTATATTAACTCCCAGCTTGCCCATGACCGCATTTACCACCTCGGTGGAAGTGCCGGCCGGCTTGCCCTGGGCATCCACATAGTTATAGGGAGGATAGTCTTCCATCAGCACACGGACTTTCTCGGCAGGGGCCGCCGGGGTACAGGCCGCAAAGATTACGGCGCCCAACAATAACAGCGCAAGCAGCTTATTCATTCTTATCACCCGAATTTTTTCTAAAAAGTACACCGCCTCAGCAGCAATGTCAATAGCAGTATAGTACTATCGCGCCCCGAATTGAAATAACAGGTGATTGCAGATATGATAATTAATATGTCGGGGTTGAGATTGGATAGGGTCTTGGTTCCTCTGTTCATTACACTGCTGTTCTTATTTTCCTGCACTCCTGCGGATCAACCCGTCTCCCCACCTCCTGCCCGGAGCCAAGCTGGGCCGGCCCAGCTTGCCACACTAATGGTGACCAGCGCCGCCTTTGCCGACAACGGCACCATACCGGTCTTATTCACCTGCAAGGACCAGAATATGTCGCCGCCGCTAAGCTGGGGCACGCTGCCTGAAGGCACGAAGTCCCTGGCCCTTATTATGCACGATCCTGACACGCCGCGCGGCACACTGACCCACTGGGTGGTCTTCAATATCTCGCCGGGGCTTGAAGGCCTGCCGCAGGCTATTAAAGAAGAGGCAGCCCAGGGATTCCTGCAGGGCACCAACACCTTCGGCAAGGTCGGCTACAACGGCCCCTGCCCGCCGGCCGGCAGCCGGCACCGCTACCAGTTCTACTTCTACGCGCTGGACAGCATGCTGGCGCTGGAGGCCGGAGCCGCGGAAAGCCAGGTGGTTGACGCTATGCAGGGCCACCTACTGGGCCGGGGACTGCTGACCGGCCTGTTCGGCAATCCTTGAGTCTTGCGATGACATGGCGGAACTGTCAGGGAATATAGGTTACAGGATGCTCGGCCAGGTATTCAGCCGAATTTCCCTGTATGTGGCATATGGCGCCGGGGCTGCCGAATACCACGGGTGAGCCGTAGGTTTTCTCCCCCGACATCCTGAATGTGCCGGCCGTGGTGTCAAAGGTGCCTCCGCGTATGGCTTGCATTATGACGTCGGTATCGGTGGCTGAGCCGGCCTTTTGCATGGCCTGCGCCAGCATCAACAGGTGCGAGGGCAACCAGCCGATCCAGTCATTATAGTTATATGGCTTGCCGTGCCTGGCCGAGAGCGTATCCATGACCTGGCGGCACATCGCTATATATTCCGGGTTGACCTTTGTGCGCTGGAAATCCCAGATGCCGAAGTAGGAGCCTATCAGGCCCTGCATTGCATCAAAGCCGCAACTGCCAATGTAGTCGTCAATATCAGCCAGCCCTCCTGCCTGTCCCAGCGTCCACTTGTAGCCCGCGTCCCTGCACTGTTTGACAAATGGCGCCACGTCCTGGAAACCGGCATCGCAAAGGACCAGGCTGCAGCCAGCCTCAGCAAACTTTTCTATATAAGGGGTGAAATCGGTTGTGCCTGACCGATAGACCTGCCAGAAATAGCTCATGCCGGAAGGGTCGAAATACTGCCTGCTTATGGCCTCCATTTCAGATGCCGTCAGGCCCGTATCCGGCTCTAGTATGCCGACCTTCTTGTCGGGGTACTTCTCGTGGGCTGCCAGCACTCCGCCCACCCACACTTCCCTGGAAGGCGTGCCAAAAACATTATAGGGCTGTCTCAGCGGGTCGTAGTAAATTCCCCCGCCGTTCCTTGTGACAAAGATTACTTTCTGCGGATTGGTAACCGCCGATATGGCATCGTAGCTCCAGCTCCAGTGACCGGCTACGAACTTGACGCCCTCGCCGTAAACCAGCTCCTTTGCCGCTGCCGAGCCGCCCTCGGGCGAGTTACGATCATCAACCGCAACCAATTTGAAGGTATACGTCCTGCCGTTAACCTGGAAGCCCTTCTGGTTGAAAAGGTCGATCCAGGCAGTGTATGGCTCCATGTTGTCCCTGCCCCACGGTGCGTAAGGGTCATTCAGTGGCGTTGGCAAACCCACCTTAATCAAGGAGGGCAAGGCCCTTGACGGCTCAGACGGGCTAAATGCACAGCCTGAAATAAGTATCGAAATGCCCAGAAAAATCGACAGCCAGGCGCCGCCGGTGTTCCATTGCATACTCACTTCGCTAAGTCCCTTAGGGAGTATAGCATACGAGGGAAAGGTTAAAAAATACTTTGAGCATTACAGCCGGTATGGAATATAATGCCAGCTGGATGCCGGGAAAGGATAGGAATACCAAAGCGGCTGCCGGGCGCAAAAGGACGAGGGCTGCCAACAGTAAGCTGCAGCAGATTGCAGAAACGGCCTCCGCGCTTTTCTTTGAAAAGGGGTTCACGGAGACCTCGGTCAGGGATATATCCAGCGCCTGCGGCATAAGCATGGGCCACCTCTATTACTATATAAAGTCCAAGGATGATTTCCCTGCTATCTTCGGCCAGATCCACCTGAAGAATGTCAGCAAATGGGAAAGCGAAGTGCGCGGGGAAATGCTTAAAAGCCCGCCGGAAAAAGCCCTGCGCAATGCCGTAAAAAAATACATGCGCCTGGTGCATGACCGGCGTAAGATGCTGCTTTTCTGGTACAGGGCGGCCAAGTCGCTCAAGCCTGAGCAGCTGCAGGGCGTGATCGAATCGGAGGAGAGGGTGGTCAATGTCTTCAGGCAGATACTGGAGGCCGGCAACCGGGAGAAACGCTTCAAGGTCAGGGACCCCTTTCTCACAGCCTTCCAGATCGAGGTGCTCTGCCACACATGGGTGTTAAAGCGCTGGTTCCTGCATGATATCTATTCCATCGACCGCTTTACGGACATATGCGTGGAGAATGCCGTCTCCATGGTCTACAACTATTCGATAAAATCTTAGCCTGCTTCAACACGTATCAATTTATATCGCATCCATGAGGCTTCCGAAATGCAAAAAGTGAGAGGGCCGAAGCCCTCTCACTTTTTACTCAAACAACTGAATATTAATTATCCGGCAGAGCGGGCGGTGACGGCGGCTGTAGCTGTGCAGGAGGGCTGTCTGATTTATGCCCGCTGCTCCACGGACAGTGGCATCCGGGTCCATTTGAGCCGGGGCCGTTAAATTGCCGGTTGCCGTATTGGCGGGTGTTTGGACCGGATTGGCCGGACTCAGGCCCGGCAAATTTATGGCCCCCCCCGAATCCATACCTGCCGAAGTCATGGCGGCCAAATGCGCCACGGCCGGATTGCGGCCCGGAAAATTGCCTCTGTTTCCAGTTCCACTGCTGCCCGCCCGACTTGGGCCCGAAGGGCTGCTGCTGGTTCCACTGCTGCCCGCCCGACTTGGGCCCGAAGGGCTGCTGCTGGTTCCACTGCTGCCCGCCCGACTTGGGCCCGAAGGGCTGCTGCTGGTTCCATTGCTGCCCGCCCGACTGGGGGCCGAAAGGCTGCTGCTGGTTCCATTGCTGCCCGCCCGACTGGGGGCCG
>CAZSED010000022.1:28454-35380 GCA_964605885.1 uncultured Dehalococcoidales bacterium
CTGGGGGCCGAAAGGCTGCTGCTGGTTCCATTGCTGCCCGCCCGACTGGGGGCCGAAAGGCTGCTGCTGGTTCCATTGCTGCCCGCCCGACTGGGGGCCGGCCCTATAGCTGCTGATCGTAAATGTTGCTGGCCGGGCTGCCTGCCGGGCCAGTGGGATGGCAGCCAGCACCAGCCCTGTTGTCCCTATGACAAAATTCAGGGCAAGAGCAACGATAATAATGATGGCAAATTTCTTATCGCTCAAATTCTCCATATCCTCCTGTATGCATAAAGCAAGGTATGCGACAATGCAAAATATAGCAGATAATTATTCAGCAATTATTAGTATCTTAAGATACACTCAGCCTTAAATGTACTTTGCTGATATAATTGTGGGGATCAGGAGCCCAGCGTTCAGGTATGATAAAGACATTGCCTGTATTGCTTGCCTGCTTGTTATTCGTTGAGATAATCATTACGGCTGCCGGCTTCGGCTGTATACACCTTTAGCAGCGATGCAACGGGCAAGCCGCTGAAAAAGGCACAAAGGTGTAACTCTACAGAGCCAAAAGAGAAATTAAAATTGAGGCCTGTATGCTAGAGCAGACAGGCCTCAGAACAAGGTTCGATAGGATTAAAAAACTACATCATGTAATAATATTTTAGCCAAGATTGTTCTGTTACTCTTCACCTTTAATAACAGAACTGACAGATTCCCTGATCTTACTGGCTGCCTTTGCAGCCTTTTCTTTTACTTCCAGGGCTTTTTCTTTTACGATGCGCCTGGTCTCTGTCCCGGGCTGTGGCGCATACAATAAAGCCACAGCAGCACCGATCACTGCTCCCATTAGTAACCCTGAAAAAAAACCTGAACTTGTATCTCTATTCATCTTGATCATCCTCCTTCTTAAATATACTGCCAAATATACTAATGCCTTGCATTATCCCCCGGATCATGGTACCAAACCGGCTGACCGGCCTGACAACTTCCGTATTAACGTAATCTACAATTTCGCTGACCTTGTTTACCATTAAATCCGTTGAGTTAAGCACAAAAATTGTTTTACGGTAAAACAGGAAAAGTATGACCGATATGAACACCATGGCTACCGTAGCTACCAGTCCCCAGATAATCAGGATGATGTCCCGCCAAGAAGATAATTCCACTAATACACCTCCTTAATCAGCGCAATAGACTATTTCAAAATACGGATTGGGAAGGCCACACAGCATGGATTTATCCATCATTAATTTTCCCTATGAATTACCTCCTACTACTAATCTTTTTTGTACTTATCTGATTGAAGCACTTGTTCAGTCAGATCGACCCTTATTGCGGAGTAGATTATGCACAACTTTACGCACAATAAAGGACGACTTAAAGTACGATTTTGGCAGATCTGATGGTATGATTCGAATTAGTACCCAGCATTCAGACTTTTGGATTATATATCCGTACTAACGGCTGGTTGTTTCAGTTTGTCCCGGTTGAATAGTTAGAGAATATTCCAGTTACAGACCACTGTTAATTATCCATGGATGAACATGAATGCCAATATTTGTCTAACGGTGATAATATTGCCATTCTTCCGATCAGAAAAGGTATATCATCGGCTTAAACTAATCGATGCCCAAATTGCTGCCGCAAATATCGTATTGATTCAGCTTCAGTCTTGACCACTTGATAAATAATTGCTACACTTTTGCTATTAGGATTTAATACTAATATGGTGAGAAGGAAGACGAAGCAGAGGATAGCTATCATGGAGGTGCTTAAGGGAGTCAGGACACATCCGTCTGCCGACTGGATCTATGATGAAGTCCGTAAAAAATTGCCGCATATAAGTAAGGGGACTGTCTATCGTAATCTGAATGTTTTGGAAGATGAAGGTGTGATAATTGAGTTGAATGTGGATGGAATGGTCGGAAGGTATGAGATCAGGCAAGATAATCACTACCACTTCATATGTGAAAGATGTGGACGTATTTTTGATCTCAATGAACCTGTTGAAACCGGACTGAATGCGAAGTTCGCAAAGAAGACGGGATTCAAAATTACAGAGCACCGGCTTGAATTTCGCGGTTTCTGTAAAGATTGTCAAAAAGGCACCAAG
Source organism: uncultured Dehalococcoidales bacterium (assembly GCA_964605885.1). GTDB lineage: Bacteria > Chloroflexota > Dehalococcoidia > GIF9 > UBA5629 > CAZSED01. The sequence continues at coordinate 30,550 of CAZSED010000022.1, forward strand.
CATTGATGTTAAAGAGAATGCATATGGAAGGAGGTTAATATCCAAATGAAATTGCCTGAATACATTTCGAAAGCTGAGGTCAAACGGGTATGCCAAGAGCTTGGAATAAGGGATTGGTCAACACTCAAGGATATTAATGTTACAACAAAAGAAACTGCCGCAATTTTGAAGGTGGTGAACGTAAAGAAAATGCCGGTCCCTACTGAGGTTTTCAAGCAGGGACTTGAGGTTGAACTTGAGCATGGTATTAGATTTGAAGATGCGAACGTAACTAACAATCATCCAGTATTGACCGGAAAGATAGTCCTCGCTCATCTAAAAGAGACAATGGATTATTACGAGAGGCTTGAAGTCGCGGAAATTGAGGGTGATTTACTAAAAGCTATAGTGGCGAAAAACTTCAAGAAAGTCGAAGAGAAGTATAAGAAGCTTGTTAAGGCAGAAAGTCTGCTGAATAAAGCAATAGCGGCACAGCTAAAATGAATTTTTTGTGGGGTGGATCAAATGGAAAAGAAGAGGCAAAACAAAGCAACAAGCCATCAAACTACCAAAGGATCAAACAAACAAGTAACCGGCAGAGGCACATCGAACGTGGACTGGTGGCCCAATCAACTGAATCTTAAAATCCTTCACCAGCATTCCTCCAAGTCCAACCCGATGGGGGAGGATTTCGACTATGCCAAGGAGTTCCAAACTCTTGACCTGCAGGCGGTGAAGAAGGACCTGCGTGAATTGATGACGAGGTCACAGGACTGGTGGCCGGCGGACTTCGGCCACTACGGGCCCCTGTTCATTCGCATGGCTTGGCACAGCGCAGGCACGTACCGCGTGGGTGACGGTCGTGGTGGGGCAGGCGCAGGGCAGCAGCGCTTCCCTCCGCTCAACAGCTGGCCAGACAACGCCAACCTCGATAAAGCGCGCCGGCTGCTCTGGCCTATCAAACAGAAGTATGGCCGGAAGATCTCCTGGGCTGACCTCATGATCCTCGCAGGCAATGTTGCCCTGGAGTCGATGGGATTCAAGACTTTCGGCTTTGCCGGCGGTCGTGAAGATGTATGGGAGCCGGATGAGAGCGTTTATTGGGGTTCTGAAGACAAGTGGCGTGGCAGTGAGAAGCGCTATTCCGGCGACCGTGACCTCGACAACCCACTCGCTGCTGTGGAGATGGGTCTTATTTATGTTAATCCTGAAGGCCCGAACGGCAACCCGGATCCTGTGGCAGCAGCCAGGGATATCCGTGAGGTCTTTGCCCGTATGGCGATGAATGACGAGGAGACGGTAGCACTTATTGCGGGCGGACATGCATTCGGCAAAACACACGGCGCCGGTCCTGCGACCCACGTGGGACCTGAGCCCGAGGCTGCCCCCATCGAAGAACAGGGCCTCGGCTGGAAAAGCAGTTTCGGAACAGGCAAAGGCAATGACACGATTACCGGGGGCCCGGAAGTTATTTGGACCAACACGCCAACGAAGTGGAGTAACAACTTTTTCCGGATCCTGTTCAATTTCGAATGGGAACTGACTAAGAGCCCGGCCGGTGCGTACCAGTGGAAGCCAAAGGGAGATGCAGGCGCCGGCACTGTGCCGGATCCCCATGACCCTTCAAAACGGCGGTCGCCGGGCATGTTGACCACTGACCTTTCCCTGAGGTTTGACCCTGTCTATGAAAAGATTTCAAGGCGCTTCTATGAGCACCCTGAACAGTTTGCGGATGCATTTGCCCGTGCCTGGTTCAAACTTACGCATCGCGACATGGGCCCACGCACACGCTATCTCGGCCCCGAGGTTCCTGCTGAAGAACTAATCTGGCAGGACCCCATTCCAGCTGTGAATCACAAGCTAATCGATGAGAAGGACATCGCTTCCCTTAAGGGCAAGATACTGGCTTCAGGTCTGTCGGTATCTGAGCTGATTTTGACGGCCTGGGCTTCTGCTTCCACATTCCGTGGCTCCGATAAGCGCGGCGGTGCTAACGGCGCACGGATTCGTCTTGCACCGCAGAAGGATTGGGAAGTCAATCAGCCGGCCAGGCTGGCAAAAGTGCTCAAGACCCTCGAGGCAATACAAAAGGAGTTCAATGGCGTGCAGACAGGCGGCAAGAAAGTCTCACTGGCTGACTTGATCGTTCTGGCCGGTTGTGCAGCAGTCGAAAAGGCTGCGAAGAACGCCAGTTACGAGGTGAACGTCCCGTTCACACCGGGACGCATGGACGCCTCGCAGGAGCAAACCGATACGACCTCTTTCGCGGTGCTCGAGCCAAAGGCGGACGGGTTCCGCAACTATCTCAAAGCTAAATACGCTGTATCGGCGGAGGAGTTGCTGGTCGACAAGGCGCAATTACTGACACTCACTGCACCAGAGATGACGGTTCTCGTTGGCGGTATGCGCGTACTGAACACCAACTTCGGCCAAGCGAAACATGGCGTTTTTACCAAGAAGCCCGAAACGCTGACGAACGACTTCTTTGTGAACCTGCTAGATATGAGCACAGAGTGGAAAGCTTCAGCAGACAACGTCATGTTTGAAGGGCGCGATCGTAAGACTGGCGAAGTTAAATGGACTGCCACGCGTGTCGATCTCATCTTCGGTTCGAACTCTCAACTTCGAGCTCTGGCTGAGGTCTACGCAAGCGCTCATGCACAGAAGAAATTTGTCGATGACTTTATAGCAGCCTGGAGCAAGGTTATGAACCTGGATCGCTTCGACCTCGCCAGACCATAACCTAATACCTTGAAGGGCTTAGCTAGGACGGGAAAGGGGAAAAGTTAGGTAACAACTGGTTCAGCGGCGGTGTTGCACTGCCGCTGAACTGGAACGCATCATAATCTGTGTGCGAAGAATGTTCATCTCGATATTTTTCGTTGGTGATAATATTGCCATTCTTCCGATCGGAAAAATATAAAAAACCAATTGGCTAAAATTAAAGCGAATTTGTGATGAAGACATCACCTTATGGTAGGCCATTGTGGACAGCTCCCGAACTCGTGTTTAAGAGGCGGAAGCTTATTCCAGTGATTCAACGATTGCTCACAGAGGAGTGGTACCAGTAATATCGACTATTCCAAACGCAACTGAATGATATTACAAATTCTATGTATTTTTACTAATTTGAGCTTGATTTAGATGGCATTTTGGATTTTGTTATCACCCGATTTAAAGTTGTAAAATTTATATTATTTGGAAATCTACGTACTTATGATTGTTATACTATTGATAATATGCTCACCATGTTTATCAAATAGTTTTTGAGCATGTCGCAATGGTTCATTTTGGATGGTAAATATTGAGAACCGGAGATGAGAGGTAATGGGATCCGAGGAAGTCCTTATCATGAGGACTGGGATCTATTCACTTCTTGTAAACTCGATTCTTGTAGCTGCCAAAATGACTTTGGCATTTTTCACAGGCAGCTTGGCACTCAAGGCTGACGCAGTTCATTCGCTTGTTGACGTTTTTGTTTCTATAGCCTTGATAATCGGATTGGTCATATCACGGAGAAAAAGTAGAAATTTCCCATACGGCCTGTACAAAATAGAAAATTTGGTTGCCTCATTTATTTCACTGCTGCTTTTTTTCACTGCATATGAAATATTAAAGGATGCTATTATTGGCACTAACCAAACTGAAATCTCCAACTCCTGGATCCTTGTCGCAGTTGCCGCTTTGATATTGGTTCCGTTGCTTTTCGGCCGTTATGAGTTGAATATCGGTAAAAAATATAATTCACCCAGTTTGATGGCCGATGGAAGCCAATTCAGGATGGATGTATGGGGTTCTTCGATCGTCTTTGCCGGTCTTATCGGTCAACTCCTGGGGTTCTCCTTTGACAGATTCGCAGCAGCGATTGTTGCATTGTTTATTGCCTGGGCGGCGTGGGGCCTCTTGTCCTCCAGTATGCGGGTGTTGCTTGATGCCTCTGTTAGTTATGATGTATTAGATAAGATACGCTCGATTATACTGGCCGAGCCGTCGGTAAGTGCTGTGCGAAAACTGTCAGGACGTAATTCGGGGCGCTTCATCTTTGTTGAAGCGGCAATCAATGTGCATACTACCGACTTAAGGAAGGCGCATTCATTGACTGAAAGAATTGAACGGTCTATAAAGGACGCTGTTCCAAATGTAGATCGTATCCTAATCCACTGCGAACCTCTGGCGAAAACCCGTCAACGATATGTTGTCGGTCTCAGCAATCAGGATGGACAGCTGAGCAAAGATTTCGGTCATTCCAGCTATTTTGCCCTGATTGATGTTGATACCGTGCATAATACAGTTTTACAGCAGGAGATTGTTGCTAACCCTTATATTGATATCGAGAAGGGGCGTGGCATGGGTATAAAAATAGCTGAATTTATACTGACTTACAAACCAGATATTGTAGTGGTTCGGGAGAGTCTGGAAGGGAAAGGCCCAGGCTATGCTCTTAATAATGCCGGCGTAGAAATCAGGCAAACACAAGCGAACTCAAAAGATGAATTGCTATTGCAGCTTCTGGATGACCATAACAAAGGATAATTTTGCAATATACCTTTAAATAACCTCAATCGTATTCAATCATCTGCTATTAATTATTCTATTTATCCTGAATTATGATAGGAATATAGTCTTATCATAGTTGTACTGTCAACATACCCATTTTACTGTTCCCTTTGAAGTGTACTCTGAGACCTCAATATAGCACATCCATCGACCAATGATATTATTACGTATGATCAAGGACAAAAGTGGACCATTACTAATATGGAGTTTGATTTGTCCTACGTGATAATAATTAAGTGGAGAGGAAAGTTCGGGAGCTGTCCCAAATGGTACCAACTTTACGATGGTTGGTGGG
>CAZSED010000023.1:0-33007 GCA_964605885.1 uncultured Dehalococcoidales bacterium
TAGAAATGGCGTCGAGCAGGGGGACGTACATGCCGGTCCTGGCCATGATGGGTTTGCTGTAGACCACGTCAATGCCGTATTTACTCTTGGCGAACTCGTCCCAGGTGGGGAGATTAAATTGAGGGGCGCCGTTGCGGAAGAGCAGTGTCCAGGCCAGGTTTTCATACAGGATGGCCCACTTCTTGGCTATGAGTCCCTTTGGTGTGATAGGACCGTCAGGTACAGAATCTGAAAAGATATTGTTGGCCCAGGCGATATGCCCGGGTTCGGGGTTGAAATCACGGAAGACCATTTTCTCGGCGTCATAGTTATCAATGATCGATTCCGTAACTTCCACGCCGCTGGCGCCATTGGCGATCATGATGTGCGGGAACTGCTTGTAGAGCTCGACTGACTTCTGCTTGGTAGCCAGTGCGATCTCGGTCCTGCCCTCGACAAAGTAGGCCAGGGCCCTGTTGCCCATGATCATCCTTTGCACGCCCGCTACGGACAGTGAGGTTTCGCCTTTGCCGTCCTCGACCACATATTTAACCGGCCTTCCCAGGATACCTCCGGCAGCGTTGATTTCTTCAACTGCCATCTTCTGCACGTCTATGCAGGGCTTGGTACCGGGGCTTGCCGCCTGGCCGATGTAGCCGATGACAATCGCTCCCTGGGAGGATGATGGTCCGGCTGCGCCGCCACATCCGCTGATGGCGAACGAGGCAACCAGTGTGAGGATTATGAGAGAAGAGAGAATTGTGCCCGTGGACTTCATTGCCACCTCCTTTATGTGATGAGGCTATTATATCATACAATGTCAAACATTTTACGTTTATTTTTGGTGGCTGCGCCAGATTGGAATAAAGAAAAGGGCATTCTCACCTTTGCAACGAGAATGCCCTTCTTCGAATCAGCAAGCTGCTGGTTAGGCTATTTACCGGCTGCGCGTAACTGCGCCGGGGTCTTGTATCTGTCAAGCTGAGCGTATTTGGCTGGGTAGGTTGGAACCATCTCGCCATTGGCCTGGAACTGGGCTCCGCCTGTCAGCATACCGCCGGGTAAAAGCTGTGTGGGATTCTGCGGATCAGCAGTTAGCCTGTTATGGAAGAAGCCGGGCACCTTGGCCATCTGGTACTTCAGCGGGCCAAGAGTGCCATTATCCAGCTGGACCGTTTCCATAGCCGAGATTATCTTGCCCACGTCATCCGTGCCGCCGGCCGTCTCGATGGCCAGCTTAAGATGATAGATATCATCGTAGGCGCAGAGAACGTTGCCCTGGCAGGGTATGCCCCTGGCCCTGGCCTTGGTTACAAGGGGCATGTTGTAGTCTGTAATAGGCGTTTCATAGGAAGCTGAGATGGCGCCCAGCGCCTTGCCGCCGGTCAGCTGCCAGAAGTCGTGGGTCTGGCTGACGCCGCCGTAGAGATAGATCTGAATGTCCTTGGCGGGAGAGTCTGCCCACTGTTTGGTGAATACCTCGGTGTCGGTGAACCAGCTTGATACCACGAAGATCATCTCGGCGCCGGTCTTGGAGATGGCGTCGAGCAGGGGGACGTACATGCCAGTCCTGGCCATGATGGGTTTGCTGTAGACCACGTCAATGCCAAAATCCTTCCTGGCGTAGTCGTCCCAGGACGGCAGCTTGTAATCGGGAGCGCCATTGCGGAAGAGCTGTGTCCAGGCCAGGTTTTCATACAGGATGGCCCATTTCTTGGCTGAGAAACCTTTAGGATTATTGGGGCCGCCAACAACCGACTGGGAAAAGATGATGTTGGCCCAGGCGATATGGCCCGGTTCCGAGTTGTAGTCATCGAAAATCATTTTCTCGGTGTCGTAGTTGTCGATGACTGATGCCGTGACGTCCACGCCACTGGCGCCGTTGCCGATCATGATGTGCGGGAAATCCTTGTAGAGCTCAATGGATTTCTGCTTGGTAGCCAGAGCGATCTCGGTCCTGCCCTCGACAAAGTAGGCTACGGCATGACTGCCCATGACCATCCTTTGTACTCCGGCCACGGATAGAGAGGTCTCGCCTTTGCCATCCTCTACCACGTATTTTACCGGCCTTCCCAAAATGCCTCCGGCCGCATTCATTTCCTCAACCGCCATTTTCTGCACGTCTATGCAGGGTTTGGTTCCCGGGCTCGCCGCCTGGCCAACGTAGCCGATGACGATCGGTCCCTGGGAGGATGGTCCGGCTGCGCCGCCGCATCCGCTGATGGCGAATACAGCAACCAGCGTCAGGACCAAAAGGGATGAGAGAATTGTACCGTTGGTCTTCATTGACACCTCCTTTGTGACGGGGCATATTATATCACAAATTTACGTTCATTTCACGAATGACCATTCATATCTGATTCGTATCTGACGGCCCGTTAAAATAATCAACCGACTGCCCGTTTAGTTTTGGCAGCCGGTTGAATGAGATATTTCCGGACCCGGCAGCTATGTGCCGGGAATTGAATCAGATGGTCATGCCGCCGTCGACGATCAGGTTCTGGCCTGTTATGAAGCTGGCCTTGTCCGAGGCCAGAAATACCGCGGCCTGTGCCAGGTCTTCAGGCTCGCCGATGCGTTTAAGGGGAGTCCTCTCCATGATGTACTTATAGATCTCAGGGTTGCCCCAGAGCGCCTGGCTGAACTGCGTCCTGGTCTGTCCGGGGGACAGCGTATTGGCCCTGATGCCATAGGGAGCCCATTGCTGCGCCATGACCTTGGTGGCCATATTAACGCCGGCCTTGCTGATCGAGTATATCGGCAGAACGTCCGGCGTTACGCCGGCGATGGACGATATGTTGATGATGACGCCGCCACCATGGTCCTTCATGACGCGGGCCACTGCCTGGCTCAGAAAAAACAGACCCTTGAGGTTGAGGTTCATGACGGAGTCCCATGCCCGCTCGCCGGCTTCAATGGCCGGGTCCATGGTCGGGTTGGTGGCCGCGTTATTAACCAGTATATCTATCTTGCCGAACTCCGTTGTAGTTTTGGCAACCAGGGCGTTAATATCCTCGAGCCTTCCGACGTGGGTGGCGACGGGGAGAGCTTTGCCTCCCATAGCCTTTATTTCCTCCGCCACCTTGTTCAGGTCGTCAATCTTGCGGGCTGCCAGGACGACGTCAGCGCCCGACCTTGCCATCTCCAGGGCAATGGCCCTGCCTATGCCCCGGCTGGAGCCGGTTACAATGGCTACCTTACCTTTGAGCGAGATTTCCATGGTGGGACCTCCTTTTATTCAAGTGCTTCATGATAATAGATTTCAGTCGTGCCGCTGTCAAGGACACCCTATTGTCGGGTAGACATTCAATTTGCCGTATAGCCGCTTACGGCCGGCGTCAGGCCATCAGCCTCGATTGCCCTGGACAGTGCGGCGATAGCCACCTCGATCTGGCCTTCTGACGGCCGCCGGGTGGTCATGGCCTGCAGCCACAGTCCAGGCGCCATCAGCCACCTTACTATAAGGTTATCAGCATAATTGGCCTCGAATTTAATTATCTCGTAGCTGACCGCAGCTATTACCGGGATAAGCAGGACGCGGGAGACGATACCTATCCAGAGCGGCGGCCGCCCCAGCAGGGCGAACACCACTATGGCTACAAGCAGGACTACCAGTAAAAAGCTGGTCCCGCAGCGCACATGGGCGGTAGAGTTTCTTTTCACGTTGTCGATAGTGAGCGGAAGCCCCGATTCCAGCGCATTGACCGCCATGTGCTCAGCGCCATGGCAGGCAAATATCTCCCTGATGTCCTTCATGCGACCAATGGCCGCCAGGTAGGTAACGAAAAATATGATGCGGACTATCCCCTCCAGGATGTTGCTGATGAAGGCCGAGGCAATCAGTGAGTCGAAGACCCGCACAAGCAGAAGGGGGAGAATGAAGAAAAGCACGACTGCAATCAGCACCCCCAGTACTACGCTGCCCCAGAGCATGCCGGGCGTAATTTTTTCCTCCTCTGTCTCGCCCGCCACCTGCGCCGAGTACATAAGGGCGCTGGTGCCCAGGGCAACGGTTTCAATCAGCGCAATAATGCCCCTGATAAGGAACAGGTTGCGCCAGTTGCCTTTGTACAGGGCCGCCAGGGGGCGGCTGGTCACCTCTATGTTGTTGTCCGGCCTGCGCACGGCAATGGCCAGGCTGGTGCGGCCGCGGATCATCACTCCTCCCATGACCGCCTGTCCGCCGTAGTGAAACGGGGTTTCTTTACTCATTGGCCTAAAAAAAAGGGGCGGATCTAAGCCGCCCCATAAGACTCGGGAATAGTATGTTATTTCTCTTTTTTATCCATCTTGTAGCGTTTCTTGAAACGCTCCACACGGCCTGCGGTGTCGATGATCTTCTGCTCGCCGGTGAAGAAGGGATGGCACTTGTTGCAGAGCTCGACGCGCAGGGTCTGCCTGGTGGACCCCGTGGTGAAGGTGTTACCGCAGGAACAGGTTACCTTGGCATCTGGATAATATTTGGGATGGATTTTCTCTTTCATGCTTGCTCTACCGGATAAACGCTGACTTTTTTCTTATTTTTGCTGGCAGCCTCGAACTTGACCACGCCGTCGATGGTGGCGAAGATAGTGTAGTCTCTGCCCAGGCCGACATTAAGTCCAGGATGAATCTTGGTGCCACGCTGCCTGACTATGATGGTCCCGGAGTGCACCGTTTGCCCGCCGAAGCGCTTGACGCCCAGCCGCTTAGATTGGCTATCCCGGCCGCAGCGAGTGCTGCCGCCGCCTTTTTTATGTGCCATTAGTTTTCACCCCCGGCCGCGGCCTTGGTCTTCGCCGTCTTTTTACGGACCTTGCCGCCCGGTTTTACTATCTCTTTAATCAGCAGCCTGGTATAAGGCTGTCTGTGTCCTGTTTTTCTGCGCGACCTGACCTTGTTCTTGTAGCGGAAGACCGTAATCTTGCGCCCCTTGCCTTCTTCCAGGCAGGTTGCAACAACCTTGGCTCCCTTGATATCGGGGCTGCCGATCACCAGCTCTTCGCCGTCGGCTATGAGCAACACCTGTTCCAGCTCGATATCCTTGCCCTTTTCCAGGTGCAGAAGTTCCGTGTTTATGACCTGGCCGGTCCTGACCCTGTACTGCTTGCCTGCGGCAGCTACGACTGCATACGTACTGTTCATTTCACTTTCCGTTAAAAACAATAACCGTATAAATATATCAGCCGATCGATCTTGTGTCAAATCTGAAGAATGACAGCTCAAACGGGAAACAGCTATCGTAGACGGGGAGGGATTTTAGTGGTCAGGCGCCGGGTTTACTGGCCGGCTTCTCCCTCGTCCTTGCCGGCGATGTCGGCGTGCCTCATATAGACAAGGTCATTGGTTACCGGGTCACGTACAAGGTAACCGCCTTCGATCTGGCTTACCACGACAAACCACCTGCCCGCTTCGTTCTGAATCTTTATTGGGCTGACAGAGAATTCCATAGATTTACTCGGTCTCGGCCGATTATTGTAGCACAATCAGGAAAAACTTCAAGCTACAAAGCGAGCGCAATCTCGGCGGCTTTTTCCACCGCTGCCAATATCTTGCCCGGCTTGGCGGCGTCGCCGATTACGTGCACCTCGGGCACGGAGCTGCCGACCTGTGCTGCAAGATCGTTGACCGGGACTGCCCCTACGGCCAGGACTATAGTATCGAAAGGCCCCAGCTTCTGCTCATTGCCGGCGCTTTCAACCATGACGCCTTCGTGCGAGATGGATTTGACCGTGGTAAGCGTAAGTATATTGACCTGCTTTTCCTTGAGCCTTTTTCTAAGGAAGAAGCGAGCTGCCGGCCCTATGTCCCGGGCGGTGTATTTGAGCATCTCGACAATAGTGACCTTCTTGCCCTTGCCGGCCAGATAGTCCGCTGTCTCACAGCCCACCAGCCCGCCACCTATTACCAGGACGTTATTGCCGACCTCTTCCGAGCTCAGTGCTTTACGGGCGCTGATGACGTTCTTGAGGTTGACCCCCGCTATATTGGGTATGGCCGGCTCCGAGCCGGTAGCGACGATCAATACGTCAGGCTTGATCTCTCTGACCATGTCGGCCGTCAGCCACTGCCCCATCCTTATATCCACTCCCAGGTTTCTGATGGCCTTAATGCGTGATTGGGCCACTTCGCAGTAGACGGCCTTGGCCGGTGGTATGGCTACCAGCTTGGTCTGACCGCCCAGGTAGCCGTCCTTTTCAAATAGGATAACCTTGTGTCCCCGCAGGGCAGCAGTGCGCGCCGCCTCCAGGCCTCCCGGCCCGCCGCCGGCTATCAGCACGGTCCTGGGCCTGGAAACCGGTGGCTGCGTGTATTGCGCTTCCCTTCCCACGGCCAGGTTCTGGACGCAGGTGATGGAGGGCCTGAGCCAGGTTGCCAGGCCTTCTATGCAGGCCTCGTTGCAGGACAGGCATTTGACTATGTCATCTAACCTGCCTTCTTTCACTTTGTTCGGCCATTCGGGATCGGTAAGCGACTGCCTGCCGATGTGGACTATGTCAGCCTTGCCGCCCTTAACTATGTCGAGCGCGGTTGCGGGGTCGTTGATCCTTCCGGCCACCAGCACGGGCAGCTTGAAGGCTTTCTTGAACTGCATCGATGTATCCGCGTTGAATCCTTCCGGCATGTCCGGAGGGGCGCTGGTGTACTGGGCGGACTCCATGACGCCTATAGAGACGTCGATGGCATTAACGCCGGCCTCGACCAGCTTTTTCATCATCTCAAGGCTCTCCGGCACGGTGCGGCCCAGTGGCACCGCCTCATCGGCGCTGATGCGGAAAAGTATAGGGAAATCCGGCCCTACCAGCTGGCGGGCGCGCTTTACTATCTCCAGGGGGAAGCGGACGAAGCCCTCGGGACCGCCCCCGTATTCGTCAGTGCGTTTGTTGGCGTAGGCAGACATGAACTGCGCCATAAGGTAGCCGTGGGCACCGTGAAACTCGACCGCGTCGCATCCAGCTTCCTTCGCCCGCTTTGCAGCCTGGGCGAATTTTTCCACCAGGTTCTTTATCTCTTCGACTGACAGCGGCTGCGGCACCTGGCGCATGACGGGGTCAGGCACGTCCGATGCAGATACCGGCTGCTTGCCGTTAAGAAAGTGCGGGAAAGTGCTGCGCCCTGGATGAAAGAGCTGGACGCTGAGCCTTGTACCATATTTATGCACGGTATCGGCCAGCTTTTTAAAGCCAGGTATAAATTTATCGTCGTAAAGGCACAGCTGGTGTCCGCTTCCCAGCCCCCGGTCACCATCGATGGCCGTAACCTCGACTGTGATCAGGCCGAATCCGCCTTTAGCGCGCTGCTCGTGATACTTAATTAAGCGCTCCGAGACCCCGCCATCGTCAGCGGCGAAGCCGGTCCCCATGGGCGGCACGGACAGGCGGTTTTTAATTTCAAGCTTGCCGATTTTTATCGGCTGGAAAAGAGCGGTAAATTTATCACTCATATGATGTCTCCTGAAATAGTATCGTTAATAGAACGACCTTTAGACTATACCACTAATTTTTAGTAAGCATACAACTCCGGTGCGCTGGTTATAAGGCGCCCTGTGCCAGGCTCTGCAGCCAGGCCCGGGCTTTTTGCGCCGCCCTGCCCCTGTGGCTGATCTTGTTCTTCAGTTCTGGGGGCAGCTCGGCGATGGTCTTGCCGTATTCGGGGACATAAAAAATGGGATCATAGCCGAAGCCATTCACGCCCCTGGCCTGCAAGGCTATGATGCCACTGCACTCCCCGTCGAAAAGCTCCACCGCTCCTCCCGGCTGGGCGACAGCTATTACACAGCGGAAGCGTGCGGCGCGCCTGCCTTCGGGGATATCTCTGAGCCTGGCCAGTAGAAAATTCACTCGGTCGGCGTCGGTGGCGTTATCGCCGGCGTAGCGGGAAGAACGGACTCCCGGCTCGCCGCCCAGCGCATCGACCTCCAACCCGGAATCGTCAGCCAGCGTGACCAGGCCGCTTAAGTCGGCGTAGAACACGGCTTTACTGCGGGCGTTTTCCTCGAAAGTGGAATAATCTTCCTCGGCCTGTTGCCTGATGCCGGCCATATCCAGGGTTATCAGGTCCAGGCCGAGCCCCTCTAACAGGGAGCGGTACTCAGCCGCCTTACCGCGGTTGGTTGTGGCCAGCAGCAGCCTGGGCATATGACGGTTTAAATTTTCTCGAACCTCTGGTGAAGCTTCTGCATCACCTGGGGAAGCGTGGTGTACTCCATCTCATCCAGTGGCAGCCTGTGAGGCTCGAACGGGCCGTGCCGCCTGAGCATGTCGGCCATATCCAGCGCCTGCTGCCGTGCGTTGTTAAAGGCCGGATCGTCGAACAGGTCAAGCGGGCCTACCAGCTTGCCGTCCGCCAGCTGGAACCCGGCGGCTATAACCCTGGGCGGGCCGTCGAAACGGGTGGGAGTGGCTTGTTTGACTGCAACCGGCAAGAGCGGGCCATGGTGCGAGCCGCGCATCCAGCCCTCCACGATATGAGGGCGGGCAAAAGGCTCAAGTATCTCGCCCACGGCCGGGAAGATGCCCTGGCAGCGCACTATGCAGACGGGGTCATCCTTGCCCACGTAGCGCCCGGCAATAAGAGAAAGTTTCTGCGTTGAGGAGGCGGCCGCTATCTCGCCGGTCTCTCGTGAGTATACCGCCCTGACGCTGAACCTTGACGGGGAGCCTATAAAGACCAGCATGTCATACAGCTCCTCAGGGCACTCGAACAGAACTTTTTTGCTCTCTTTAATATCCAGCACTTCGAACTTGAAGCCCTTGTGCATATTGCTGGAAATCACCAGGCCGATGGAATTGAAGGGGTCGCAAAACATATGGTAGAGAGGCAGGTTCCAGGCGCCTGAGGCGGTTTTGTCAGCCATGAAGACTACAATGGGCTCAGCCTCGCGTTCCTCGATTTCCATTTCCGCCACACCGGGTCCCTGTCCTTTGATGTTGCCGGAGAATGCGTTGGTGAGCAGGTCCTGGCCTGCGCCGTGCAGCCTGAGCTTCTTGGCCACGCTTGTGCAGCTCATGAAGGCGTTCCAGGCCATCTCGTGGACCTTCTTGCTGTCGACGCCCTCTTTGTGCGTCATGATGAACTGCAGGTCGTCGCCGCACTTGGTGACGTGGTAATCGATGAGCAGTCCGGATTTCTTGGCTTTGGCCATGTTGGCCTCGCCTTCTGCTATTAGATCGGGGTGCATGCCGCAGTGCCCCACCCAGCCTCCGATGTCAGCCTTGATGACGCTGAGAGTGACTTTCATTAGGCCTCCTTCGACTACTTTACTTTTACGGTCACCCGCATTGACCAGACATGCCGGTAGAATAACGGTATAGGAAATGTCCGGACATGCATAAAACCTGGGTGAGGGTCACAACGTGCCCAAATTTGAATTTTATCAGATGCATTGAAAGAGTGTCAAAGATAATACGTTCATTCAGGCTTTCGACTAACTGGTCGATAAATGGTCTCAGCCGTAATGCGTTGATAGGCGGCGTGCTATAATTTGTATTGAGGAGCAAGGTCATGGCGGAGGGTCTGCTTTACGAAAGGCTGGCGGGACAGCGGGTGCGCTGTAATGTCTGCCTCTGGCGCTGCAGCATAAATCCCGGCAAACTGGGTGTGTGCGGCGTGAGGCGCAACGAGGGCGGCAGGGTGGTGCCGCTGAACTATGCGCATGTATCTTCCCTGGCAGCCGACCCGATTGAGAAAAAACCACTGTTCCACTTCTTTCCCGGTACCCCGGTGCTTTCCTTCGGCACCATCGGCTGCAATTTCCACTGCGTGCACTGCCAGAACTGGGAGATTGCCTGCGCGGATGAGGCAGACCTGCGCAGCATGCCGCTGCGACAGGTACAACCGCAGGAGGCGGTACAGCTGGTTAAAAAGCACGGCTGCGCCGGGCTGGCCTGGACCTATAATGAGCCGACCATCTGGTTTGAATACACGCTCGATTCAGCCAGGCTTGCGCATGAAAACGGCCTTTATACGGTGTACGTGACCAACGGCTATATGACGCCTGAGGCCCTTGACACCATAGGCCCCTACCTGGATGCATGGAGGGTGGACGTCAAAGGGTTTTCCGATAAGCTCTACCAGGAGCTGGCCAGGATCAAACACTGGCGCAGCATCCTGGAGGTGGCCGAACGGGCCAAACATAAATGGAATATGCACGTCGAGGTCGTAACCAACGTCATCCCCGGCATGAACGATGACCACAAGCAGCTGTCCGGCATTGCCGGCTGGATCAAGAGCGGGCTGGGCGAGCTCACGCCCTGGCATGTGACGCGCTTCCATCCGGACCGTCACCTTACCCATATTCCTGCCACGCCGGTCGCCACGCTGGAGGGGGCTTATGATATAGGCCGCGAGGCCGGACTTAAGTTCGTCTATCTGGGCAACGTCGCCGGCCACAAGTTTGAGAACACGGTCTGCTATAATTGCGGAAGCCTGGTGATCGAGCGCGTCGGATACCATACAAGGCTGATTGCCGTTAAAGGCTCGCGCTGTGGGGTGTGCGATGCCGATTTGAATATCAGGAGTTCGCTGAAAACAGGGGTGAAGGCATGATCAGGGAAGCTGCTGTAGCAGGGCAGTTCTATCCGGCCTGGCCGGACGAGCTGAGGGAAATGATCAAATACATGACCGGTGAGTGGACGTCCAAGGTGGATGTTATTGGCGTGGTAGCCCCTCATGCCGGCTATATCTACTCCGGGCAGGTGGCCGGAGCGGTCTTTTCCCGCATAAAAATCAAGGACACCTTTATAATCATCGGACCCAATCACCGGGGCATGGGCAAGCCCTTCAGCCTGATGCGGGAAGGGAAATGGAAGACGCCCCTAGGGGACGTTAAGATCAATACCGAGCTGGCCGATGCCATACTGAAAGCTACCAAACACCTGGAGGAAGACAGCACAGCCCACCGCTTTGAACACTCGCTGGAAGTGCAGGTGCCTTTCCTGCAGTATTTCAATCCGGCAGTTACCATTGTGCCCATCATCCTGGCGCAGGCCAGGACTACGGTTTACAAGGAGATCGGCAGCGCACTAGCCTCGGTATTAAAGCAGACGGGCAAGGACGCCGTTATTGTAGCCAGCAGCGATATGACCCATTACGAGCCGCAGGAGAGCGTGCGCATGAAGGACGCCCTGGCCATCGAGGCGGTCATCAATCTGGACGCCGATGAGCTGGTCAAGCGAATAGCCGCGCACGAAATCACCATGTGCGGATACGCGCCGGTTGTAAGCCTGATCACAGCCGCCAGGGAGATGGGAGCCAGGAAGGGTGAGCTTGTTAGATACCAGACCAGCGGGGATACTTCCGGGGACATGACCAGCGTTGTAGGATACGCGGGGATAATCGTCCCCAGGCAGGTGGTGAAGTGATGCCCAAAGAGATGCATGACGTGGTCAAGCTGGCCAAACAGGCAGTGGAAGCCTATATAAAGAGCCACGAGGTTATCAAGCCTCAGCACCTGTCCCCCGAGATGAAGGAGAAGGCCGGCGTTTTTGTCTCATTGAAAAAGCACGGACAGCTGCGCGGCTGCATCGGTACTTTCGAACCGACTCAACCGAACGTAGCGGAAGAGATAGTGCGTAACGCCATTTCATCGGCGGTAGGAGACCCGCGTTTCAATGCAGTAAAGCCGTCTGAGCTGCCGGACCTGGAGTACAGTGTGGACATCCTCACATCACCCGAGCCCATCGAAGACCTGTCCAAACTGGACCCCAAGAAATACGGTGTGATCGTACAGTGCGGCTACAGGCGGGGCCTGCTGCTTCCCGACCTGGAAGGCGTTAAAGACGTGGATATGCAGCTGGCCATCTGCCGCCAGAAGGCCGGGATCGCACCCAACGAACCGATCAAGGTGTTCGCTTTCCAGGTACGACGTTATCGCTAAGCGGTAATGGTTGCTATACCATCCTGTATCTGTTATGTTATATATCAGTTGAGCGCATGAAGTTCGTAGTTATCGGCATCGGCGATTGCGGAAGCAATCTGGCTGCGGAGTTCGTCCGGTTGGGAGGTAAAGCCCGTGCTGAGACCGGAGTGGAAATCCTGGTGCGCTCCTATGCCATCAATGACGACATGACGGCGCTGAACGCGCTGCGCAAGATGGGCGACAAGCTACTGACCATCCAGCTGCCGCCCCCGGCCACACCCAACAAAGAGTCCGAGGTTGGCGCCGAGCTGATGCGCGCCAACGGCGACCGTATCATCGCCACGATGAAGGCCGGCGAGTTCTTTGATACCGATGCTTTCCTGCTGGTGGCGGGCAGCGCAGGCTTCATAGGTTCAGGGGGGATCTCTATCCTGGCCAGAAAGCTCAAGGACAGGTATGTCAACAAGCCGGTGTACGCGCTGATAGTGTTGCCGCTGGCAGCCGAGGATAAGGTGCCTACCTATGTTTACAATACGGCTCTTTGCCTCAAGGCCATCGATAAAACGGCTGATGCCGTCTTTCTCTTCGACAATGAAAAGGTAAGGGCTGAGGCCAGCGCCAAAGAGATGGCGGGCAACGAGGTTATAAACAGGGAGATCGTAGCCCCCTTTTATGATCTTTGCCGGGCCAGTGAGAAGGTGGACCCGCGATTCCTGGGCAGCAGCAATATCGGCGTGGGCGACATCGTTCAGTCGCTCAACGGCTGGACAGCCATTGGCTACGGGACGGCGTCCATGTCCTCTGGAGGTTTTTCGCTTTTCAAACGCGGCAACAGCTTCACCAGCAAAGGCGAGGAGACCATCAAGGCCATGGAGGCCCTGAGCGCGGCGTTGGCCCATTTTTCCATCGAGTGCAAGCTGGAGGACGCGCACAAGGCGCTTTACCTGCTGTGCATGCCCAGCAAGAATGCCAATATCAGCATGACCAGGGCGGTCGGCACCCAGCTGCGCGAGCTCACCGATAACGGAGAGGTCAGGGGCGGCGACTTCTACGGCGTGAGGGACTACGCCGCCGTGACGATCGTGGCTTCCAGGATAACCTACCTGGAGAAGATAAAAGACTATTACGAGCGGGCTTCCAATATAGCCCCGGAACTTAAGAAAACAGAGACGCAGCTAACATGAGCCTGTTCGACCTCGGCTCACCCGAGCTAAAGGGCCCGGGAAGAGCAGGGGAAAATCCAAAATCACCACCTGATGCAGACATGCCCCTGGCCGCCAGGATGCGCCCGGTAAACTTCCATAACTACGTCGGGCAGCAGCATATCATCGGCGAGGGCAAGGTGCTGCGCAAAGCCATTGAGTCCGACCAGCTGCCTTCCATCATACTGTGGGGCCCGCCCGGCAGCGGCAAGACGACGCTGGCCTTCGTGATAGCCAATGTTTCACGCGCTTATTTTGTGCACATGAGCGCGGTGACGGCCGGCGTAGCCGACCTGCGCCGGGTGATAGACGAGGCGCGCAAGCGGCGTAAATCCACCGGGCAGCGCACAATACTTTTCATAGACGAAATACACCGCTTTAATAAGTCACAGCAGGATGCCATACTGCCCTACGTGGAGAATGGCGAGGTGACGTTCATCGGCGCCACTACGGAGAACCCATCGTTCGAAGTCATCTCGGCCTTGCTTTCACGCTGTCGCGTCTATACGCTCAATGCCCTGACCGACGACGAGGTCAGGACCATCGTGGAGAGGTCGCTGACGGACAGGGAGAACGGGCTGGGCGGGATGAATGTGGAGCTGGCCGACGAGGCGCTGAAAACGCTGGTGACGCTGGCCAACGGCGATGCACGGGTGGCGCTCAATGCACTTGAGATGGCGGCGCAGACGGTTAAACCCGGGGCGGACAAAAAGCGCAGGGTAACATTAAGCGATGTTGAAGAGTCTATGCAGAAAAGGGCCTTGCTTTACGATAAGGCCGGCGACCAGCACTACGATTTCATCTCGGCCCTGCACAAAACCCTGCGCGGCTCAGACCCGGATGCCGCCCTCTACTGGCTGGGACGCATGCTGGAGGCGGGTGAGGACCCGCTTTACATAGTCAGGCGGCTGATCCGCTTTGCCTCTGAGGACGTGGGCATGGCCGATCCTCAGGCGCTGGTGGTGGCCGTAGCGGCGCAACAGGCCGTGCACTTCATCGGCATGCCGGAGGGCAACCTGGCGCTGGCCCAGGCCGTCGTCTACCTGGCCACTGCGCCCAAGAGCAACACGCTCTACAGCGCCTACTCCCGCGTGCAGAAGGACGTGGAGACCACGCGCAACGACCCGGTCCCGCTGCACCTGCGCAATGCGCCCACGAATTTGATGAAGAATCTGGGGTACGGCAAAGGCTACAAGTATGCCCATGACTACGAGGGGCATTTCGTGGAACAGCAGAACCTGCCCGACTCCATGAAGGGCAAGCGCTATTATTATCCGTCCGACCAGGGATTCGAGAAGACCATCCTGGCGCGGCTCAAGGCCTGGTGGGGTGAAAGGATGGAAAAGAAGGAGAAGGGGTGAAACGGCGCGGCGTCGTATTCAGCTGCGGCAGCCTGAAGCTTGAAGGCATTTATTTTGATCCTGAGTCACACGGCTCGGTGCCTGCAGTCGTAGTCTGCCATCCGCACCCGCTGTACGGCGGCTCCATGCGCAATAACGTGACGTACGCCATAGCCGGCGCCCTGGCCGAGGTTACTATCGCAGCCCTGCTCTTCAATTTTCGCGGCGTGGGCAAAAGCCAGGGAAGCTTCGGCGGCGGCAGCACGGAGCAGCAGGATGTAGAGGCCGCGCTCGGCTGGCTGAGCGATCAAAACGGGGTTGAGAGGGAAAAATTAGGCCTGGCCGGCTATTCTTTCGGCGGGGGCGTGGCCTTGCCGGTGGCCTGCCGGGATGCCCGGGTCAAAGGCATTGCCCTCATTTCACCCTACTTCGAAAGCTCTCCATCAGGGCTGCTCAAGACCTGCAGCAAGCCCAAGCTGATAATAGGCGGGGGTAGCGACAGCATGGTCCTCGCCTCGCAGGTTTCCAGTTACGGCCAGGACGCTGAAGAACCGAAGCAGGTGGAGATAATTGAGGGCCCGGATCACTTCTGGTCTGGCTACGAGGATGTGATGGCCCGCAAGGTGGCCGGCTTCTTCAGTGAAATTTTAAAGTAGCAGGCCGGCAGGTCAGTCTATATACCCGTGGCTCTGCATGTTGCGCAGCCCCTGGTTGGCCTGCTCTATCATGTCCGGGTCCTTGGAAAGCTGAAGAACCTTGCGCAGGTCAGCGGCCGACTGATCATAGTAGCTCATATCTTTGGACGTCTGCGCCATTATCTCCCAGGCCACGGCGCGATTGAAGTAGGCCTCGGGTATGTTGGGGTCCAGAGCAATGGCCTGGTTGATGGCGTGAAAGGCGTCATCCAGCTGGCTGTTAATGATCAGCAGTTCCCCCAGCGTAACGTAAGCAGTGGCGCTATTGGGCTCGAGCTGGACCGCCTTTTTAGCGTCGGCCACGGCCTGTGTCAGCTGTTGCTTGCCCCTGTAGGCGATGGCGCGCTCCAGGTACATGCCTCCCGGATCGGTGCGGAAGGGATCGAATGCGGTGGACGTGGCGTTGTCAGTCGGGCTGAGCGCAATGGCCTTATTGAAATCGCCGAGCGCCTGGTCGAACTGCTGGTTGGAGTTATTCAGGTGCCCCCGATAGTAGTATGCCATGCTGTCGCTGTCGTCAAGCTCGATGGCCCTGTTAAGGTCGGCCAGCGCATTTGACGAGTTCTTTAAGGCGATATATGCGAAGCCGCGCAGCTTGTATGCCTCGGCCAGGTCCGGGTCTATGTTGATGGCGCTGCTGAACTCGTCCACGGCGCCCGTGATATTGTCATTGTAGATATAGATTTTGCCCAGGTAGGTATGGGCCGGTGCCAGGTTGGGGATGATACCGATGGCGGCATTCATATCGGCCAGAGCTTTTTTAGTATCCCCTTTAGCGTAATAGGCAGTCCCACGGTTGAAATAGGCATCGTATACCCTGGGATCGAGGCTGAGGGCTTTGTCGGCGGCCTCGATAGCCCTGTCATACTGGCCCTTGTGGACGTAGAGCCAGCTAAGGTTGGCATAGGCCAGCGTCGCTTTAGGGTTGAGCTCAACGGTCCTGACCAGGTCGGAAATGGCCTGGTCGAACTGGCCCTTGGCCAGGTAAGCGAAGGCGCGGTTCTGGTAGTCATCTGCCTGCGAGGGGTCAAGCTGTATGGCCTTACTCAGGTCTGCTATGGCCAGGTCCCACTCAGCCCTGGCGTTATAGACCGCCCCCCTGTGCGTATAGGCCGCCACATAATTGGGATTGCTTTCAATAGCCTTGGTATACTCGGCGATGGCCTCCACGAATTGCCCCTGGTCGTAATAGGTATCGCCCTGCCTGAGATAGTCAGCGGTAGAGCCGCCGCAGGCGGCAAGGAATATTAATGAAAAAGCAATGGCAGTGATCAGGCTGATCGTACTTTTCATTGAGTTATCACCATCCAGTTAGATAAAGCCCCCTGATGAATTGCCGGTTTCCAAGGGGCAAGCTACAGCTTCAAACCGGCACAATAGTATAGCATATCAAATTTGCCCGAAGGTGAGAAAAATGATCGTAAAACGGCTATTTTTGAACCTGGAGAAGCTTTTTGGCTTTGACAAGTGAGTCGATTTGCTCATGCAAGGCGGCCAGCGGGCCGTCGTTTTTCAGAAGGTGGTCGGCCTTCTCGCCCGCCTTGCTTATCTGGAAGACCTTTTCTTCGTCTTCATCCTGGGTGAGGAAGCCCTCATATGTTGCGGAGTCACGCTCTTCGTGACGGAGCAGCAGTCTCTCGAAGCGGAGGCGCGGATCGCCTACATCCACGCGCAGCAGTATAAAATCAGTGCCGAAACGCTTCCTCAAGATTTTCACGTCGTCCGGAGACCTGATGCCGCTGATGCCGGACACTTTCCAGCCCTTCTTAACGATCTCGTCGGCCACCATCTTGACGAAGCAGCCCTTGCCCAGCTTGCGGAAACACTCCTGGGATATAGCCTCCAGGTTTTCCCTGGTCGGCTCGATGCCGTCGTACTCTGCAATCCGGCGCACAAGATCGCCGGTCGAAAGATATGGAATGTGATACCGGGAATGAAGATATTTGAGCACCTCGTCCTTGCCCGAACCTATTTTCCCCACTACGCCGATCACCCGTATTCCCATGTAAATCTCCTCACAAACTGTCAGAATATTAGCATACTTACGGGTGCCGGAGAAAAAGTGTAGAATACTTGCCGACTGTTTTTCAGGAGGCCTGCCTTGGACATCATTCAAGCACTAAAAGCCCGCAAGAGCATAAGGGGCTTTAAGAAGGACCCCGTATCCAGGGAGATCATCGATCAGATACTGGAGGCGGCCATTCGCACGCCCTCGGGCATGAACACGCAGCCCTGGGAGTTCATCGTAGCCAGCGGTGCGGTGCTGGACCAGATACGCCAGGAATGCGGCGAGCTCTTCAACCAGGGCGCCTTCCCCACCAACGACATGCTGCGCAAGCCGTACGAAGGGGTATACAGGCAGAGGCAGGTGGACCTGGCCGTGGAGCTGTTCAAGCTGATGGGCATTGCCAGGGAGGACAAGGAAGCGCGCAGGCAGTGGATGCTGCGCGGGTTCCGCTTCTTTGAAGCGCCGTGCGAGATAGTGATTTGCGCCGAAAAGGAGATGGAATACCACCTGGACATGCTGGGCCTTGGCGCCGTGTGCCAGAGCATCTGCCTGGCGGCGCTGGAATTCGGGCTGGGCACATGCATCGCGGACCAGGGCATAATGTATGACAAGGTCTGGCGCAAATACGCCAATATCCCGGAGGCGAAGAGGCTCATTGCCGGCATCACCATCGGCTATCCCGATCCGGAGTTCCCCGCCAACAGGCTGGTTACGGCCAGGGAGCCGGTGGACAAGATAGCCACCTGGCTGGGCTTTGAATAATATTAATACGGAGGCAGCGAAATGAGCGGCACGGTTAAGACACATGAGATAACCAGGGCTCACGTCCAGGCAGCATATGCCTTCACGGATGAGATCGTCGAGAATTACCCCAAGCGCCTGACGGGGAGCAAAAGCTGCCACCGGGCGTCGGAACGTATCAGGGCCGAGCTGCACAGGTACTGTGATACGGGGTCGGTGAAAGTGGAGGAGTTTGACGTGCACCCCCAGGCCTTTCTCAAGTACATACCCGGGCTGGTAATACTGTATTTCGCCTGCGTGCTGCTGCTGTTCTTTAACCTGCCCATCGCAGCCTTTGTAGGCTTTGCGCTGGGGCTGGCCGTTTTCATTGCACAGTTCGTCTTTTACCGGGAGATGCTGGACAGGCTCTTCCCCAAGGTCAAAGGCTTCAACGTCCACGGCTCCGTGGAACCCGCCGGCGAGGTGAAGCAGCAGGTAGTGGTCTGCGCCCACTTCGATGCGGCCTACGTCTTTCAAATATTGACCAATGTGCCCAAGCTTTACTTCCCCATCATGATGGTGGGGATATTGCTGCTGGTCATAGGGCCGCTGGTCTCGCTGGCCGCCTCCATCATGTGGTTCTACGGCATGGTGCTCCCGCTGTGGGTGCCTATGGCCATGCTGGTGGGCGGCGTATTTGAGATTCCTTTCCTGTTTTTCACCACCAACGAAGTGACGCCGGGCGCGGGCGACAACATCATGGCCGTGGCCATCATGGCTGAGATAGCCAAGCTGTTCGGGGAGCCCAAGAAGTCAGGCGGCAATTGCCTGCAGAATACCAGGCTCATCTTTGCCTCGTTCGACGCCGAGGAGTGCGGCATACGCGGGGCCCGGGCCTTCATTAAGAAACACCGCCAGGAGCTTGAAGGAACCAGGACCTACGTTTTGAATATGGACACAATATACCTGCTCAAGCACCTGAATTTCTTTGACGCCGACCTGAACTCCACCGTCAGGGTCTCACGCCAGATGGCGGAAGAATGTGTGGCCATAGCTCGCTCCCTGGGCTATCATGCTACAGTTTCGCGCATGTCTCCCGGCGGCGGCAGCACCGACGCCGCGGCCTTCGGAGAGGCGGGAATAGACGCCACCAATATCTGCGCCATGAGCTTCCAGCTGAAGGACTACGAGCAGGGCTTCGTCTACCACACGCCCAACGACTACAGCAAGCACATTGAGCCGGAGGCGGTGGAGGCCATACTGAAGGTGGTCAGGCAGTATATACTTGATAAGGACGCGGCGGCCGCACGGACTTAATGCCGGCCCCGCCGATATGCTAAGATATTAGCCTGATGTCAAGGCACCGCTTCAAACTGCGCACGCGGCTGAAGTAAGACACTGAGCCGTCACGAGGTTTACCTTGTCCGAATTCCGTGAAGATATAAGAAATATAGCTATTGTCGCGCATGTCGACCACGGCAAGACCAGTCTGGTGGACGCACTGCTCAAGCAGAGCAAGATATTCCGCGAGAACCAGCAGGTGGGCGAGCTGATACTCGACCGCAATGCGCTGGAGCGCGAGAAGGGCATCACCATACTGGCCAAGAACACGGCGGTCGTCTACCGCGGCGTGAAAATAAACATCATCGACACGCCCGGCCATGCCGACTTCAGCGGCGAAGTGGAGCGCGTGGTCAACATGGCGGACGGCTGCCTGCTGCTGGTCGACTCGGTGGAAGGACCCATGCCGCAGACGCGCTTCGTCCTGCGCCAGGCCTTCGAGAAGGGCCTCAAGCCCATACTGGTCATAAATAAAATCGACCGCGAGAACGCCCGTTCGTCTGAGGTGCTCAGCCTGACCCAGGACCTGTTCCTGGAGTTGGCCACCAGCACCGACCAGCTGGATTTCCCTGTTCTCTACTGCAGCGCCAGGAATGGCACCTGCACACCGGACGCGGATGTTGAGGGGACCGACATGGTTCCCCTGTTCGAGACAATACTCAAACACGTGCCCCCGCCGGCCATAGTCGAGGGCCGTTTCCAGATGCTGGTCTCCAACCTGGACTATGACAGCTACAAGGGGAAATATGCCATCGGCAGGATAAACCGGGGAAGCGTTAAGCCGGGGGACACGCTGGCAGTCATGGGTGCAGAAAACGCGGTGAGCAAATACACCGTGGACGAGGTCTTCACCTTCATGGGACTCAACAGGTCGCCGGTTGAGGAGGCGTCTGCAGGCGAGATCGTCTCGATAACAGGCCTGGATACGGTGAGCATCGGCGATACCGTGGCCGACCCGGACGCGCTGGAGGCCCTGCCCCGTATCGAGGTAGGCGAGCCGACGGTCAAGATGACCTTCGGCGTGAACAGCTCGCCCTTTGCCGGGCGAGAGGGCAAATTCTGCACCTCGCGGCAGCTGCGCGAGCGGCTTTACCGCGAGCTTGAGACCAATATCAGCCTGCGCGTGCAGGACACGGACAGCCCCGATCTGTTCCTGGTGTCCGGCAGAGGTGAGCTGCACCTGGCCATACTGGTGGAGACCATGCGCCGGCAGGGCTACGAGTTCGAGATTTCCCGTCCGGAGGCCATCACACGCGAGATCGACCGCCAGTTGATGGAGCCGGTGGAAGACCTGACGCTGGACACGCGGGAGGACTATATCGGTGTGCTGACCGAGATGCTCAGCAAGAGGCTGGGCCGGATGACCAACATGCATAACGACGGCAAGGGCAACCTGCGCATGGAATACCGCATCCCCACGCGGGGCTTGATCGGCTTCCGTAGCGCCTTTCTCACGGCGACGCGTGGCGAAGGCGTGATGAACACGCTCTTCAAAGGCTATGAGCCCTGGGCGGGCGAGATCGCCTCAACGCGCAGCGGCGCGCTGGTGGCGGCCGAGGACGGCGTAGCCGTGACCTACGGCCTGAACAATGCACAGGAGCGCGGCATCACCTTCATCGAGCCGGGAACGCCGGTCTATGAGGGCATGATGGTCGGCATCAACTCGCGTCCCACCGACCTGGCCGTCAACGTCTGCAAGGAAAAGAAGCAGACCAACATACGCTCATCGACGGCCGATATCGCGGTCAAGCTGACACCTCCGCTCAAGCTCAGCCTGGAGGAATCAATGGACTTCATCAACTCCGACGAGCTGGTGGAGGTCACACCCCAGAACATCCGCATGCGCAAAAAGCTGCTGACGCAGAACGAAAGGTTCAGGGCCAGGAAGGCGGCCAGCAGGGCGGCTGAGGAAGAATAAACTGCCGGTGATCGTCTCAGAAAAATAAGTTGAGTTACGAATATCTATTTCAGGAATATTCGTTTATAATGATTGGTTAGTGTGGTTGATTACTGCACCTGCTGTTAAGGAGTTGAGGACCGAATGAAAATTCTTCTGGTTTACCCGGAATATCCTGATACCTTCTGGAGCTTCAAGCACGCCCTGAAGTTCGTCTCCAAGAAGGCCGCCTTTCCGCCGCTGGGGCTGCTGACCGTGGCTTCCATGCTGCCGCATGAGCACGAGCTCAGGCTGGTGGACATGAACGTCAAAAAGCTCAAGGACCGCGACATCAAGTGGGCGGAAATCGTCTTCGTGAGCGCCATGGTGGTGCAGAGGGATTCGGCCAAGAAGGCCATCAAGCGCTGCAAAAACCTGAAGCGGCCTGTTGTGGCCGGTGGCCCGCTTTTCACCACACAGCACGAGGACTTCCCCTGCGTGGACTACTTCGTGCTGAATGAGGCGGAGGTCACGCTGCCCCCATTCCTGGAGGACCTGAAAAAAGGCTGCGCCAGGCATATTTATAGCTCCGATGCCAGGCCGGACATCAGGCTGGCAGCCATACCCAAGTGGGACCTGGTCAACATGAATAACTACGCTTCCATGTCACTGCAGTACTCCCGCGGCTGCCCCTTCGACTGCGAGTTCTGCGATATCGTGGTGCTTAACGGGCGTGTGCCGCGCACCAAGAGCAGGGAGCAGGTGCTGGCGGAGCTCGAGGCCATTTATGCCAGCGGCTGGCGGGACAGCGTTTTTATAGTTGACGACAATTTTATAGGCAACAAGAGGAAGCTGAAATCTGAGATACTGCCTGCAATCATAGAGTGGAACAAACTGAAAAACTATCCCTTTTCCTTCTTTACACAGACATCGCTCAACCTGGCGGATGACAAGGAGTTGATGCAGCTCATGGCCAGAGCCAATTTCAATACGGTCTTCATCGGCATTGAGTCACCCAACAAGGAGAGCCTGGCCGAGTGCGGCAAAACTCAAAATGAGACTCGCGATATGGAAGCCGCAATTAAGAAAATGCAGAACGCCGGGCTTGAGGTCCAGGGCGGTTTCATTATCGGCTTTGACAGCGATCCGCAGTCCATCTTCCAGGACATCATTAATTTCGTTCAAAAGAGCGGCGTGGTCACGGCCATGGTGGGGTTGCTGCACGCCCCCAACGGCACCAGGCTGTATCAACGGTTGAAGCAGGAAAACCGCATAACCGGCAACTTCACGGGCAACAACACCGACCTGGACATAAATTTCACACCTAAAATGAAGATGAAGACGCTGGTGGAGGGCTACCGCCGCGTGGTCAATACGCTATATGCGCCCAAGCAGTACTACGAGAGGGTGATCACCTTTTTAAGGGAGTATAAACCCAGGCAAAAGAAGGCTGCCTCCTTGAAGCTACAGCACTACCGGGCGCTGCTCAGGTCTTTCTGGGTGCTGGGAGTGAAAGAGAGAGGCAGGCAGTATTTCTGGAAGATGGTCTTCTGGACGGCCTTCAAGCGGCCCAGGGAGTTCCCGCTCTCCATCACGCTGGCCATCTACGGCTTCCACTTCCGCAAGGTGGCGCAGCGCTACGGCGATATCCACTTGGCCGGGGCCTAAACTACCGGGAAGCACTCTGAAGTTATTTTCCTGACTTCGTTCAGCCAGGCCTGACGCTGCTCTGAGCTGCTGGTCACGATGATACCGAAGTTGTAGCGACGTAAATCATCAACCCCGCACAGGCCGAAGACGCAGTTCTTCCACAGAGTTTCCAGCGGGTCTGCGAATACCCTCTTTTCCCGCTCCGGTGCCGTGTTGGAGGTGTTGAAGACAATCACGGCCCGGGCCTTCAACAGGCCGTGGGGAACGCCCTCGCCGCTGTCGCCCTCGTTGAACTCGTAGGCCACGCCCGGCCTCAGCACGCGGTCCACCCAGCCCTTCAGGATGGCGGGAGGCTGCCCCCACCAGTTGGGATGGACGATGATTATACCCTCCGCCGCGGATATCTCGTCGCAGTGCTGCCTTATTATGGGCTCCAGGTCTGCATCCCTGTCTATTTCCCCGACTGGCAGGAGGGGCGGGAATCCCTCGGCATAAAGATCGTGGAAGAGCACCCTGTGCCCGTTTTCCTTCAATGCAGATGCGGCAGCCTGTGCGATGGCATGGTTGAAGCTGTTTTTATCGGGATGTGCCAGAATAAGCGACACTTTCATCTTCGGGAAGACTTGAGTTTGTTAATCAGTCGTGTGAGGCTGGCCATGATTTTCTCGTCGCCCGCCACCTGGCGCGGTTTTTTAGCCAGAGCGGTGACCGAGCCGGCCCAGCGCATGCCGCAGACGGAAGCATAAGTTTTCATGTTTGCCACGGCATCTCCGATGCCCTCCTCGGCCACGGCAACGGCGGCGAATTGCTTGCCCTCCAGCCTGGGCCAGATGGGGCAGGTCCGGTCCATGAAATTCTTGAGCAGGCCGGACAGCATCATGAAATACACCGGCGTCCCGAACACGATGGCATCGGCCTGCACGAGCCTGGGCAGTATGGCCTGCATATCGTCCTTGATGCTGCAGACGCCTTTCCTGTCCTTACCACCCTTCTCGCAGGCCAGGCAGCCGTTGCAGGTCTTGATATTTAGTTTTCTTAAAAGTATCAGCGCGGATTCCATGCCGCTTTCGGCGGCCATAGAGCAAAGCTGCTTGAGGATCCACTCCGTGTTGCCGCTGCGCGGCGAGCCGCTTACGCAGATAAGTTTCATTTTACCCGGCATGTCGCTTAAAACTTACGCTTCCACTCTTTGGGCCAGCGCTCTATGACCACCTTCTTCTGGGTGAAGAACTCCACGGCGTCCATGCCCTGGCCGTGCAGGTCGCCGAAGAAGCTCTCCTTCCACCCCGTGAAGGGGAAGAAGGCCATGGGGGCGGCGATGCCCAGGTTGATGCCTATATTGCCGGCTATGGCTTCATAGCGGAACTTGCGCGCCGCCGGGCCGCTGGTGGTGAAGAGGCAGGCCATGTTGCCGTACCTGCCGCTGTTGACCATGTCTATGGCCTGCTCCAGTGTGTCAGCCTGCATCATGCCCAGAACGGGACCGAAGATCTCGGTGGTAGCCACCTCCCCGTTGGGCGGCACGTCCTGCAGCACGCTGGGGCGCACAAAGTTGCCGCGCTCGTAGCCGGGCACGACTGTATTGCGGCCGTCCACCAGCAGTTTGGCTCCCTCCTGCTGGCCCTTGCCGATCATGGTCTCGACGCGCTGCCTGCTCTGCGGCGTGATGACCGGCCCCATCTGCACCTTCTCGTCCAGGCCGTAGCCGACTACCCGTTTTTTAGCGGCCTCGACGATGGCCGGCGTGAAGGTATCGCGGGCCTCGCCTACCGTTATCACCATGGATGCGGCCAGGCACCTCTGCCCGGCGCAGCCGAAAAGGCTGTCGGCGATGATGCGGGTGGAAGCCTCCATATCGGCGTCGGGCAGGACGACCACCGGGTTCTTGGCGCCACCCTGGCACTGGGCCCGCTTGCCGTTGGCCGTGGAACGGCTGTAAATGTATTTAGCCACGGGGGTCGAGCCGACAAAGCTGACGGCACGCACCTCGAGATGGTCAAGTATGCCGTCCACCGCCTCCTTTGAGCCGTTGACCAGGTTGAGCACGCCCGGCGGCAGGCCGGTCTTCTCGGCCAGCCTGAATATCTTCTGCATGGTCATGGGGACCTTCTCCGAGGGCTTGACGATGTAGGTGTTGCCGCAGGCCAGCGCGTAGGGCAGGAACCAGAAGGGCACCATGGCCGGGAAGTTGAAGGGAGCTATGACCGCGCAAACACCCACCGGCTGGCGGATCATGAACTCGTCGATGCCCGGTGCGATGTCCTCCGAGTTGTAGCCCTGCATCAGCGCGGGTATGCCGCAGGCCACCTCGACGTTCTCGATCAGCCTGCGCACCTCGCCGCGCGACTCATCCAGCGTCTTGCCGCACTCCATGGTGACCGTGCGAGCTAGGTCCTCCAGGCTCTCCTCCACGAGGTTCTTAAGCTTGAAGAGAAACTGCACGCGGTCCACAGGCGGCGTCTGCCGCCAGGCTTTAAATGCGCCGGCGGCGGCTTCAGCGGCGGCGTCAACGTCGGCAGCGGGCGAAAGCGGGACAGACGCCATGGCCTCGGCCGTGGCCGGGTTGACCACGTCCAGGTATTCGGAGGCCGACGAGGGCAGCCAGCGGCCGCCGATATAGTTGAGCATCTTCTCTTTTTCTGACATTCAGTTCTCCCGGACCGGGCCTCACTTTACGTCGGCCGGCCTTACGTCATGGCCGACGCAGTCTGATTCCAGCGCTGCCAGCGTGAACTGCAGCACGGCCTTGCCGGTCGGGCCGTCCAGCACGGGCTTGCCGCCCTTTTGAATGACGTCTATCAGGTGCTGAGTGCAGTCGATGAAGCTGTCAGCCCAGTCCACCCGCTGCACCGGGCAGGCGGTGGTCTTGCCGTTGCAGAAAAGCATCAGCTCGGGCAGGTCCACCGTGCGCGTGGTATAGCGGTTGATGAATATCGTGCCCTTGTCGCCGATGATCTCAATGCGGTCGTCATCGGCATAGTACTTGGACTCTATGTGCATGTTGGGCGTATGCTCCACGTCGAAGACGCCGTAGCGGCGCTTGCCCTTGAACTGGAAGGTTATCAGCGCCGGCGCGTCCAGGTTGATGCCGGGTATCACCATGGAGTGGTCTATCCAGGCATGAACCCTTTCGACCGGCCCCATCAGGTAATAGGCCAGCGAGAAGAGGTGATAGCCGTGGTCGAAGATCATCGGCCCGCCGCCGCACTTCTTGCTGTCGAAGCGCCACAGCCAGGCGCTCAGCGGCACATCCCATCCTCCTCCCTGCTTGCCCGTATTCACGTGCATGCGCAGCATCTGGGGCTCACCAATCTCGCCCGCCTGTATCATCTTCCTGGCCTGCACGGCCGGCGGGTAGAAGACGAACGTCTCATAGACGCGCAGCAGCACCTTGGCCCTGTTGGCCGCATCGATCATGCTGTCCGCCTCCGCCGCGCTCAGCGCCATAGGCTTCTGCACGCTGACGTGCTTGCCCGCCCGGCAGGCGTCGATGGTCATGCCGGCGTGCAGGTGGTGCGGCACCAGCAGCTCAACAAGGTCCACTTCTTTGTCTTCCAGCAGCTTGCTGTAGTCGAAATAAATTTTATCCACGCCCCATTCTTTAGCTCTGTCCTTGGCCGTGCCCTTGTCCTTATCACATACCGCCACGATTCTGGCGTCATCACGGCCGCGGTAGCCCAGCTCATGCAGCACTGATATGCGGCCGCAGCCCACTATGGCAACGTTTACAGGTTTCATTTTGCCTCCTTGCCTTTTGCGACAGGTCCCCTTTTATTAATTGCCTCCAGTATGGCCTTTGCCCTCTCCGGTTTGTATGATAGCAGCCCCATGAAACCGGGGAAGGTGACGGCGGGGATAAGGATATCATCGGGCAGCGCGGCTATAATCTCAGGCATGCTGCGGTGAGTGACGCCGCTCAACCTGGCCATCAGCAGCCTGGACTGCTTCTGCGGCTCCTCTCTATGCGCAGGGTAGCCGCGGCCCTTTTCGGTGCTGAACAGCTTCTCGAAGATGAACTTGAGGTTGACGTTGCCGGCCCAGCCGTAGCCCTGGTTGAGCTCCAGCGAGATGCAGTTGCCGGCGTTTATCTGCATGAAAAGCCAGCCGTCCAGCGGCTCCCTGATCAGCCCGCAGGATACGCCGGGGTACTGCATGACCGAGTTGAGGAAGCCCTGCCCCGTGCCGCAGCCGGCCACCACGAAATCGACTGCAGCGGCGTTGAGCAGCATGGCCGCCATCAGCCCGGTATGGATATAAGAAAGCTCCGGGCGGTCCGAGGCTGACTTCATGCCTGCGTTGAAGACCTCGTGCCCGAAGCCGTCCAGCGCCGCCACGATATCCGCATTTTTATCGACGGCGCTGACCTCGCTCAGAATCGCTATACGCATTTCCCCTCCGCGGATGACTATTTCCTCTTAATTATACTTGCGGCGGCGTCAACTATATCGACGACGCCCAGGCCGTAGGCGTCCATGATGCTCTCCGGGTCGGGCCCGGTGCAGGCGAAGGTGTCCCTGATGCCCAGGCAGGCCAGAGGTACGGGCTTTTGCTGCTCCAGCAGCTCGGCCACCGCCGAGCCCAGCCCGCCTATGACCGTGTGCTCCTCGGCCGTCAAAATGGCGCCGGTCTCGCTGGCGGCGCTCAATATCATGTCCCTGTCCAGCGGCTTGACTGTATGCAGATCTAATACGCAGGCATTGATGCCCCTGCCGGCCAGCGAATCCGCTGCCTGCAGGCAGCGGCCCACCATGCTCCCGCAGGCGACCAGCGTTAAGTGGGTGCCCGGCCTGCGCAACACGGCCTTGCCGATGCGGAGCTTCTCTCCCGGCTGCGATACAGGCAGTGTGGCCGAGCGGCTCAACCTGAGATAGACCGGCCCGTCCCAGTCTGCCACCAGCGGGACGAAGGCGGCGGCCTCGGCAGCATCTGCCGGGACCACCACGGTCATGCCGGGCAGTGAGCGCATGATGGCTATGTCCGTGATGGCGTGGTGGGTTGGCCCGTCCTTGAAATCGGAGACGCCGGCATAGCCGGCGGCTATCTTCACACTGGCATTGTTATAGCAGATGCAGGTGCGCACCTGCTCCAGCGCCCTGAGAGCGATTAGCGCAGCGAAGCCGTTGACGAAGGGCAGCATGCCGCCCATGGCCAGCCCGGCCGCCATGTCCACCATGCAGGGCTCGGCTATGCCCACGTTGAAGAAGCGGTCGGCATATTTGGCGGCGAAGTAGCCGGAGAGCGTGGAGGAGGAGGTATCGGCGTCCAGCGCCACTACCAGCGGGTTGAGCGCGCCGTAATCGGCCAGCGCCCTGCCGTAGGCTTCCCGCATGGCTGGTTCAGCCAATTTACCTGCCTCCTGCGGCCAGCTCGGACATAGCTGCTTCGTATTGCGCCTTATTGGGCGCATTGCCGTGCCAGTAAGCCTTGTTCTCCATAAAAGAGACGCCTTTGCCTTTGACGGTATGCGCGATGATGACGCTGGGCCTGTCAGTTACACTCCTGGCGTGCTCAAACGCCTTTAATATCTGGGCGATATCGTGCCCGTCAATCTCTATCACGTTCCAGCGGAAGGAGCGCCACTTGTCGGCGAAGGGCTCCAGCGGCATGACCTCGTTGACCGGGCCGTCCAGCTGGACCTTGTTGTAGTCCACGATGGCCGTCACGCTGGAGAGCCCGAACTTGGCGCAGGCGTTGGCGCCTTCCCAGACTATGCCCGCCTGGCATTCGCCGTCGCCCAGCAGCACGTAGACGCGGTAGCTGAGCTGCTTGAGCCGTGCTGCCAGCGCCAGCCCGGCGCCCACGGCGATGCCGTGTCCCAGTATGCCGCTGGTCATGTCCACGCCCGGCGTCTTGAGCCTGTCAGGATGCCCCTGCAGTGAGCAGGCCAGCTCTCCCCAGCGGTCCAGGTCTGATGCCGCGAAGAAGCCACGTTTGGACAATACAGCATAAAGCAGCGCCGAGGCGTGGCCCTTGCTGAGGATGAAGCGGTCGCGCTCCGGCCAGTCAGGACGCTTGGGGTCGACGCGCAGCACCTGGAAATACAGAGCGGCCATGATATCGGCAGCGGAGAGCGAGCCGCCCGGGTGGCCGGCCTGACGCTGATAGATCATGGTCAGGCTTTGCCGCCGCAGCCCGGCTGCGATTTCCTGCAGCTCCTTTACGCGGCTGTCCTTTTTATCGGCCATAACGATATCCCTTTATAGACCTATATCATGGCGCATGGCCTGCGTGTCCCGGCACCAGTTGCCCACGTTCCAGCGGCCGTAGACGCCCATGCCTCCCAGCTCGTCATCTCCCGAGTAAACCGGCACGTGAATCAACGAGAGCCCTTTGTACGAATAAGCTCTGTCCAGCGCTTTCTGCAGTGCGGGCAGGGAATAGCAGGCGCCGATGCCCTGCACGCCCTTTATGGATGAGGCCCAGGCGGCATAGTCCACCTCCACCGAGTCGTCCGTGGCGAACTCGTAGCCGTACTGTGCCCGCTGCAGGCCCGTGATGGCGGCCATGCGGCGGTTATCCAGCAGCAATACACAGCCGCGGGCGCCGTGCTGGACGCCGTCGATCAATATCTGGGGGCTCATGGTGAAGGAGCCGTCCCCGGTGAAGGCCAGGCCGTAAAATTTACGCTTTGAGGCAGCGGTGGAGAGCAGGGCCGAGACGGCGAACCCCATGTAGCTGGCGCCGGTATCGGTGAAGGTGAAGCCCGGCGACTCGTCCTCCACAATCTGGAAGCCGTTGGCCTGCACGTCGCCGGCGTCGAAGAACTTGACCACGCCCCTGACTGCGGCCCAGTCGGCGGCGGCCTTGATGGCGGCGGGCTGCGTCAAGAGCTTGCGCTGCCACTTTTCATCAAATAGAACAGGATGCTGATAACGCTCCTGTTTATACTGCTCCCATTCCTTTCGGTGGGAGCTGCAGGCCTTTAACCAGGCGGAGGCACTGCTGCTCTTCTGCCCTTTCTTCTTCAGCTCTCTAAGTAACCGCTGCAGGGTAAGCCGGGCGTCTCCCACCATGGGCAGGGTGTCGGCATAGTGCAGGGCAGCTTCGGCATCGGTGTTGATATTTATCACCTGCTTCACCCCGGGATAGCCGGTGCGGGAGCAGTCCGACTGGCAGACCGAGCGCGACCCTACGGCCAGCAGCAGGTCGGCATGCTCCATGGCGTAGTTGCCGCATAGCGAGCCCTTGGAGCCTCCCACGGTCATGTTGCGCCGGTGGCCATAGGGGAGGACGCCGCCGGTCGGTGGTGCTACCACGGCTACGCCGTCCGCCAGGTCGAGCAGCTCGGCTATCTCGGCCCCGGCGTTGCGGGCGCCTCCTCCCAGCCGCACAACCACCCTGTCCGCTTTGATGAGCATGGCGGCGGCAGCTGCGTAATCCGCCTCTGCGGCGGCGGGCTGCCAGTCAAATTCAGCCGGGAGCTCACGCAGGTTGAACCGCTCCAGTACGGCCGGCTGCGTATTCATTGGCATTAAAAGGTAGAAAGGACCGGCCCGGCGGGGATCGTCCACGGCCGCCGCTCCCCGCCTCAGTGCGGTGGATAATGCCTGCGGTGTGTGCAGGCTGTAGGCGCTTCCCACGGTGCTGAACAGGTGCAGGAAGAGGTCCTGCTCGTACCTGGGTATCTGCTGCATGTTGAAGCCCTCGTCCTCGGTGGTCTCGTCTCCCAGTATGTACCAGACGCCCAGGCCGTCGGAGGCGGGCACCAGCGAGGCCGCCAGCGCTTGCAGCGCACCCGGCCCGATGGAGGTGACCACGGCTGATTTCTGGCCTGTTACCCAGCGCAGCGCTGCGGCGGCATGGGAGGCCTCAATCTCGCTGCGGGTGTTGAGCACCTTGAGCAGCCCGTGCTTCTGGTATAGGCGGAGCGCCTCGGCGAGATCGGTGCTGCCGTGCCCGAAAACGGCGAAGAAGGTGCGGACGCCCTGTTTTATAAGGCCAAGTACCAGGGCCTCGGAAACGGTAAGGTCGATCCTCTGCGGCAGTTTGCCTTTTTTTTCGGCCTGCTCTACCCCGCCGCAGGTGGCGATGGCCGCTGCCCTCTTTTCACGGGCTGCCTGAACAGCTTCAAAATTCATCGGCTGCCTCGCTCGATTTATAGGCTGGGTATATTTATTCCAGGTCCTCTTTAGTGAATCCGGTGAAGAAGCAGCTGCGGTTGCCAGTGTGGCAGGTGGGGCCGGCCGGCACGGCCTTGACCAGCAGCGTGTCGCTGTCGCAGTCCTTGCTGATCGATTTCACCCTGAGCACGTTGCCGGAGGTCTCGCCCTTGTGCCATAGCTCCTGGCGTCTGCGGCTGTAGAACACCATCTCGCCGCGCTCCAGCGTGAGCTTAAGAGATTCCTTGCTGGCATAGCCCAGCATGAGGACGGTGCCGTCGGCCTCGTCCTGGACGATCACGGGTATCAGCCCTTTTTCATCGAATTTCAGCATGGCCTTTTCCTTCGAAACCGGTGGCCGGATGGAAGGGTTACTTATGATACAGCAAGTGCCTGTGTGAGGTCTATATCGCTGGTGTAAAGCGCCCGGCCTATGATGGCGCCTTCCGCCCCCAGCGCGGCCAGCCTGCGCAGATGGTCCAGCGATGATATGCCTCCCGAGGCGATGACGGGTATTTTGAGGCTCTTGACCAGCTCGGCCGTGGCCTCGAAGTTGGGCTCGGTCAGCGTGCCGTCGCGTTTCACGTCGGTATAGATGATGCGACTGGCGCCGATATCGGCCATCATTTTGCTCAGCTCCAGCGCCGTGACGCCGGATATCTTTTGCCAGCCGTGCGTGGTCACGTAGGAATCACGTGCGTCGATGCCTACCACGATGGCCTCGCCGAAGCGGCGTATGATGCGTTTGGTCAGCTCGGTCTGCTCCACCGCCACCGTGCCGAGGATGACGCGCCTGAGGCCCATGCCGATGAGCTTCTCCACCACGTCCTCCTTGCGGATGCCGCCGCCCAGCTCAACGGACATGCTGGTGTTCTTGACGATGGCTTCGATTGCGCGTGCATTGCGCACCTCGCCGGAGGCTGCGCCGTCCAGGTCCACCAGGTGCAGCCAGCAGGCGCCCTTTTCCTGCCACTTCAATGCAGTGGCAACAGGGTCATCGGAAAAAATCGTCTCCTTATTGTAGTCCCCCTGGTAGAGGCGCACGCATTTTCCGTTTTTTAAATCTATGGCCGGTATGATTTCCATCTCAGTCTATGATCCCTTAAGATTACCCGTTGCCCGCTGCCGAGTCAACAGCAGCGGGAGTGCATCGTGCAGCGTAGCTGCCGGCTGCGTAAAATTTTGATGATTGCAGGTCATTGACTTACAAAAATCATGAATGTATACTTTGGGCACTATATAAAGTTGGGGGTACTTCATGAAGCTGTCGTGTCTGCAGGAGAATCTGAATAAGGGCCTCGGCATCATCGGCAGAGCAGTTGCTACCAGAACCACCCTTCCAATAACACAGAATGTATTGATTTCAACCGACCAGTCGCAGCTTAAGCTGGCGGCCACCAACCTGGAGATAGCCATAAGCTGCTGGATCGGCGCTAAGATAGAGAACGAAGGATCGATAACCGTTCCGGCGCGCGTGTTCACCGAGTTTGTGAGCTCGCTGCCCAGCGATGTCATCAGCCTCAACCTCAAGCACCACACACTGGAGCTCAAGTGCGGACGCTACGAGGCCAGGATCAACGGACTGGACGCGGCAGACTTCCCGCCCATACCCCAGGTGGGAGACGGCTTCAAGACCAAGATGCAGGCCGAGGAGCTGAAGCAGGCCATCAGCCAGGTGGCCTTTGCCGCCGCCACCGAGGAGTCCAGGCCGGTGCTGACCGGCGTGCAGAGCGAGTTCGAAAGCAGCAAGCTGACGCTGGCG
This sequence comes from uncultured Dehalococcoidales bacterium, assembly GCA_964605885.1. Taxonomy (GTDB): domain Bacteria; phylum Chloroflexota; class Dehalococcoidia; order GIF9; family UBA5629; genus CAZSED01. Next base: position 32,512 of record CAZSED010000023.1, read on the forward strand.
GCAGCCGACGGATTCAGGCTGGCCGTGCACCGCTCCAACCTGATAGAGCCGGTCAAGGAAAAAGTGGCTATGATCATACCGGCCAAGGCCTACCAGGAGCTTAACCGGCTGATGACGGAGCCCGACCAGGAGATCGAGATCACCCAGAACACGCAGAAGAGCCAGGTGCTCTTCAAGCTCAAGAACATAGAGATGGTCTCCCAGCTGATACAGGGGACCTTCCCCAACTACTCACAGCTCATACCTCAGAGCTACGGCACCAAGGCCAGGATGGACGTGGCCGAGTTCCAGCGGGCCATCAAGATGGCCTCCATCTTCGCCCGCGACGGCAGCGGCATTGCCAGGGTCATCATCAACCCGGGCGCCACGGTGGAAGCCGGCAAGATAACCATCTCAGCCCGCGCCGACGAGATCGGCGACAACACCGGCGAGATAGATGCACTGGTGGACGGCGAGGCGGCCAAGATAGCCTTCAACGCCCGCTACCTGGCGGACG
>CAZSED010000024.1:0-29790 GCA_964605885.1 uncultured Dehalococcoidales bacterium
ACACGGGCTACATCTACTCCGGGGGCGTAAATACCGAAAATGCCGCAGCTTTCGTACAAGTCGTGCATCTGGTTACACAGGGATTATAAGGCTTTTAGCGCTTTTCGGTCAATCCGGCAGCTAGGGGGACTGCTTGCTCTTTTTGTCATTGCGGTAGAAGCAGATATGTTTGCGGCTTTCACTATTTCCTTATTACCAGCAAAATTCCTATATAGAAATTTTGCCGTGTGCGTTGTATCATAAGAGCGTATGGAATTGTTGCCCGTCGATAATTCCAGGAATTGCCAAAAAAACAAATTGGTCAATATTTCTGAGAATCTGGATCGGGCGATCGTCTCAAATAAGCCAGTCAGCGGTCTGACGCATAATTTCTACCGATATCCTGCTAGATTCAGCCCTGAGTTTGCCAAGCAAACAATTCAATCCTTCACTAAAAACCATGATTGCGTCCTCGATCCCTTCGTCGGAGGGGGTACCAGTATTGTTGAAGCGTTGGCACTAGGCCGTAGGGCAATAGGAATTGACATAAATTCATTAGCATGTTTTGTTTCAAATGTAAAAACAACACCATTGAGCTCCAACGATATTAATTCGATTATTGCATGGTCAAAAAAGGTGCTAGTGACATCGCCGAGCATGGACCTTCAAATCAATTCATCATCTATAAGCTTCTTTAGAAACATGCCTCCTGAAATTGCCTGTTTTTTAGTACACGCAAGCATATTGGCTAGAGAATTGCCTTTTAATAGACAGCGCAGGTTTGCTCATTGTGCTGTCATCAGAACTGGGCAATTATCTCTTGATTGTCGGCGTAAAATACCAGATTTACTTGAAGTTAAGATCACATTTGAACGCACAATACAAGATATGGTTGCTGGACATAATGAATTTGTAAGCGCTATCAAATCCTATGGTATACCGAAATACAAAATCACCTCAATGCGCAAGATATTCTGGGCTTCTTCCGGAGGTTCATCTATCGATAGAATTATAGCGTCATACCCGGTCAAACCTACTCTCGTACTGACTTCTCCTCCATATCCTCAAACCCATATTTTATACAACAAATGGCAAGTATTGGGAAGGCGTGAGACAACAGCTCACTATGCGCTTGCTGACCTTAGAGATGGTCGGGGGCCATCATATTACACTATGGGAAGTAGATCAGAAAAGGGATTGAATGACTATTTACAGCAATTATTAAAGATATTTAGAAATCTGAGAACAGTAATTGATTCAAATGCTATAGTAGCACAACTTGTTGCATTCCCAGATGAAGACATGGTGATGGCCAAATATTTATCAATGATGCAACAAAGTGGCTTTGAACCTGTAGCTTTAAATCAGGGAGGAACATTAATAGGTTCACGTTGCAGGACAGTTCCAAACCGTCGATGGTATGCTTATTGCCACGAAAAACAGGCTTCCAGCCGTGAAATATTTATGATTCATCGAGTGAAACGTTAACACTATCTTAGGTATCAATCCTGGCTGGTATTTTCCCGAGTTGTATTATTATGGGCACAATCGTTACCGCCGCACCTTGACAGGCTTCGGCTACTTCCTGCCTGACATCATCAGGAGGCCACTCTATATCTTCGGATGATATATTATTTTCTCCATTCAGTTCTTGGAACGATTCTTGCTTTATATGTAAGATTCCTAACGCTAAGAGGCTCAATCCGTATTTAAAATAATATTGTAGAAGATCCTTTTCCGTGCTTTTACGTCGTGCTATTTCATTCCTTAAATACAGGTTATCCACATTGACAAAGAAATCAAGTTGTTCATCAGTGCCTCTTTTAATCTCTAGAGCAGAGAACTCGTTGAACTTGTAAATATTCCACTTTTCTCTTGATACACCAATTACATTGGGAATTTCAGTCAACTTGGAACCCGGCGTACTTGTGCTACTGCTGGGGGAAACAGTTATTGAATCAGACTCTATCACCATTGCGAACTCAGAGCGAAATGGTTCTACCCTAGAAGCGTCCGATACTTCAGTTCGGATAACATAACGATCACCAGAACTTGCACCAGGCGGTGGAGCAAAACGTACACTTGCACGACCGTTCCAGAGGTGAACACTGCTCAGAGGAGCGACCAGACCAATCACCTTGAAATATCCGCGCTCTAAAGCCCTAGAAAAATAATCATTCGAAGCATCTGTCTCAAATTCAACACGACATGTTTTATTTTTAGGACATGCTTTCACCAAACCACCTTGCGGCTCGTGTAACAATCTGAACTTAGTTGGATATCTAACCCCTTCGTATGGAACGGGATCGGGAATTGAGCCTGTTGGTAATTTGATTTTTTCCCCTTTGCCAAACAAAGCTCCTAAAGTTGGATCACCCCTGACAAGAGCCTGAAATATCTCTGCCGTTTTCTCATCACTGATTGCAGCTTCGGTACGATTTTGACGACGAAGGGCATTCAGCTGTTTTAATCCTGGATGATCTCTTAGGTATTCGCCGATAGCTTCTTCTATTGCATGCCTCTCGTCACACTGCCGCATTCGGTCTCGTGAACCCATAAAGAGATCTTCACGAACTATTGTAGGTAGTTTGGAGCAATCGATGATAACAATCATGCTATCAGCAACATAATCTAAATTAGTTTTTTTTGAAATGAAATCTTTGCCCAATTCGCCATGTAATTGACCATTGACATTAAAAAAGATGCCGGTCGCATATTTCTTATTATCCCTATCCGCTGTATCCTTTAAGACAATAAGTCTCAATTCGATGCATCCTAGGCCTGGAAGCTCCAGTGGACTCCCCGTATCAAAACCAATCTCTATATCCTGTGGATTATCGGCGATAACCGTAAGCATGCCCGACATGGTCGTATCATAGTAGTTTGCCCTATATCCCAGTCTTCGCTCTGATATTCTAATAGGGAGAGCTGGGTTTTGAAGATAACGTTCTAATGCCCACCGCAAATCTAGCGTGGCCAGGGTCTTCAGTCTTCCAGGTAATTTATAATTCCACATTTTTATACATGTTCCGGCTTCAAGCGGTTCCTCATGTGCATTCGGGTATTTACCAGGTAGTATGTCTAGAGCATCACTGGCAAAGGACAATATACGGCTTCCCGGTGCGAGAAACACATAGCTGGATTGCGGTTGATCTGAATTTGGTTCAAGTCTTCGTGTTAACGTAAATCCCCATTTATCTGATGACTCCGCTTCTTTATTCTCCAAGTTAATTTTTCGTTTAGAAATGATTAACTGGAAACTATGTCTACCTGAAAATTGCAGTACTCCAGTTCCGCCCATATTGTACTTCCCTTGAACAAAAGGTATGCGCGTCTTATTGTCCCTAAGCAAGGACAAGAAAGTGTCCTTGAAGTGATCTGGGCTCTGACCTTCACCTCTATCTATCAATACATAGTTTGGGCTTTCCTTTTGACCTGTGGCTATAAGAACAATCATTTGAGCTAGTTCAGTTCTTTGAGTGGCAGTTAGATTCTCAATGCGGCCATCCTTAACGCCGAAAAATTGTTCGACCGCGCCCTGCATAGTTTTTGGGGCGTTGGCACCCGCGGGTTGAATGCCCGCGTTAAGGCATTCCGCTGTAAGAACGGCATCAATAGAATTTACGATTTTCTCGACAAGGGCGGCAACAGGAGAGCTTTGTTGATTACTTACGATCCCCCTATTATTTTGTACATCACCATAAGCTTTCCAATTCGCGGCATCCCAATACTGCCACCGTTTTAATATCTCGATTATCTTTTCTTCTGTGTCGGCATAAAGTAATTGGAAACAAAAGTCTTTATTTCTTGAATCTTCAACACCCAACATATTAACCTCACTTCTCATAGCGAATTAATATCAGAACCTGTTAGATTAATTTTTTCCACTTACCCCTTATAATTGCGTGACTAAGCATCGATTCCATATCATCCTTATGGACAATTATGGCCATATTATGACTCGCATAGGGTCCCTGTACCACAGAATCATACCTGGCAGTGCGGAAATTCCCATATTCCGCCGGAATCTTCTCTGACGAACGAAGTTGTTTTCCGTTTCCGAGCTTTATGACGCTTGCTAGTAGCCCATCCAAGCCAAAATTATTGCCAGCAGCAAATTCTACCAACGGCCAGTTATCCTTCCAGACAACAATCCGCCGCCTTAATTGTCCAGCTGCTTCCCGATCAGTGAAACCTATTCGAAAAAGATAGCTTCGACCGCCAAGTATTTTTTCCGTTTCATATCCAAACTGAAAATGTTCCTTTGCTAGAGGCCATTGAAAATCGAATTGATCTATTTTTCTGAAACTCGATTTCTCCACTACTTGTGACTGTTCAGCGTTTGTCAATCTCGAGTTACCCTCTATAGTCGCTTCTCTGTTGACATAATTTAATACTGCAATATCTGTAGATCTCCATTCTGCACCCACTTTGAATCCCTGCAAGCTACCATTCTCAAGTTCTCGGCGTACTAGATTTAGATCGACCTTGAGATAATCCGCTATTTCTCCAGGGGTCAAAATTTTAGGTAGATTCGATTCATTCATACTAATTAACCTCCACTCAATGCTACTTCATATTAGCTAACCTGTTTATGTAGTATATAACCTATTTATGCAATTTGTCAAGTAGGTTATGTAAATATGAAGCAATAAATGTAACCTGCGTTTTTAATCGTCGAGACAGATTCACATATATTTACCATCAAATAATATTGCCCATCATAGCTATATCTGTGCAAAACTTTGTGCTCGTTGTTGATGGGAAGATTTCGAAAATGGATGCCTGAATAATGTTAACTGTACAATAACATAAAGGTAGGCTATTTTGTGACCTGTTTCTTCAGCCAGTCCAGGGCGGCTTTGACGGCCCGCTCGTCCTGCCTCAGCCTGTGGCCCGCACCCGGTATTATGAGCTTCTCCCTGGGCTGGCCCGCTTTCGCATACAGCCTCTCCGCGTGGTCCACCGGCACAACCTCGTCACCGTCGCCGTGCACCAGCAGCAGGGGTCGGGGGCTGATTTTATCGATGTACTCAAGCGGCCTCACGGCCTGGAAGCCCTGGATCCACTTCTCCAGTGAGGGAGGGAAGTCCGGGTCCTTGATAATGCCTATCTCCCTGAACCTCCCGATCATCTCCTCCGGCGTGGTGCCGCGGGAGATGAAATTGAACTCGGCCGGGCAGGCGAAGGTAGCTAAGGCAGATATGCGTGGGTCCGAGGCGGCCACGTACACACTCACAGCCGCGCCGCCGGAGGAGCCCAGCAGGCAAATCTTCGTTTTATCAACCTCGGGCAGCATATCCAGGAAATCAACGGCTGCGGCAAGGTCGTGCGCCCAGCCAACCATGTCTATATTTCCCTGGCTTGGCCCGCAGCCGCGGAAATTGAAGATCATGGCCACGAAGCCGGCCCGGCAGAACCTGGCTGCCAGCTCCGGGTAGCCGCCCTTCTCCTCAGGATTGTAGGGCACGGCCGGGATACCGTGGCACAGGCACACCGCCGGCAAGGCCCGGTTGCAGTCATCGGGAAAATACACCTCGCCGGACAGCATGAGCTCGTCTGCCGAGAGTATGACTCCGGCGTTCTTCACAGCGGCAGTACTCCGAAGGAAGATAGCAAAAGCAGGCCCCAGGCCACGGCCACCAGTATGCCCCAGACCACCTTGCTCCAGCGGAAGATGCTGGCGCCGTCCAGCGGGCCCAAGGGTATAAGGTTGAATGCCGCCAGCCACAGGTTCAGCTGGAATCCCAGCCTGCCGCCCAGCGTGAATACGTTCAGCGGATAGGACTTGAACGTCTGGCCCAGCACCTGCACGTTCCAGGTGAAATCCCCGCTCAGCGGCATGGCGTGGCGGAAAAAATAAATGAAGTAGAACAGCAGCGCCATGACGATATTGGCCGCAGGCCCCCAGGTAGAAATAACGCCATTTTCCCTCTCGGTCAGCGGCCGGTAGGCCATCATCCTGACTGCGCCCGGGGCAAAGAAGATAAATGTGCCGAAGCTGAGCAGGGACGTCGCTACGGATATGATCATGCCCGGCTTCCAGATCCTGAACTCGGCCCAGAAGCCGTACCGCTGCGCTGCAAACTTGTGGGCCAGCTCATGCACTATGAACCCGGTGGCCATGGCCACCAGCGTGATGAGCAGCACAGCCAGGAAATTCATAAAGACTGTGCTCCATGGGTCCTCAGTGCGGTTGAAGAATACGCCGATGGACAGGCAGGCTGCCAGCACCAGCCAGCATATAGCCAGGTCACGCAGCTCGGTCTTGCTGAAGCTCATATTTATAACGGCCTCACGTAAATCAAAAATTCCCTGTTGCCGTCCGCCCCGAGTATGGGAGAAGCTGCCAAGTTAATCAGCCTCAATTTACTATTATTCATCCACGTGGCAAAATCAGCCAGCAACGCCGTGTGTACGACGGGGTCCCTGACTACACCGCCCTTGCCCACATCCTTTCGGCCGGCCTCGAACTGGGGCTTGAATAATATGACCACGTCCCCGGGCGGAACAAGGTGGGGCAGCACATTTGGTATCACGCTGGTCACGGAGATGAATGATACATCAATCGTGGCTAGGTTCACCTTCTCGGGAAGCTCGAAGGGAAAGTGAGCATTTACCTTTTCCATCACCGCCACCCTGTCGTCCCTGCGCAAGCTGTAGTCAAGCTGGCCGTGCCCTGTGTCCAGCGCGTACACTTTTTTAGCTCCGTGCTGCAGCAGGCAGTCTGTGAAGCCCCCGGTGGAGGCGCCCACGTCCAGGCACACCATGCCAGAAACATCTATGCCGAACCCTTCCATTGCTTGCTCAAGCTTAAGGCCACCACGGCTGACATAGCGCAGCTTCTCCTTGAGCTGCACCTCTGCATCGTCGGCCACCAGGCTGCCGGCCTTGGTGACCACCCTGCCGCCGACGGTTATTTCACCTGCCATGATGTACGCCTGGGCCTTGCTCCTGGTATCAGCCAGCCCTCTTTCCGTTAACAGCGCGTCCAGCCTTTTTTTACCCATTTCAGATACAAATTCCGTTGCCTATATTACCCCATCGGATAAGCGGCCCGCAAGCTATGTTTCCGCTTTAATTTTCATACACGAATGCTCCTAGGGGGCGTTGCAGCACAGGCTTCATTTGACTGGAAGTACTGCGGGAACTACCATCTTTTATACATAGCCAAGCATTAAGTGATGGGGAGGGGCAAACTGACCAAGAAGATCACCCTGCAGATCGCGGGCATGACCTGCGCCGCCTGCGTAGCACATAACGAGGAGGCCCTCAACGCCCTGCCCGGCGTGACAAAGGCCGTGGTCAACCTGGCCACTGGCAAGGCCAACGTCGAGTACGACCCGGATAAAGTGACGCTTGAGGACATGCGCAAGGCTGTCTCCGACGTCGGCTACGAGGTCGTGCTGGACAGCGTCCAGCTTAAGATAGGCGGCATGAGCTGCCAGTCCTGCGCTTCCAATATCGAGACGGCCGTCGGCGCACTGCCCGGCGTGGGCAAGGTTGTGGTCAATTTCGCGGCCGGCAGCGCCGCCGTCGAGTACTCCCCGGATATCACCTCCTTCGACCAGATCAAGCAGACCATACGCGAGATAGGCTACGAGGTGATCGAGAAGGTGGAGGGCCAGGACGCGCTGGACAGGGAGAGGGAGGCCCGCCACAGCGAGATACGGCGCCAGCTCATCAATCTCATTATATCGGGCACGCTGGGCACCATCGTCATGATCGGCATGCTGCAGCCCTACTGGATCTTCCCGCATTTCATCCCGGAATGGCTTAATAATAAAATTGTGCTCTTCTTCCTTACCACGCCGGTAATATTCGGCCCGGCCCGGCAGTTCTTCGTCAACAGCTTTAACGGGCTACGCCACGGCGTGACCGATATGAACCTGCTCTATGCCACAGGCATCGGCGCGGCCTACGGCATCGCGGTCATCAACACCTTCTGGCCGGACGCCGGCTTCGGCGGCAAGGACGCCACCTTCTATGAAGCAGCGGCCTTGTTGACGGCTTTCATCATCCTCGGCCGCTACCTGGAGGCAGTCACCAGGGGACGCACCTCGGAGGCAATACGCAGGCTGATGAAGCTGCAACCCCGGCGGGCGCGCCTGGTCAGGGACGGCCAGGAAATAGAGATACCTGCCGAAGACGTACAGATCGACGACCTGATATCCGTGCGTCCCGGTGAGTCCATCCCGGTGGACGGCGTAGTGGCTGAAGGCTATTCCTCGGTCGACCAGTCCATGATCACGGGCGAGAGCATACCGGTCGAGAAACAGGCCGGCGACGAGGTCATCGGCGGCAGCATCAACAGGACAGGGGCCTTCCGCTTCCAGGCCACCAGGGTCGGCAAGGACACCGCGCTGGCGCAGATCATCAAGCTGGTTGAAGAGGCGCAGACCACCAAGGCGCCCATCCAGAAGATCGCCGATAAGGTAGCCGGGCGATTCATACTGGGCGTCCATGTACTATCCCTGCTAACCTTCCTCTTCTGGTTCTTCATCGGCTTCAACCTGTGGTTCTCACCGGACAGCCGCCTGATGCTCACGCCCTATACGCTCACGCTGGTGGGCACCTTCGGATTTGCGCTGCTGGTCTCGGTGACCGTGCTGGTCATATCCTGCCCTTGCGCGCTCGGCCTGGCCACGCCCAGCGCCATCATGGCCGGGACGGGCAAGGGGGCCGAGTACGGTATTTTATTCAAGGGAGCCGACGCCATGGAGACTACGGCGCGGCTGCAGGTGGTCGTCTTCGATAAGACGGGCACCCTGACCAGGGGCGTTCCTGCGGTCACCGATGTGATGGCGCTGGACGGCAACGAAAAGGAGATACTTCGCCTGGCGGCCATGGCCGAGAAGTATTCCGAGCACCCGCTGGGCACGGCCATAGTGGACGGAGCAGCCGGGCGCGGCATCGAAGCCGAGGACGGGGACACGTTCCAGGCCATACCAGGGCAGGGCGTGATAGTCGAGGCTGGCAGTCGCACCATTCTACTGGGCAACCGGTTGCTGATGTCTGAGCGAAAGATAAATCTGGACAAGCTACTACCTGCAGCTGAGCAGTTGGAGCAGGAGGGCAAAACAGCCATGTTCCTGGCCGTGGACAGCGCGGCGGCCGGTGTTGTCGCTGTTGCCGATACGCTCAAGGATACCTCCGCTGCGGCCATCGAAGAGCTGCACCGCATGGGCATTGAAGCCATCATGATCACTGGCGACAACCGCCGCACGGCCGAGGCCATCGCCCGGCGCGTGGGCATCGACCGCGTTCTCTCCGAAGTGCTGCCGCACGATAAGGGGGACGAGATCAAAAAGCTGCAGCAGGAAGGCAGGATTGTGGCCATGGTCGGCGACGGTATCAACGACGCGCCCGCCCTGGCCCAGGCCGACGCCGGCATTGCCATTGGCTCAGGCACTGACGTGGCCAAGGAGACGGGCAACGTGATACTGGTCAAGGATGACCTGCTGGACGTGGTAGCCGGCATACAGGTTGCACGCGCCACCCTGCGCAAGATAAAGGAGAACCTGTGGTGGGCCTTCGGCTACAATACTGTGGCCATACCCTTCGGCATGGGCGTGCTCTATCCTTTCCTGGGTCAGCTGGTCAGCCCGGAGCTGGCCGCACTGTTGATGGCCACCAGCTCGCTTTCAGTCACGCTCAACACGCTGCGCATGAGAGGCTATATACCACCCGTCAGGCGTCCGGGTCCCACCGCCACCACCGGGGAGGGCCTGCAGATGGCGGGCAAGCCCGCCTAAGGAAATAATGATATGAAGAACACCGGATTATTAAGCGCTTTGATTTACAGCGGCGTCTCGCTGCTGGCGGCGGGAATTTTTATACTGGCAACGCTGTCGGACAAATATACAGCGCTGGACCGTTACGGCGGTGCAGCCTGGGTGTTCCTGCTCAGCATGATCATACTCATGCCGCTGATCATACCCTGGATCAGGCGCAGGTATGGTTGATCGGCCGTTTTAGCGGGGAGGCCAGGCAAAAATCAGGCCGAATGCTATTCCCAGCAGTGCGCCGGCGAACACTTCCCACTTGGTATGGCCTATAATCTCCTGCAGACGCTGGCTGAATTCCTTGTTGCCTTTGAAGAGCTCGTCCAGCATTTTGTTCAGCACCTCGGACTGGTAGCCTACCGTCCTGCGCACGCCGGCGGCATCGTACATCACGATGAAGGTCACTATCAACGATATGGCGAACAGCGGCGAGTCAAAGCCGTAGAGCATGCCCACCGTGGTGGCCAGCGCCGTCATCACAGCTGTGTGAGAGCTGGGCATGCCGCCCTGGCTCCACATAAAGGAGAGGTCGAACTTCTTGTAGTGAGCGAAGTTGATTAGGACCTTGAGCAGCTGCGCCACAAACCATGCGGCGAACGGTATCCAGATGGCCTTGTATGCATCTATAGCGCTGGTAGCCTTGTCAAACATGGTTAATACTATTTTACTATCAATGGGGCGCCCGGCCTATATTTGACCTGCAGCCACTTTAGCACCATCATGAGCAACAGCAACAGCGGATAGACGATCAGCAGGGGCGAGGGTGGAAAGGGCGGTGGTGATATGAAGTTCCAGGGCTGGACGACTGTGGACCACTGCATGGCAAAGAGCACTATGGCTATCATTATCACGCCGATGCCGAAGCTGTAGCTGGAGTTCTTGGTCCTCCAGGCCAGTATAGCGGCTATGGCGGCGCCGATGAGCATGGGCAGGGTGACGATGGCGAACAGGACGCCCCCGATGGTTGTGGCGCCCAGCCCCCCCTGGAACTTAAGAAAGATGGACCACTGGTGTCCGGCAATGGCAAAGATCCCGGCCAGCAATAGCACCAGCAGATCCGCGTTGAGCCACCAGGCAATCAGCACCGCAAGTATGGCTTTGCCGATGTCCAGCGCCACCACGCCCAGGAAGGAAAGCAGGCCAACCCGCCTGTATACAGCCGCGGCACTGATTTTTCCGTCAGGCTCGTCGCGTACATCGATCTTGCCGTTTACCCTGGCAATAATATAGGCTGAGGAAATTGAACCTATCAGGTAGGCAACAGGCAGGGAGATGAGGCTGATCCAGTTCATTATGTTAGCTTAGAAGTATACCACAAAGTGCAGTGGATAAAATCACTGCTTGACTTCGGGATTGGCGCACAGCGTCAGGAAGTCCCTGGCCTCTTTGGAGAAGGCCATGCCGATAGACAGCAGCAGCACCAGCGCGCCGCAGGTGGCATAGATGGCGGGTATATTTTTATTGGCCAGGTCGGCAATCACGCCGGCTATGCCCATGCCCAGCGGCGCCAGGCCGCTGGTAAGTGTGCCCAGCAATCCGAATACCCGGCCCCTGATCTCGCTGCTGGCGGCAAGCTGGAGCACCGTGGTGGCCTTAACCATGAAAATGCCTGCCATCAGGCCGACCAGGAAGATGACTCCCAGCACTATGACCGGCACCGTGATCAGTCCCAGCACACCCATGCCCAGCGAGGCGCCCAGCAACGAAAGTATAATCAGCCTGCTCTGCGCACGGCCGCGTATATTGGCCGCTCCCGCCACCAGGTAGCCGATGACCGATCCGGCGCCCAGGGACATCAGCAGATAGCCGTACCAGGCGGCGTTCATCTTGAGGTAGTCTTCAACGTAGAACGGCAGCAGCAGGGCCATGGGGGCAATGAACAGGTAGAGCATGGCCGCCACCATGAACAGTATGCGCATGCCTTTACGGTTCCAGACGTAACGCAGCCCTTCCATGGTATCGGAGACATAGGCCTTGAAGGCCTCGCTGCCTTTCTTCGGTTTATCCGGTATCACCTGCGGTATCTTAATGAACGATTCCGTCCCCGATGCGAAGAAATAGGTGAAGCCGTTGATCAGGAAAAGCGCTGGTGCACCGGTAACGGAGTAGAGCAGGCCTCCCAACCCCTGGCCGATGAACAGAGACACGAAGATTGCGAACTGATTGAGCGAGTTGGCCGGGTCAAGCTTGTGCTCCGGTACCAGGTCCGGCACTGCGGCTGATACCGCCGGTGTGAAAAAAGCGAAGATAATGGCCCCGGCCGTGGCCACCACGAACAGCCAGCCGATGATCAGCCCGGTTGCCGTATAGATCATATACATCAGTATGGCCAGGGAGAGCACGAAGAAGCCGTTGATCAGGTCGCCGAAGACAATGATCTTCTTGCGTGAGAAATTATCCGCAAAGGTGCCCCCCATGGGGCCGAGCAGCACGCCGGGCAGGGTGGAAAGCATCATCATCAGCCCCATCAGGCTGGCCGACCCGGTAGCCTCTTTCACGTAGAAAAGCATGGCCAGGCCGAAGGCGCGCTGTCCCACCTGGCTGACCAGCTGGCCCTGCCATAGCAGCAGGAAATCACGGTTCCATAGCTTGGTGGGCCTGCTGATAGTGTCGGGGCTTTTCATTGCCATATATTATACTTGAAGCAGACAAATGCTTTGTCTGGATTTTGATTACGTGATAAGACATCCCCTGGAGGTCAGGGTTTGAACCGGGCGCGGCATCTGAAGCTAGCCGCCCCTCATCATTTTTATATTTCTTTCAATGACTTCGAGATGAGCCTCTATCTGCTCGAATCTCTTGTTGATTATCTGGACATTCTTGTTCCATTCGGCGAAAGGTATGTATTCCCGATGGCCGTGAGTCGGGCCTGATCCAGCTGTTTTCTCTTCAATGGCTTTCATCAGCCTGGCTTCCATTTCGCCCATGTCCTTTTGCCACTCCGCTCTAAGTGCGGTCAAAAGTTGGTCTACGTTCATCATCGACCTCCTTGCACCCAAATTACTAAATGCACTGCGCTCTTGTCAACCTGCCAGACGTTTAAGTGCATCGTATCGGCACGGTACTTTCTCAGGGTGAAGGACATCCCATGCTGACCGATGCCTGCCGCTGGATTTCAACCAGCGCCTCCAGCTTGTCATCGCTTACCAGCAGGTGACGGACCAGCAGCAGGCCTTTCTCGCCCGGCGCGACCACGACCAGCGCCTTGCCCGTATCCGGGCAGCTCACGTCCTTTATGACCAGCAGTATCTCCACCGGGTTGGATTTTACCTGCGTGTCATTAAGGGCGAAGAAGTTATCGCTGTTGGCGGCATAAGCTGCCACCGACCAGTAGTTGTCAACCGGCACCTGCGCCCTGAAAAGGAGCGGCCCCTGGCTTAAATCGTAGGAAACAATGGAATAGACCAGGTCGGGACAGGGGCGTACCACGGACCTGCTTTCAGCGGTGGTCTTCGAGCCTTTGAGCAGCACATTGGCCGGCATTTTGGACATGGCCGCCTGCATTATCAGGTTGGGTATAACAGCCAGCGTTACAATATGAACAATCACAGCCACTGCGAGCGTGGCGACAGCGGTCCAGATTATCCATTTCTTCATTTGCCCGCCTCCTTGACGATGTGCGGCAGCTGGACGCCGGCGGGGTTGTCCCTGACCGAAGATTTCGGATTGTACAACCGCAGAGTCAGGGAGAAGCTCCTGAGCCCTCCCAACGGCAACCAGTTGCCCTCGTGTGGCTCCTGCGAAAGATAAATCACGTAGCGGCCGTCCGGCCCGTAAGCCAGGTTGCCCATATTATAGGAGTAGCGGTCCAGGTCGTTGGGAATGAGGAAATCATCGGCGCCGTAGGCCGTAATGCTCCACCATCGTGCATCAAGCGGGCCGCCCTCTATCCGGTAAGTATACTTGCCGTTCAGCAGGTTGCCGTCGTCATCCCGGTAAGCGCCATAATACAGCGTCTCGCTTTGATTGAGAGCCAGCAGAAAATGAATAGCCGTGGTGGCCCTGGTGTAAGGGTCGGTGCCCACGCTGCCCACTGTCAGGTTGGTCTCCCACGCCCCGTTACGTATACTGGTGGCACCCATCGCCAAGTCACAGCCCCAGATGGCTGTGGCAACCCCGATAACACTGCCCAGGACCAGCGCCACCAGGCCCGCCATAACAAATTCCCCGGTCTTCTTCATGCTATCTCCTTTCCGGCTTTGCATATAGGCCCGGCTATTAATCGTGCGGCAATTATACAACAGCAGCTGGTACTTAAGTACCCCGCATTTCAGGACTGATTGGTCATTGAATTACAGCCAGCTTCAGATATAATTTTCCTGGCTGCAGAAAAGGACTGCTAAGGAAGAGAAAAATGTTGGACAGGATTTCAAGGTCATTCTCCCTGCTGCCCCGGCAGCGGGGCAGCGCCAGAGGCTATGAGATAATCATACTCCTGGGCGTGCTGCTCTGCCTGAGCGCACTCACCATTTCCTGGTCAGCGCCATCCGCCGGCCTGTCCGGCGCCTCACCCTCGACCAAGGTATACAATGTGACCGCACCGGAAGTGCCCAGCGTCAATGTGTCTCCCATTTACCCCGGGTCGTTGTCTTTCAGCCAGGTCTTCGATATCAACGTGGCGCTCAGCAACTACGGCCATGCCACTGCGCAGGATGTAAACCTGTTTTACAGAGCGGGGCCCCGCGGGCTGATACAAATTCTCAACATAGACCAGTGGTCCTCTGCCATCAACACGGACGAATACCAGGTAAGCCTGGACAATATCCAGCCCGGCGACCAGGCAGTGGCCAACTTCCGGCTGCAAGCCCCGTCCAGGGAACAGACCGGGGTAGACTGGCACCAGCAGATTCAGATAGATTTTATAGTCCGGTATTTCGGCAGCCCGGCTGTTAACGCCGGCAGCATCATCTTCAAGATGCAGTATGGCAGGCTGGTGCTGAGCCAGCAGGGCTTCAGCCAGTAGCACCAGCTTCATTTGCCGCCTCCGCCTCACAATTTTGGTCAATTGATCGAAGGACTTGCCACGTTCACCTCAAAGCCTGTAAAATTGGCCCCGTCCCGATATTTTTAATTTAAAGGAGCGTGAGCATGAAGTTAAGCGATGTCGTTATTGTAGATTACCTGCGTTCACCCTTTTCCAGGTCCCGCCCCAAGGAGCCTGAGAAAGACCAGCTCAATGACTATACTATGGACGAGGTCATAGGTATGCTCTGGAAGGAGCTGATCAAGCGCAACAACCTTGATCCCAAGGTTATAGATGAGGCTGTGACAGGCGTGGCCAGGCCGGTGATGGAGATGTGGACTTACGGCGGCAAGCTGCCTGCCTTCTTTGCCGAGCTGCCCGTTGAAGTGGCCTGTCAGCAGGTAGACCAGCAGTGCGGTTCTTCGCTGGACGCGCTGAGAACGGGCGCCATGGCAATTGCCGAGGGATTCGCCGATGTGGTGCTGTGCGCCGGCATGGAGCACATGACGCACATACCGCTGGGCGGCGGCAACCCGGCCGTCAAGATCAGCCCCAAGCTGAGTGAGGATCCCCGGTACAAGAAGTACGATATTGATTTTTCCAGGAACATGGGCTTCACGGCACAGAAGCTGCAGGAGATGGCAGGCTTCACACGGGAGGAGATGGACAAGTGGTCGCTGCGCTCCCACCAGCTTGCAGCCAAGGCCCAGAAAGAGGGCTTTTTCAAGGGTGAGATAATGCCCATCGAGATCAAGCTGCAGGACGGCAGCAAGCAGATGTATGACTACGACGCCTGCGTCAGGGGAGACACCTCGCTCGAGGTGCTGCTGCAGCTCAAGCCCGCCTACAAGCCCGACGGCTCCATCACCGCCGGCAACTCCTCGCCTCTGAATGCCGGCGCCACATCCATGCTGATCATGTCCAGGGACAAGGCCAAGAAGCTGGGCCTCAAGCCCATGGCCAGCTTCATCTCCTTCGGCGTGGCCGGCGTGGACCCCACCATCATGGGCTCCGGCCCCGTCCCGGCTTCCAGAAAGGCGCTGGTAAAGGCGGGCATGAAGGCCAAAGACATCGATTTCTGGGAGATAAACGAGGCCTTCTCGGTGGTGTCTCTCTATTGCATGCGGGAGCTGGGCGTTCCCGAGGATAAGGTCAACGTGAAGGGCGGCGCCGTGGCTATCGGCCACCCGCTGGGAGCAACCGGCCTGAGGTTGGTCGGCACGCTGGCCAGGATACTCAAAGAGCAGGGCGGCAAGTACGGCCTCGCCACGCAGTGCTGCGGCGGCGGCCAGGGCGTGACCGCCATCATCAAAAACGAATAACGATAACCAATTAGCGTCAACCAAACAGTCCGGCTGCCGCGGCAGCCGGACTGTTTTTTATTTGGAAAATGCCGCTTTTTTGTGCCTTCTCCTGCACTCGGCACACCTGGACAGCAGAGCGGACAGGGATCGAGAGGCGTCAATCGGATTGGAAACGCCTCCGTATGCTGGCAGCGGGCTGCGGTGCCTGAAGCCCCTGGCCTCCATCTCTTTGACAAGCCGGTCATGTCTTTCGGTCAGCGAAGCCGGGTCGAACAGGTTTTTGCGCAGATAGCCCTTGAGCGATTTGCCTTTTTCGATGCACCCGGCGAACATGTGGCATTCGTAGTGCTCTCCCAGCAGGTGCCGGTCGCACATAATACCTGGATCAACCATCCATAGTCTCATGGTAACAGCTCCGCTTTAATTATGGCACAGAAAACCGGAATTCTTTCCATTGCGCAAAATATATAGATATAATAAAAATTAAGATTACCATGGTAAAGGATGCCCGCCATGCAATTTGCTGCCGCTGTATATTTGCTCTCGCCTTCACAGCGTTGCTATTGACTACGTCGTGCTCACTGCGTCCCGGCGAGTTCACGTTCATGCCCGCCAGCTCTAATTCAACTCAGCCGCTTATCACCGGTGCCGTCCCTGAGATAAAGGCTATCCAGGTCAACTCTGTTACCCACTCCAGCGCCACCATCAGCTGGACGACCTCACAGCCGTGCGACGGCTTCGTCCAGTGGGGGACAGGGTCTGATTACGGCTTCGTTGCCCAGCCGGCCGGGCCACCGGAAGCGCAACGATCGGTGACACTGAAGGGGCTGGGGGCCGATACCACGTATCACTACGGCATTGTGGCAACGGGCCCGAATGGCGGGCTGGCGGTCAGCCCGGATGCTACCTTTAAGACGCTGCAGCAGCTCAGCAGCACGCCTGCAGACATACTATATATTGGCGTCGGCGGGATCACCGGCAGCGCAGCCAGTATCGAGTGGGAGACCGATAAGCCCACCAGCGGCCGTGTCGAGTATGGCGTGACCGGCCTGTACGGCTACTCAAGCGCAATGGGAAGCCCCTTTACCTACACTCATTCACTTGATTTGTCGCAGCTCTCACCCGGGACCATCTATCACTTCAGGGTAATTGTTCAAGACAGGGAAGGAAATGAGTTGACCAGCGAGGACCAGCTGTTCGCCACGGCTGAGCCGTCGGACAGGATGGCTCCCGCCATAACCGGCATCAAGGTAACGGGCATAACTTATGAAGGCGCGACGATCGAGTGGGTCACCGATGAATTGGCCACCGGCCAGGTGGAATATGGGACAACCCTGATATACGGCAAGATCACGCCGCAGGACGGCTGCTATCTGTTCGAGCATGATATCACACTGGATAGCCTCGACGTAGACAGGCCCTGCCATTTCAGGATAAGGTCCGTGGACTCTTCCGGCAACGTTGCCGTCTCAGCGGACAACGTATTCGTAACCCTGACGGCCCCGCGCACGGCGGGAATAGTCCCGTCCCGGCATCCCCGCTGCAGGTGCCGCTATTAGTCAGACCTGCTCAGATAAAATTCCCCGATTATTTTCCAGCTTGCCCCGCTGTCCTTAGATTCTCGATTTATCCAGTGAAAGTAATCCGCTGTTATTTCCGTGAACATCCACTGGCATACCGTTCCGTCTTCCCGGCGGTATTCCTGCACAATATCGTCGCCGATTTTTTGACCGGTCATGTTCAGGAAACTTTGCTGTACGGGGTCTATCCAGATAATATGCCAGTTATCCTTGCGCGGGTCGTAAACCCGGAACGTGCTCCCGTACATAAAAGTATGCTCAGGCTTTTTGCGGTCCTTCAGCGCGGGCGTGATCCATACATCCTGGATGGCACGCCCCTCCAGGGCCCAGGCAAAGTGGACCTCAGTCGGTATTTCACGGCGGGTCCCTTTATCATCGTGAAACACCATGTTGCCCAGCCAGTCTCCGATGAATTGCCCGTAGAGCATCATCTTTTCCTTACGGTCGGCCGCCGGCCCGTCCGCGCTGAGCACCTCCAAGAATCGTCTGCCATCCATTTTGCTTCCCCTTTGAAATGAAATTTAGATGACAAACAATATCACATATGAAAACCGCTGTAAATGGTTTACAATATCAGCCAATGAACCCATACCTGGCAGAATACAAGCGCAAGCTGACAACGCCTGACAAGGCCGCGGCCCTTGTTAAAAATGGGGACACGCTCATACCGGGAACAAGCGTATCCGAGCCGCCGGCCCTTTTGACGGCCATCGCCAACCGTGCCAGGGAAGGCGACCTCAAGAACTTAAAGGTCTATACTGCTTTACCCATGCAGCACTGCGCCAGGACAGTGCTCGCTCCCGACCTTGCCGATGTGATACAGGCTTACTCCTGGTTCGTAACGCCCGCGGACAGGGCCCGCATAAAGGTGGGGCTCAGCTACTACGTGCCCAATTATATCCACGAGATACCACGGCTGATCAGCGATTACATAAAGCTCGATGTTTTTATCACCACCGTCTCTCCCATCGACCAGTCCGGCTTCTTCACCTTCGGCGCTGTCAACGACAATGCTTCGGTTGCCGCCCGGAAGTGCCGGACGCTCATAGTCGAGGTGAATGAGAACATGCCCAGGGTTTTCGGCGATTCCCTTCTGCATATTTCCGAGGTATCGGCCGCGGTGGAAAACCATGTTCCGCTGCTGGAACTGCATTCTCCTGAGCCAAAGCCTGAAGATGAAAACGTGGCAAAAAATATCATCGGCCTGATCCCGGACGGGGCCACCATCGAGCTGGGGCTCGGAGGCATTCCCAACGCCATCGCCCACCTGCTTAAAGACCATAAGGACCTGGGCATCCACACCGGTGTTTTCGTGCCGGCCATGGTGGACCTGATAGAAAAAGGCGTGATCAACGGACGGAAGAAAACACTGCACCCCAGGAAGCACGTATTCATGGTCGCCCAGGGCACAAAGAGAATGTACGACTTCATCAATGATAACCCCAGCATGGAGAGCTACCCTGCTTCCTATACCGAGAACCCGGAGGTGATAGCTAAAAACGATAATATGATCTCCGTCAACACCATCATAGAGGTGGACCTCACCGGGCAGTGCAATGCCGAGTTCATGGCCGGCTCACAGTTCAGCGGAACGGGCGGGCAGCTTGATTTTGTGCGCGGCGCCTTCAACTCCAAGGGAGGCAGGTCCATACAGGCCTTCTATTCCACGGCCCGGAACGGGAAGGCCTCCCGCATTGTGCCCAGGCTGGAGACCGGGACGGTGGTGACCATCCCCAGGATGGACACGCACTATCTGGCTACTGAGTATGGCGCAGTCGACCTTAAAGGCAAGTCCACGCGTGAAAGGGCGCTGGATATTATCAGCCTGGCCCACCCGCACTTCAGGGACGAGCTGCTGCGCGAAGCCGAGAACATGTACCTTATTTAACTTTAAAAGCATGAAAAAAATAATCCTGTTGATTCTGTTATCGCTCGTTTCCCTGGTCTCATGTTACCCCGGCCTCAGCTCTCCCGGAGAAACAAATATGCCGATAGTTCTGCTGACCGATTTTGGCAGTGAAGACTACCGCATCGCTCAGCTGAAAGGGATAGTCTTCTCCAATAATCCGCAGGCCAGGGTGATAGATGCGACGCACAGCGTGCCGGCCTTTGATATAGCCATCGGCGCCTATATACTGGATATTGCAGCCAGGGAATTCCCGCAGAATGTGGTCTTCATCGGTATCGTTGCCCCTTATACCTCTCCTGAGGCCAGGTATCTTGCGCTTTCAACCAATAAGAACCAGCTGTTTGTGCTGCCTGACAACGGGCTCCTCACCCACGTGGTCAAGGACACAGGCATAAAGGCCATTTACCGCATTACGAACGAAAAACTCTTTGACAGGCCGATAAAGGAGCTGGCTGCCGAGCGTGTGCAGGGCAAGATAGGGGCGCTTCTTTCTACCGGATACGACATGCAGGACCTGGGAAGCCCGGTGGCGGCCTATACCACCCTGGACGTTCAGGAGCCGGCAATCGTTGATCGCAGGCTGCTGGGCACTATTGTCTACATCGACCACTTCGGCAACGGCATCACAAATATACCGCAGAAAATGGCAGATGAGTTCGGCCTGAAGCCGGGAGACCCGGTCAAGATAAAAAGCCAGGAAAATACTATCACTGCCAGGTTCGGTACGAACTACTCGGACATCCCTCCGGGCGAGACAGTGGTGTTCGTTATCAACAACCTGGGCATGGTCCAGGCATCAATAAACCTGGGTAACTTTGCCGGCGTGTACGGCATTAAAGCCGGCACCAAGATTGAAATAGATAGATAGCTTAGCCGACGAGCTGCCCGAATATCAGTATAAAAGAAGCTGAAAGTTACTTCTTTGCTATGGCGATGAACTCATCAATGGGCACGGCAGTGAGAGTCTCGGTCTTGCCTATGCCCCGGCCACTCAGTCGTACTGCCACCTTGAATATGGCCTCCTCGCTGGGAGCTTCAAAGATATTGATAAAATCTAACCGCCCCAGGGTGGCATATTGAGCCAGCACCTTCACCCCCATAGCCTCCAGCTCTTTATTATTGGCCTTGATTCTTGCCGGGTCCTTGGCAATAGCCTCCTTTCCTTCGGGGGATAGACTGGTGAATGTTATGTATAACGGCATTTAACCCCTCCTCAATAAATAATTGATGATTACCTCAAACCTCTGATACCGACGAATATCATAACAGAAATAATTGTTGACGTTAAGCTATCTGCGCTTCACGCCCGGAACAGCAAAAACCTGAAGCCGGCGTCAAAGCTATCCCGACCTCTTAAGCCCCCGTTAAGCTCATCCCATTTACCTGACTTCAGGTCACTATCCAGGCCAGCCAAGCCGGCCTGTACTGCCGTCGGGGTAGCCAGTGCAAAACCCGAGGTGTTCTGCCTCATCACCGGGTCAAGGTATAGCTCCGGCCTGTTCCAGCCCGAGTGCATGTTCTTGTCGGCCAGGTCGTGCGGCAAAGGGAAAGTGACGGCCCGCGCCGACCAGCGCCCGGCGGAGGAAAAGACATCTATTACCTCATCCAGAGGCGGGAAAACGCTATAAACATGTCGTTCTAATTCAGGGAAATAATCATAAAACCATAATTTTTCGCCAATTCGCGGGTCCATGGTCAGGATCACCAGCGGCCCGCCGGGACAGACCCGCGCCACTTCTTTAGCAGCGCTCCGGATATCGCTGAAATGATGAATGGCCAGGATGATAATGACCCCGTCCACTGTCGCATCCTCCAGAGGCAGAGACTCGGCCACACCGGGAATCCAGGTGATACTGTCGTTCCGGAAGGCCTGCTTGCGCATGGTCTCGGACGGCTCGACGGCAATCAGCCTGTAGCCCAGAGCGGCCAGTGCATTGGAATAGTTACCGGTCCCGGCACCTATATCTGCGATAAGCCTGCCGGCCGGCAGGCTTAAAAGTTCGATCATTTGTTGCAGGATGCGCCGGTCGGCCATCCGGTTCCGGTTGTAGCTATCGCCAATAACATCGTAGGTCGCGTCACTCATTTCAGGTATAAGAAAGTGAAATCCGGGGCTGCCTCCAGCAGTCCGTATCTTATCACGCAGCAATGAGAATGGACAGCAGAGAGCTAAGACAGATGGTCAAGCAGGAAGGAGAGCACCAGTATAATAATCCAGCAGGAAACCGACAGCGTACCTATTCGTCGCATAATGCTGTAGGTCTTATCAAATTCGGGTGTCCCTATCCGCCTGAAAAAGCGGGGGAAATAGCGAAAGTGGATAAACGATGCATCAACAAGCAGCACGGCTACCAGCAGATGCTTTGCTCCCAGGATGAAAATATTGAGGTCCGGCTTGCTCGCCGTGAGAACAATTCCGCTGATGATGAGGGCGGAGAATGCCAGCCAGGTGACTGGCGCGATACGGCGGGCTATGCCCGCCCTCTTCCTTGTCTGCGCCCCGGTACCTAGATTTATCATGAGAGCTGCTGAAACCATGGCGCAGACCACGCCCAGAGCTGTAGCAATGACATGGATATGGGAAGCTATTTCCATTACAAAAATCCGCAGCCGGCCTTCCGAATATTATGTCACTCGCCGCAGTAAAATGCCAGCCCGATTATACCCGGCCCGGCATGGACTCCCATGACCGGGGTAAGGTCAGTGACTATCAGCTCAGCACAGTCATAAGATGAGGTTATTTGCCTTTTGAGCTCCTCTGCCTTTTCGGGATCTGCAGCGTGCATTATTGAAACGTGCAAAGGCAGCTTCCCCACTATCTTGGCTTTGCTCATCTCTAAAATCTGTTTAATTGCCTCAAGGTAGGTCCTGGCCCGTCCCGCCGGGTGTACCACCCCGTCCTTGAGCATGATAATAGGCTTAATATTGAGCAGCGTTCCCGCCCAGCCCGCCACCCTGTTCAAGCGTCCCCCCCTGATAAGGTATTTCAACGTATCCAGCACAGCATAAAATTGAACGCTGTTCATTACGTTTTTAGCTGCGCTGATCACTTCATCCATTTTTTTGCCTGCAGCCGCTGCCCTGGCAGCCGCCAGCACGACAAACCCCTCTGCGGCCGCCGCCGTCCGGCAATCAACCACTTCCACAACGACATTGGAGAGTGCTTCCCTTGCCATCTCGGCCGCCACCCTGGCTGAGTCAAACGTTGCGCTGAGCTTGCTGGAAATAGTTATGCAAAGTATCCGGCTGGCCTCCCGGCTCATTTCGCGGTAAGCTTCGAGAAAATGCCCGGGTGAAGGGGCTGCCGTGGTGGGCAGCTGCCTGGCTTTCTCAAGCATACTGTAAAATTCGCCGGCGCTGAGCTCGATTTTATCCTGGTAGACCTTATTCTCGAATATTATTCTTAGAGGGACCTCGCGTATACCCCATCTCTTAATTTCTTCCACGGGAATGCAGTTCATGGTATCGGTGACTATGGCAACTTTCCCTTCCATTAACAATCCTCCACGTCGTCTTAATTATAGCAAGAAGGTCAACACTGGCTATAGGTATTTTCACTTATTCTGGCCGGCGTAATACATGTATTTATTAAGTGACAAGTAATATACTGGTAATTAGCAGTACCTTGATAGGAGGTTGTTATGGCGGCGAAATTCGAGCTTTTCAAGGACAGATCCGGTCAGTACAGGTGGAGGCTGGTGGCGCCCAACGGCAAGACCATAGCCGATTCCGGCGAGGGATACAGCACTAAAGAGAATGCCAAGGACGGCATTGCATCAGTCAAGAAGAATGCGCCTTCTGCTCCCATAATTGAAATCTGAATATCCATGGGCGGCCCACAGAAATAAAAATCCTTAAAAAGGAAAGTAAGATGGACAGTGTATACAAGGTTATAACACTCATTGGAAGCAGCCCCGAGTCATGGGAAAAGGCGGCCGCAGCAGCCATAGCCGCAGCATCGAAGACTTTAAAGGGGATTCATGTTGCCGAGGTCAGAGAGCTGTTCATGCACGTGGAAAACGGCAAAGTCACCAGCTACCGGGCCAGGGTCAGGGTATCGTTCGAGTACAGCAGAAAATATAAGAAATAACTGTTTTACCCTGAAGGCAATCATAGTACTACGTCCGGCGCGATCTCAGTGTCCCGATTGCTGGCTTGATCGAGGTTGGTATTGCGCTTATCAACGGCGGGCATTACCACTATAATTAAGCCTGTCGTTTATCAAGGACATTTCTTAAACAGGTGGCTGACAATTGAAGGAATGCCGATTATTTCTAATTCCTTTTTTGCTTTTTACAGTACTCTTCAATCTTGGGGCAGCGGCCTGCAACGCCATTGCCCCTGCCTTGGAGGTAAATGGCAGCCAAGTAAATGTCAATGACCTTCCGGCAGAAGCCCTGGCTACCATCAACCTGATTCAAAACGGCGGCCCGTATCCCTACAAACAGGACGGTGTTGTTTTTTATAACAGGGAAGGCCTGTTGCCGCAGAAGCCGAGCGGCTACTATCACGAATACACAGTGAAGACACCGGGGTCATCCGACCGGGGAGCCCGCCGCATTGTGACGGGGAAGGACGGAGAGTACTATTATACGGACGATCACTATGCCAGTTTTAAACGTGTCGTGGAATAGGCCATGAAGAACTGGGCAAAGCTATTCAGGACATACAGGGGTGCCAGTGTTTATGCCGGCGTGCAAGGCCAGGATATAAGCGAAATCGAGCGCGCAGCTGTCTCCGCAGGCCTGGCGTTTTTCAAGGTCGACCTCTCGCAGGCAGCTACCAAGGAGGATTTCCTCCGTGCTGTTTCCGAGGCATTGAGTTTTCCAGCTTATTTTGGAATGAACTGGGATGCACTGGAGGAATGCCTTACCGATTTTGAATGGCATGCTGGTAAAGGCTACGTGATCGTATTACAGGCGGCTGACACGTTTTCCAGAACAGCTCCAGATGAGTTTAAAACGGCCAGCAGCATATTAAAATCTGCTGCTAAATTCTGGAAAACCAGGGAAAAGCCTTTTTACGTTATCCTGATTTAATTACCTGCACAACCACCCTTACTCCCTTCACTCGCTCGCCGGAAAGGAGCATTGATAACAACCGGAATGCAGGATCCCTTAAGACTGAGGATAACTTCCTATTTCTTGCCTATCAGTGTAATGATGCCCCATACGATCAGGAAGATACCCACTATCCACTGAAGGGCAGAGAACCAGAATAGACACAGGATACCCGCCACAATAGCTATGACACCCAGGACCCACTTGCTCAGGTTTATAGACATGACTGCTACCTCCACAATTTAATGTTATTTCTTGCCCGCCATATTCTGTACTGCATTAATCAGTGCATTGGCCACCAGGGACCCGGATTGTGACCGGTAAGAACCTCCCACAGCGCTGTTTGAGACAAGGGCATTCACAATTGATCCCAGATCAATACCCCCGCCCGACTTGGCTTTTTGCTGGGCCTGCGGTTGCTGCGCTCTGCGTATCAATTCACCTATCAGGTCATTAACGCCCTGGCCCGGCTGCTGCTGGGGCTGCCCCTGCGCTTTACGGATCATCTCACCTATCATGTCGTTGATGCCTGCGCCCTGCTGCCCTTCAGGTTGCCCCTGTGCCTTGCGTATCAGCTGGCCTATTATGTCGCCCACACCTGCCTGGGCTTGTTGCTGGACCTGCTTTGCCTGCGGCTGTTGCGGCTGCGGTGGAGGGCGGACACCGTTGGTAAAAGTCCAGTAAACTGCAGATTTATCGTAGTCGGGATTGTCGCCGATGCCAACTGTCCACTTATATTGGGTGTTGTCATCGCCGAAGCCGTATTCTTCGGAGGTTAGGGCTTTGCCCAGGTCCTTGCTGATGCGCGGGGAGCCGTCCTTGACCCTCTTGACGGAAAGCCAGTACTTGGTGGCTCCTGGCGACGCATTCCACTGAAACTTGATGATATTGCCGCTGACATAGGCGCCGTCAGCCGGAGAGGCCATTGCTTGACCGGACCCAGGTATGGGTATATCTCCCACTCCTAATAACGTCTGTATCAGCATCGGGGCGTTATCGGCCGTGACCTGCTGTCCCTGAAACTGTTGTGAGGCCTGAGAAAGGCCCTTGGCATATAGCTGTGCCGAGCCGCTCTTCTGCTGGCCGAGTATCTCAGCAGCATAGGCCAGCTGGTCGGACGGATTTGCATCCTGCTTTTCCTTCATAGCTCTGGTTATGAGCTCGAAGGTGTTGACCATGTTATCCCCGTGGTCATGATTGTTGGTGTCTGCCTTGTTCAGGCTGTCCTTATTCTGGGCCAGCGTGCCCGCGACCTTCTCAAACAGGTTCCCAAGATCGAGTGGATCTAATTGGCTGGACATTTATTGAACCTCCCTGCCAGTTCATTTGATTACCGCCGCTATAGAGGAATACAAAATGGGATGTACATCTATAATAATAGACCCCGGAAATTAAATGGACAAATTACAGCCAGCGGCCCGGAGCTGCCGCCACTACACCAGCACGCGCAATCGCTGGCGGCAGTACTTATGTACTTATAATTCCAGTACTGATTCGTCATTGATTATCAGGCCGAGACCGATATAATTCTCCATAGTTATTTGCAGTACATCACAGACAACACCGGGAGAAAGATGCAGCATAATTTCCTGAAGCTATGGCATGGACTGCGCTGTGACCAGAAAGGCGGCCTTCGCCTGGAGATAACGACGGTGTTGACCGTATCCGTCATGGCAGGCATCTTCTGTTGGATCGTTTTTCTAACTATTCTGCAACTGCCCAACGTAAGGGACTATGCTGATTGGGAGGCGCTTCAGCAAATATCCAGATTGGGTAGAAGCGACAATTTGACCAGCAGCGACAATGTTACGCATGACATTACCACTAAGATTGATGGCATCGCGCATAAGGTATATTTATCAGCTGCTAATTCCCTGAATGACGGCATCCTGGATCCCACGCACAAGTCGGATTTGCCCTGACAACCCCATTTAACACTGCATGAAGATGGACATGACAAAGTAGTTGTAATGGAATACAGCTCTCTTTTATTCAAAATAAAACCAGTTCATAATACTAAAGTTGAAGGTTAATCCCAATATTTTTCCATCCTTTTAGCTCTTCACATTCTTCATACAATCGGCTGAAGTCCGGTTCTATAAGGCCGCAATACTTTGAGGCTCTAATGGGTATAGGTTTTCCATCGCCAGCTTGCACATCAAAAAATATGATTTGGGCGATCCTTGCGCCGGGGCGTAGTGCAAGAGGAGCATTACCGTTATTTACCAATTCCAATGTCAGGCACCCACAAAAACCCGGATGAATTGAAACAGCGGTTGCAACTGTCAATCCCGCCCTACCCCATGTTGAGCGACTAAAGACCTCGGCAAAAAGATCATCGGGCATGCCAATATATTGCCAGGTCACACCCAGCACAAATGTACCCAGATGGAGGACAAGACTATAGTTAAATGGAATGAATACTTTCTCTTGGTATAACGCTATGTTTTTTTTCGTTTCACCTTCCCCAGCGTCCAAAATGCTGAATTTTGCTGTTTTAGTTACAATGAAATAGTTGCCGAGAACCAAATCAATGGATGCATCTTTAACATCACTGCGCTTGGGAGTCGGCATTATGTATAAGCGCCGAGGATCCCGGGGATCTTCAATATGTAGTCTATTGAGTATCTGACTTGCTGCAAGTACTGCCATCTTTATTCCTCGCCTCTTCAACAAAAGATACTTCAATCGCCTTACCTATTAATCTATTTAGGAAGTCCGTTTTCTCTGTGTGATCTAACTTACCGTAAAAATCATTCCATTTTGGAAAATCATTCTCATAGAAAATCCAGCCACCGTTGATTATGCTTTCCGGATCAATGATATCAACTGCACCAAGGGTGGATGAACTAGCGCATTTTTCAGCAGGGGGAATTCCCCTCTCCAACAAAGCATAAATATCTTCTTTAACCGCTATAAATTTATTGGGTGCATATACGTATCTGTTACAAAGAGCAAGCGCCACATTATAGATATAGTCTTCAATAAGTGGGAGACACTCTGCAGCCGCGTTGTATTCAGGGTCTGAATGTCGGCCACGGGAAGCTATTTCTATTGCACGTTTCCAGACATGCGGGCATTCTTTATTAATAACATCATCCCATTTGAGTTTTTGGAGAATTGCCAGCATCATTTTAATTCTAATTGATGTACAAGGATGTTCATCATCATCCCTATCATGGGCACCTAACGGTTCGATTAATTTCATAAATGAAAAAAGACTGCATGGGCCAATCAGCAAAATAGCCACAAAATCCGCCAGAGTTTCATGTATCCAGTGATTTAGAATTTGGTTCATTTTGTCCTTTCTTTGGACAAAATAGAAATTCAATTGTTTACCGTTCCGCGCATGTCGTTCTATAGTGTCCGCCACAGTCTTCTTTAGCTCTGGCGGCAAGGAACTTTCGAGTTTAACTGTCAGTTTTTCGCCATCGACAATTAGATGCCCCATTTCATGCACTAGATTACAATCTGCCATTACATTCTTACTATATGCAATGGGAAAGATGAGAACGGCAAATGACTCCTCAAGAGGTGTTATAGATCGCGAGAGCTGCAATGCTAATTCGTTTAATCTGGCCCCAATTGGCTGGTAAGTATAGTTGAATTCTGTATCCCCCCGAATTATAAACGCTTTTCTATTCGTCACGGCTGTCAGTAACTTGTTAAGTAATAATCTTATTGCGGTTGGCACCGAAAGAATTTCAGCATGTTCAAATGAGCTGCAATAATCGTTAATTTGCCTTATAACATACGAACCAAAGATTAGCCATGTTTGTAGAACTTCCTTTTGTTGTGGATCGTTCGTACTTGAAAGATATAGCCCTATTGCATTGGTTAGTTCAATAACCTCATCGCACAGGCTATTTAGGAATTTTAGTAGCCTATCATAGTGCTCAGAAGAAGCTTGTTTAAGGCTAATGTCGTCCAGTAACTTTTTTGTAGCCTTGGCCTCTTCATGGACTATGGTAGTCAGCTTAAGCATTTGTCATTATACCAATTGGCATTGTTGAAGGCCTTCTGATATGACTTTCTTGATGAAATTTAGAAGCTTCATGTATAGAAGCTTTTGCCACTGATCTACAAAAATTTAGAAGTCTTTGTTTATTTGCAGAATCTAAATTCTGACTATTTGATAGCTTATCAACACTATCATATATTGTCTGTAAATAAGTGGCTACATCTTTCAAATCTCTCTTACTAGTATCTGGTGTGGCATCATATATTTGCTCGAGGTATTGCGCACGAGAAAGAAAATGGGGGACGGATGATTGTTGAATACGCTCATTTTTTGTCTTTGCAGCACCTATAAAATCAATAGTCTCGTTTAATACATTTTTCCATTGACCAAAGATAGTGTCATCAACCTTAAGCGATGGCGGACCTGCTGTTCCACCTATCAAATACCATGCCAATTTGTTTGCTAGCAGGCCGAGAGATATTATGCCCGTGGCAATATCTTGGTCTCTAGCGCTTTTCATAAAGTCCTCCTTTTGTTAATTATTCAAATATTATCTGAATTACCCGTCGATTTTCTTATTGCCTTAATTACGCTGCGCCAGCCATCGGTAGAATTTGGCTGTTTCCCTCTGTATGATATTTTTGATAGCATTGCAATGTCGTCATCATTAAGTTCTTCTTCTTTTACAATTGCACGTAATTGGGCTGGTACCTCAAAGAAATCAGCTTGTACTGCAGTAGAACCTTCCAGATCAAGAATAGTATCAACAGATACTCTTAACACACTGCATAACTTAAGCAGTATATCTGTGGTAGGATTGGAAAACTGTTCGTTTTCAAGCTGTGATAGATAGGCTTTTGATACCTTCGAACGTTGGGACAGCTGAGTTAGCGTCAGCCCACGATTTTTACGTAACTCTCGTATCCTTCCACCTAAGCCCATACCTTCCTCAGTACAATTAGCATGTAACTTCTCGTATTCGTTTGTTTCTCATTATAATCTCAATATGTTTGATATGTCAAACCAGATACGTCCGCAAATATTGTTCTTTGAATCTCAGATGAAATCACCACTGCACGAACATGGGCATGACCACGTGGTCGTAGTTGTCCACGCCCACCGGGCGAATGACGCCCGGGTTGGAGGGGGTGGTGACCTCAAGCGACACCTGCGCCTGCTTGATGACCGAGAGCACGTCCGCCAGGTAGCGGGCGTTGAAGGCTATCTTGGCCGCCTCGCCGTCCACCAG
>CAZSED010000025.1:0-23956 GCA_964605885.1 uncultured Dehalococcoidales bacterium
TCTCGGAAGAGCGCTACCGCCAGCTGTTCGACCACATCCACAGCGGTGTGGCCGTATATGAGGCTGTGGACGGTGGCAAGGACTTCATAATCAGGGATTTCAACCGTGCGGCTGAGAAGATTGACCAGGTGAGGCGTGAGGATATAATCGGGAGAAAGCTGACTGAGATATTTCCAGGTGTGAAAGAGTTTGGCCTGCTCGAAGTATTTCAGCGCGTTTGGAAAACGGGCAAGGCAGAACAACACGACGTAGGACTATACCACGATGAAAGAATTAGCGGCTGGCGGGAGAACTACGTCTACAAGCTGCCCTCGGGCGAGATAGTGGCCGTGTACGATGATGTCACTGAGAGCAAAAAGCTGGAGGAGAACCTCAAGAAGGCGGAATCGAAGTACCGCACCATGCTGGAGGATATGAACGAGTCCTATTACGAGCTGGACCCCCAGGGCAATTTCACCTTCTTTAACAACTCGCTCTGCCGCTACCTGGGCTACTCCAGGGAAGAGCTTCAGGGCATGAACTATAAGACTTATACTCCCAGGGAAGAGTGGGCTGATACAGTCAGGGATTCTGTTGCGGTATTTCAGACAGGCATACCTAACCGCACCCGCACGTTTGTCAATGTCAGGAAGGACGGCCGGCAAATATACGTTGAGCATTCCCTTTTCCCGCTGCATAACGAAAAGGGGGAAATCATGGGGCTGCGCGGCGTCGGCCGCGATGTGACGGAGCGCGTGGTGGCGGAGAATCAGATACTGCGCTCCAAGAATTTGCTGCAATCCGTGCTGGATTCCAGCCCGGATTGGATATACGTCAAGGATGAGCAGCACCGCTTCATGCTGGTAAACCGTGCCTTTGCCTCAGCACATAACGCTGAGCCGCAGCAGATAGTGGGCAAGGTCGACACAGATATTTTTCCTGAGGCGATGTGCCTTGGTGACCCGGCCAGGGGAATAAGGGGGCTGCGTGATGACGAACATGACGTGCTGCAGGGAGAGGTGATACGCATACCTGACGAAATTGTCAGGTGGGATGATGGTAGTGAGCACGTGTACGATACGGTCAAGGCGCCGCTGCGGGATCACGCCGGCGAAATATACGGCGTGCTTGTTTACAGGCGCGATGTAACCGAGCAGAGGGAGTCCGCCCGGGAGCTCAAGGAGAGCTATGATAACCTGCAAAAGGCCTTTATCGGAGCTGTGGATGCGCTGGCTGCAACTGCAGAGAAGAGGGACCCGTATACCGCGGGCCACCAGAAGCGGGTCAGCCAGCTGGCCACGGCGATTGCGGAGGAGATGAACTTGCCTAACGCCCAGGTTGGAGGCATCAAGGTTGCGGCCCTGATACACGATATAGGCAAAATCGGTGTGCCGTCCAATATACTGAGCAAACCGGGAAGGCTGTCGGGTGTGGAATATTCCATCGTCAGGACGCATCCCGAGATAGCCTACGATATATTAAGAACGATAGATTTCCCCTGGCCGATAGCCATTATGGTGCTGCAGCATCATGAGCGCATAAACGGCAGCGGTTATCCCCACGGCATCCCTGGCGACCGAATGATGCTGGAGGCCAGGATAATTGCCGTGGCTGACGTGGTGGAGGCCATGGCTTCGCACAGGCCTTACCGGCCGTCGCTGGGCATCAAGGCGGCGCTGGCTGAGGTAGAGGAGAATAAGGGCAAACTCTATGACGCCGATGTGGTGGACGCCTGTCTCAGAATCTTCAGCAGGGGATTTGAGTTCGAATAGCCCGAGGCGAAAGGGTATCAGGTGCCCGGATTGTATTCGAAGATCTTGATCACCGGTATGGGGGACGATCCGGCGCTGGCTTTTTCAGTCGACTGATAGACAAGGTTGTAGCCCTTGAACTGATCCAGCGGCACGGGGCTTACCAGCGGGTCGGTGCCTATAATTTTAAACTGCCCGCTCGTCTGGCCGTCGATGAATGATTGGGCCTCGTTAAAGGTCCTGAAATTCTTCAGACCCGTTATCTCTTTGAATTTCTGGCCGTCGGGCAGCACCTGCTCCTGGTAGGCCATGACCAGCGTATTTTGTGGTGCAACCGGCTTGCCGTCGAAATTGTAAAGGCGTATCACGGTGGTGCGGTAGAATTCGGGGTAAAAGACCAGCACCGGCGTGTACTTGCCCTCTTTTTTCTGCCAGCACAGCTCATAATAATCTGACTCGCTTTTGCCGCTCAAGTAAGCCAGCGCATAGAATTTGTCGTTGGGTGAGGCTATCCTCCCGTCCACAATTACGAACCTGGCCTTCCACTGGTCCATTATGGCGGCCGCAGCGCTGCTGTCCTGAGACGTGAAATAGGGCGCCTCTTTTTTAAGTCCTGTGGTCGAGGGATTGGTGACGGGAATACGGTGGCCTATGCGCGTGACCCAGTAACCGTAATCGTTCCATACTGCAACGCTGTAAACCGATGCCGGATAGTCGTAGCCCTTGCCGTTGGCGGGAGTACTGTACAGTGCATAATAGTAGTCTGCGCTGCTGAACGGCTCAGGAGTGGACTTTTTCAGCCATTCCAGCGCCTCCATCCAGGCGTTGCTGGGTGCGTGTGTGGGGTTGCCGGCCTCATATGCAGCGATTGCTACTCCGGGGGCAAGAACTATGGCAGCGGCAATAAGCACGACCACTACCGCCACGGCCTGCCTTGATGCCGATTTCCTCAGTTGCTCAGCTTCCCGTCTGGCCTTCTTAAACTGTTTTTTAACGGCTTCCCCTGTTTCATATACGGGGAAGGCGGAGATGACAGCCCCGGCCAGGTATCCCGTTGTCACGGCCACACAGACCTCAAAATAGTATGAGAACCTGACCATGGCAAAGGCAGCCAGCATCATGACAACGCTCCAGGTAGCGACAAAGATGTGTTCCGGCGCACCCTTTTTGACGCACCGATAAATGAGAAGCGCCAGCCCGGCCAGGCCCGAGTACAAAGTAAGTGCATATTCATTCCAGGCCATTTCCAGAGTGAACGTATCACCCGGGAAGAAGAGCGATTTCATCTCTCCCACCACCGACTGCTGCATACGCCAGCTGAATATGCTGAAGATATAGCCCGTGAAACTGTCGAATACGGAGCGGGCAAACAGCCAGGTGGCCAGCAGGCCCATGACTGCCATTATGCCCACAGCAACAACATAATATACGGGCCTGATTCCCCTGGCCGTCATGATTGCCGAGACAATATTCAGGGCTATAGGCACCAGAATCACCGTTGCCAGCGATAAAAGCGTGATCTTATCCCGCAGTGCCGGCACGAAGATAAGCAGTGCTATCAGGAAGCAGGTGATGGCAGTTTTGCTTAAGTAGTCCGTGGGGATGCCCCTCAGGTGATCGCTTACGAACTGCAGCACGAAGAATATTAATATCATGAAGACGAATAACGGCGCCCCCTGCCAGGTAATCAGATACAGGCCCAGGAATATGCCTGCCACGATGCTGTAAGGTATGTGACGGCTGGCCGGCGTCAGATGCCCTTCCTTGACCATGGCGTATGTGAACTCGCTGCCCTGCTTGACGGCAAGGATGAAGAAGACAATGAAGCCGGTGGTGAAGAGCACCTCGGCAATGTGATGGTCAGTGTAACCCAGTATCGACCTGGAGAGTATTTCACCCGGCATGACTGCCAGTGTCACTGCGGCTACCAGGCCTGCCCAGTGGTTAACCAGTGCCCTGCCGATAAAATACACAGGTATAACAGTGATGGCGCCCAGCACTGCCGGAATGTAAACTGCAATCGTATCGGCAGCCTGTGGTGTGGCTGCGCCGCCGCCCAGAAGCTTGATTATGCTGGCTAAAAGATAAGCGAAAAAGGTTGGGAGATTTGTCAGGAAATTACCGCCGGGAAAGACATTATAAGGATCGAAGCTGAAAAGCTGGGGGAAATTGTGCAGCAGGTTATCCACCAGCCGCATGTAAAAATAGGCGTCGATGCCGGTCAGCTTGATCCAGCCGGCATTAAAGACAGTGTTATAGGGTAAAGCTATACGCAGATATAGGGAAGCGGCACAGGCCGCGACCAGCACAATTGAGGTAAAAGCCCACTCCGGTATACGCCTGATCATTTCGCCTGGGCCCCGCCGCTGTATTCAAATATTTTCACGCCCGGAATATCATAGTTCCCTAATTTGACGGTGTGGGTGCTAGGCATGAAGGCCAGAGTGAAGCCCGGCAGATTTTCCAGCGGGACCGGGCTGACGGTGGGGTCCTTGCCCACTATGCGCAGGTTTCCCGTTTTCTGTGCGGCGATAAAAGCCACCGCCTCATCGTAGCCAGGGAAGGTCTTCAGGCCGGTTATCTCCTTATAGGCCTGTCCGCTCTGGTCCTGCCGCGGCTCCCAGGCTATAACCGCTGTCTCTTTAGGCACATAGCTTGCACCGCTGAAGCAGTACAGACGAACGGCCAATGTCTGGTAGTATTCAGGATAGTAGAGCAGCGTGGGAACGATTTTGTCATTTTGCGGGCGGTAATATATTTCGAAGTATTTACTGGACGGCTGGCCGGCATTGCTAGCAAGGACGCCGAAACCTGAGTGCCAATCGACCAGATAATTGTCGACTATGAGGTATCTCATGTTCCAATTGGCGCCGGTCCGGGCTGCTTCCTGGCTGCTGGATGCCAGCAGCAGGTTCTGTTCACCCACCTTGCCCGATCCCGGTGTGGAGACAGGCACCCTGTGCCCGATTCTGGTTATCCAGTACCCGAAGTCCCACCATGAGACCACGCTGTAAGCAGGCGCCCGGCTGGATAGCTGGGGAGGGGTGATATAGTTTTCATAATAATATTGTGAATCTCCAAATGGCTCATCCGACTTGCTACGCAGCCAGTCGAGCGACTCGCACCAGGCGTCGCTCGGTGCATTCAGACCCTGGCTGGCCACCTGAAAGAACGGACGCTCGCCTCCGGGCAGCGGCCCGGTATTCGGATAGATTATAACCAGCGCAACCAGTATTATGCCCAGGAACACGAGGCCGGAATTTCGGCCCGGGCTGCCCTTGGACGCTTGCTGCCGCCGGGCCCTGGCCCTGGCCTTTTTGGAATCCATTCTGGCTTCCCTGGTGGTTTGAGCCGACTCTTTTTCCAGCCCGAAGGCGTGCAGGATCAGCCAGCCGGTATATCCGGCTGTGACCGCAACATTGACTGCAAGGTAATATGCGAAGCGGCGCATGGCCAGTGTAGCCAGCAGGATCACGATGCTCCAGACTGACAGCAGCACCAGGCCGGGTTCACCTTCCCTGGCTGCCCTGTAAACAACAAGGGCGATGCCAACCAGCGCCAGCAATGACGCGGCGGTGTAATTGCCCCACAGCAGGCCCAGCGTGAATGCGCCCTGGTTTATCAGCAGCGGCTGGTCTTCAGCCACCCCGGTTGCGGTGTTCCATCTGAAGAACCCGGCAAAAGTGTTGAGCATAGAGGAGAGAGTCTGCGGGCTGGCAATGTACAGGGCCAGCAGAGCAATGCCGCCTGCCCCCGCTACTACCACTAGATAATAGGTGGCAAGTACTCTTCGCCTTCTCATGAGCTCGGCCGCCGCCGGCAGTAAAACCGATGCCAGCAAGGCCACTGTCAGCGGCATCCTTCCGTACAGTGTCACCGGTGAGGTCAGCGCCAGTGCCAGTGCTACCAGGTAAGCCGTAAAACCAATCACTGCCAGATACACGGTCGACCTGCCGCGCAGGTGATCGCTGATAGTCTGCACCACCAGCCACATAAAGCTTATAAAAACGAACAGCAGCGCTCCGCGCCAGGATAGCAAGTATATGCCCAGGCACAGGCCGGCCAGAAGGCTGTAAACAAGCGGCCTGGCCAGCTTGCGGGGGCCCTCGCCCTGCGGCTGCGGCAGTTTAAGAGTTTTCCCGTCTTCGATTGCCAGCAGCAAAAACGTTATGAAAAAAGTAGTGAAAAATAACTCTACTACGTGAATGTCCGTATTGCCAAGCAAGGTGCGTACCAGGAATTCTCCCGGCATAAGGGCCATCAGCAGGGCCGCCACCAGCCCGGCCCACTTATTGAAAATCAGCTTGCCGATGAGAAACACGGGGAAGACCAGCAGGGCCCCCAGAACAGCCGGGAAGTAAACGCCGACCAGGTCGACCAGGTGTTGTGATGGCGCCCCGCCGCCGAATAGCCAGGCGAAGAAGCCCATCATATACACGTAAAAAAGTGGCTCTTCGCTGAAGTCCCGTCCGGATGGATAAATATTATACGGGTCAAAGTGGCTCAACTGGGGAAAATGCCGCGCTAAATTATCCAGCAGCCGCATGTAGTAGTAGGCATCGTTGTCCGTGAACTTTACCCAATCACCCACAAACACGTGGTCCCATGGAACGGAGATACGCAGGACAAGGGACAGGATAAAGATCGCTATGAGCAGCGCCAGACAGACGATCAGCTCGATTCGTGGACGGCTCATTTTGTGTTATATCTTAACATATTCAACCGGGAAGACTGGTTCACCGGCTGTTTACATAATGAGCACACCAGGCAGCACCTTGATCATGCAGTTATTAGCTTTGGTAGTTTCGTCGTTCTCACTGGCGGTATCGACGCAGACGCTGACCGGGGTAGGATAAAGGAAGCTCCAGGAGACGCTGCCGAACTGCAGAGTGCGCTGCTCTCCGGGTGCCAGGGAAGGAATATAGCTGCTTCCCAGCTCCGTCGTCTCCCTGTACAGCTTGGCGCTGGAGGGTTTGGACGCGGCGCTGCCGTCGTTCCTAACGATATAGTAGACCATGTTGACCTGGCGGAAGACGTCCACGACCACAAGGTCCGGCTTCTGGGTGACGGGAGCAACCACGGTAACTTTCGCCGTGGCGGAGGTCGAGCCGCCGCCGTTGAGTGCGGTCAGCGTATAAGTGGTATCGGCTCCGGGAGTCACAGCCCTATTTCCGCCTGCCTCAACATTACCTATGTCCGGCTCGATCACAACCCTGCTGGCCCCTGATACATTCCAGCTCAGCGTCAGCGCCTGGCCCAGTGTCACACTGGAGGGCGTGACTGTGAAATTATTGACCACCGGCAGTGCAATATCCCGCGACGCCTGCACTGAAAAGCGGCTTTCCAGTTTCTGCTGGTTGTTTACCGACAGCCTGACGACGTAGTCACCAGTCTGCCAGCCCGACGCAGGCGCGTTGAGGCTAAAAACGAGATAGGTTGACCCGGCCACGGTCAAAGCATTCTCCTGGACAGGCCTCCAGGCCGTGCCGTCAAAGTGCAGCCAGGAAGCCTTTACCTGGGCGGATGCCGGCAGGCCTGAAACATAGACCGAACACAGGATGGTGGGCGTATCGACGCTGAAAGCTGAGGACTGGTTTAACGGCCGGCCTGACGGATCTACTTGCGTGGTAAACACGGTTGATAAACCCTGCGGAGCGCAGGCGCCGAACGAGAGAAAGAGGATGATAAAAACCGACAACAACTTCCACATCATGTGAGCTAAATGATA
The DNA here is from genome assembly GCA_964605885.1 of uncultured Dehalococcoidales bacterium. Taxonomy (GTDB): domain Bacteria; phylum Chloroflexota; class Dehalococcoidia; order GIF9; family UBA5629; genus CAZSED01. The sequence continues at coordinate 7,459 of CAZSED010000025.1, forward strand.
GTTAGAGCGGATTTCGCTGTCAAGAAAGGATACCGCCCGGTGCTAGAACGCCGGGCGGTATCCGAAAAATAATCCTTGCTAGTTGACCTGCAGCAGCTGAGCGGTCTTCCAGACGGCGATATCATTGGCCGCTGAATTGCCCGCCTCAACGCGCAGTATGAGATAAACGGTCTTGCCTGCCGAGGAGCTCAGGTCAATGTCCCAGTCCTCGTACTGCCCGGGCTTGGTCATGGTCTTGCCCGGCATGAAGACTATGTTGTCCGTCAGGTCTTTCAGGCCGAATTTGAAGGTCACGCCATCGCTACCCTGGGCGTTGTCTGCCAGGCCTACCGTGGCCTTGAAGTGCGTATTGGCCGGGAGCTTGATGGCGGCCGACTCGGCGCTCTTAGTGTTGGGGTCCATGTAGAAGACGCCCCAGTATCCCTGGATCCATCCCTGCGCTGTTTGCGGCGGCACGACCACCAGGCTGCCGCTGCCGTCCGTCTGCTCCATGTAGGAACCACCCTGGTCCCCTATGATGCCGCCCCTGGGTTCCGATCCGGAGTTGTTTATCCAGGTGGCCAGGTGAGCGACCGGCGTCAGGTCGTAATACATGAGCAGGCCGAAGATCTTGGTAGTGCAGTTGTTGGCTGCATTGGCCTCAGCCACCTCGTTCTTGGCGTTGGCGCACACCTTGATCGTGGTGTTGTTGCGGCTGGGATCAACATAGCTGACATGTTGGCTCACCTGAATGGGAGTCAAGGAAGACAGATTGTTGCCGCCCAGGCCAACAGCTGCGGCCTCCGCCGCACTGGCCCCCGTGCATCCATCCCACTGGTAATTAGTGAAACCCAGTGTCTGCTCCTCTCCCGCTTTCAACGGGGCGACATAGGCCGAGCCGCCCGAGGGCGGGTTCAGGCCGTTCATATAAAGGTAGGTGGTGGATGCGCCGGAGTCTGCGCTGCCTGTGTTCTTGATCTTGTAGGATATCACGCAGCCGTCCAGGAAGACGTCGGTGATCACCAGGTCAGCGCCCTGTGAAACTCCCACCTGGCCGGCGGGAGCGCCTGCCGGACCGGGGGTTACCGGGGGCAGCGGCGGTTGCGGGGGTTGCGGCACGGCTGCAGTACAGCCGGATGCCAGGACCAGTGCCAGGAAAAAGATTGATAGTGCCTTGAAACCTTGCCTCATTTTCATTCCTTTCCACATCTCCTCAGTTATTTTTTTGACACTATATACAAAACGCCAAAGTACCTTTAGAAGTTTATCTTGTGCCGGCTGCTATAAATGATGATAGGAAGACGAGAGGATGCAGTCAAAAATGAAGCTAAAACGGAAAAATACTGCCAGAGAATGCCGGGCTGGGGCCGGCCCCGTTAACCGGGTGCTAATTTTTCAAAATAATATGCGTAACCGTAAGACTGGCTCAGTCGCTGATCTGTACCAGCCGGGCCACCTTCCAGATGGCATAGTCATTGGCAGGCGAGTTGCCCGCTTCAACACGAAGTATGAAATAGACCGTCTGGCCCTCATAAGAGCTCAGGTCCACATCCCAGTCCTCGAACACGCCTGGCGTGGTCATCTTCTTGCCCGGCAGGTAGTTGGTAACGTCGCTCAGGTCCTTGAGGCCAACCTTGAAGGTCACCCCGTCACTGCCCTGTGCGTTTGGCGACAAGCCGACTCTGGCTACCAGATGCGTTTTTGCTGGCAGTTTCACGGCTGCTACTTCTGCGCTGCCCGTATCGCTCCTGGTATAGAAAGCGCCCCAGTAGCCGGCGATCCATCCCTGTGAGACCTGCTGGGGCACCATCTCAAGGCTTCCGTCCGATAGCTTAATATAAGCTCCCGAAGGGCTATTCTCCTGGGCGTACTGATCGATTACACCCGAACCATTCCTCCATGCGGCCAGATGTGCCGAGGGAATCAGGTCCACGTCCAGCAGCATCCCCCACAGCTTGGTGATGCAGTTGTTGGCGCTGTTGCCTTCTTTTATCTCATTTTTAGCGTTAGCGCAGACCTTGATGGCGTGGTTGGCTTCGGTGGGGTCGACCCAGGGTATGATCTGGGTGGTGCCATGGAACAGTGGCGCAAAGGTACCCATGGTCCCACCAGGCGTATAGGGGCCTGGCGTGGTGCCGCACCAGGGCCACTGGTAGCTGGAAAAATTAAGTGTTTTCTCCTGGCCCGGCTTGGTCACGTCCACGTAGCTGGAGCCGCCCAGCGGAGGAAATAGATTATCCACGTAAAGGTAAGTCGTCGTTGGTGCTGAATCCAGGCTGCCGATATTTTTTATCTTGTAATAGATCATGCAGCCCTGCAACCACGCGTCGGTTATGATCAGGTCGGCTGCCCCGCTCACCGCCGCTCCAACGTTGATGGTCAGCTCCCTGGTGGTTGCGCCTGCGTCATTGGCGGCGATGATCTTGTAGGTGGTGGTGGTTGTGGGAGTAATGCTGCGCGTGCCGGAGGCAGGTATGGTGCCTATCTCAGGCTGCAGTGTGATCCTGTCGGCGTCGCTCACCTCCCAGGAGATGGTGACCGGCTGCCCCGCCGGAACGCTGTCCGGCGTGACTGTAAACTTGCTGATGGTGGGCCAGCCTTTCTGCACGCCCAGGTTCTGCACACTAAACGGAATTGTCACCTGGTCCTTGCCGTTAGCCGTCACGTTTGCTTCGTAGCTGCCCTGCGGAAAGCCGCCGGGAGGCGGCTTCATAGCGAATGAGATATATTTGGTGCCCTGGTCCACCTGCATGCTGCTGTACATGGTACTGTTGACCAGGTTGGCGGCCTCACCGCTCAGGTAGACCATTTTAGCCAGAATCTGGGTATTGGCCGCGGCGTTATTCAGTTTCACCGAGAGATAGATCACCTCGGTAACCACGGTGAAGGTATTGGATGGATTCACCGGCCGGGCCTGGCTGTCAACCGAGGTGGCCAGCGTAGCATCGCTGAGCACCTGCCCGTTACTGGCTCCTCCTATATTGACCTTGACACAACCGGCCGCCGGGGCCAGCAGGGATAAGACTATAAGCAGAGCAAGAGCGATGTATCCGTGGAAGATCTTCATGGCACGCCCCCTATCAGCAGATTATAGCTACATCTTAGGTGAGCAAGTGCGCGCTGTCAAGGCTGCAAATGGCTATTACCTGCCGTATTGAAATAACTTGGCTTACGAGATGAACCGCCTACCAGTCGACCTGCAGGCAGTTGTTGTTTTCGTCATATTCGCCCACCTCGTCAAGCGCATCGGCGCATACCCTGATCGGCAGGGTATATGAGCGGTTGCCGCCGTAGGGCCACTGATAGTTGGGGAAGAACAGGGTCCTTTCCTCGCCGGGCGCCAAGGTATCCACCAGGCTGGACGCCTTGTGATCGCCCTGCACGTAAAGGTAGGTGGTGCTGCGCTTGGCATTGAGCACGCCGCCTGACTGGGCGGGCGTGACCACGGCAATATTCTTTATCGTGTAATAAGCCTTGTCACCCTCAACCCGGAATCCGGTAATTACCAGCTCCGGCTTGTCGCTGGCAAAAGAGGTCACTTTCACCATGACCCTGGCTGAAGTCGAGCCTGCGGCATTCTTGGCCGTCAGTATGTACTCTGTGGAATTGACCGGAACAACTATCCTGTTTCCGCTGGGCGACACGGTCCCCAGCGTGGAAATGTCCACGCTGGTTGCATCCCTGGTAGCCCAGTTGAGTGTGACGGCCTGGCCGGTGCTGATGGCATCCGGTGTGGCGGTAAAGGAGCTTATGGTGGGCGCCGGCACGTCCGCCTTCTGCACCGGGCTGACGCTGAACTGGGCGCTGGTCAGGTCCTTACCGTCCAGGGACATTATCACGGAATACTGCCCGTTGGTCCACGTCCTGGAGGGTGCGCTGTGGCTGAATGAGATGTATTTCGAGCCTGTAACTATGGTTGTATCTTCAAAGAGCGTCTGGTTCAGCGGTTTGCCGGCCTCATCGCTCAGCAGCACCCATTTTGCACCGACCTCAGTATTTACGGGAGCTTCGCTGATACGAGCGGAGACATAGATTGTAGGGGTGCTGGCCAGGAAGACGGTGGCTATTGAGAGCGGCTGTCCTTCAGATGAAACCGAGGAAGCCATAGTCACATCGCTCAGGGTGGAGGGGCCCTTGACGGGAGTCGTAGGATTCACTTTTACACAGCCTGCAGCCAGCAGGGTCAGGGATGCGATGAGCAGGGTAGAAGGGATCAGCCGGTGCATCTTCATAAACAACACCTCAAAGTTTTCAATAAGGACTTCCGTCCTGTTTGCATACGCCGTTACTTCCTGGCTCTGACGGCCAGTATTATTGTTACGATGACCAGTATTACGCCGATGCCTATCACAACCAGCACCCAGAGCGGCGTTTCCTGAGCAGCCGTGCTGGGAGTCGGCAAAGCCGGCTCGGCTTCAGTCCTGTAGCTGAAGGTGGCTGACCAGTCGCTGGGTATGGCCTGGCCGTTAATCTCAACCGCCCTGACGCGCCAGAAATAGTTGGTGCCGTATTCCAGCGTGTCGTTGTAGCTGTATGCTGTGGTCCAGGTCGTGGCGCTGACCACGATCTGTTTGAACTCCGGATCCTTGCTCAGAACAAACTCATATTTAGTTGCATCCTGCCAGGCGCTCCATGTGAAGGACGCATTGCTCACGCTGCAACCCACGCATCCGTTGGTGGGGCTGAGAAGCTGCATGCCGCTGTAGGGTGTGCTCACCATGAACCCGGGCTTTATGGTGAAGGCGTACGGCTCGGACCACGGGCTGTCCGCCCATTGTCCCGTCGCCGACCTGGCGGCGCGGATCCTCCAGTAATAGGTTGCTCCTGCCTCCGGCAGAGTTCCCGGCGCCAGCCAGGCCGCCGGATTTGTCATGTTGAACTCGTCCATCCTGACCAGTATGGAGCCGGTGGCGGCCGAGATGGTGCCGAATCCGCCCGTGCCGTAGTTCACCGCCGGGTTTATCCTATGTGTGAAATCCCTGTCTTTGGCTATCTGCAGCTCGTACCAGGTGGTCAGGCAAAGCTGCTCCCAGGACAGATCGGTCTGCCCGTTGCGCCCGGTCACGGGGTCGGCGCCGGTGGTGAAAGTGGGAATTTCTGCAACGGGCGGCATATCGGCCAGCGCCTGTGAATCCGGCTGGTCCTGCACTGCCGGAGCATCTGTATATCCGGGCAAGGCCGGGAAAAGCATCGAAACCGATAGCAGTAATAAGAGAAAGAAGCGCCTCATAGACATCAACCGCCGGTTAAATGGTCTCAGCATCATAATAGGTGAGACTAATATGCATGTCAATGTATACCTCACCCCCGACCCCTCTCCTGGCAGGAGAGGGGCGATTTATTTTCAAGAGGGACTGTCGTCCCTCTTCAACGCCCTCAAGCCGTTCATCCATTCTACAAAGTCGTGCTGGTTCTACGTTAGGTGCGCCTGTCCTTCAACTTCCACTCTCCTATGCCATTGCGAGGAGTCCCGACATGGCCGTAATCCCGATAGAATCGGGGTGGCAATCTTTCGGCATAGCATCTGTCTGTTAATTAAGGTTGATACGGCTAGCAGTATCACAACTCGCGGATGGATTTCCAAAATTCCCCAGAATTTTGTAGAATTTTATAGATTTCTCTATCTGAAAGATTTGACAGGCAGGGGGAGTTTTGGCCCGGGACACGACAGTCAGCATAAGCCAGGCCGGCCGCATACTGGGCGTCAGCGATGTGACGCTGCGCCAGTGGACGGACGAAGGCAGGATAAAGGCCTTCGTCACGCCGGGCGGCCACCGCCGCTATACACGGGCGGAGCTCAATCGCTTCATGACCTCGCATCCCAAGATGATGGAGGTCAAGGACCTGGTCAGCCGGCTGGAAGGCTCGGTGCCCATGCACCGTGATATGGACGCCTCCTTTCTTCAGACCATAGCCTGGTACGATAAGCTGGACGCTGAATCCAGGCAAAAGCTGGCCTCGCTGGGCCGCCGCATCCTGGACCTTACCATAAGGAGCATAGTCGAGCCCGCACACCAGCAGGAGACCATCGAAGCCATCCGCCAGACAGGCGCCAGCTTCGGTGAGCTGACCGCCGGGCTGGGCATCCCTCTTTCCCAGTCGGTCAGGGCTTTCATCCAGCACCGCGATCCCATTATGAACATGGCCACCGGCCTGATGAAGAAGCACGAGGCCTTCGACCGGCGTATCGTAGCGGCCATACCCACAGTCGACCACGTCCTGGATGAGGCGCTGGTGTCTCTGGTGGCTGCGCACCAGCAGTACAGGGCGCGCCGGCCGCACAAGCCGGGGGAGGCGCCGTGATATCCGTATCCCGCCTGCTGTGCGGCTACGAGGGCCCCGGCGACCACCTGCGTTACCGCAAGAACGAACAGCCGCGCCCGGTGGTCGTCTGGAACTGCATTCGCCGCTGCAACTTAAGCTGTCTTCACTGCTATGCCGCCGCCGGGCAGGCGTCCGGTGAGGGCGTCATGGATACGGCTGCAGGCAAACGTTTTATCGACGGCCTGGCAGATTTTGGCGTACCCGTAATCATCTTCTCCGGTGGCGAGCCGCTGCTGCGGCCTGACCTTTTTGAGCTGGCGGGCTATGCACACGGGCGCGGACTGCGGATTGCTCTGTCCACCAACGGCACGCTGATCGACGCAGAGACAGCCGTGAAAATAAAACAGTCCGGCTTTGTCGAGGCCGGCATCAGCCTGGACGGGATTGGAGCCAACAACGACCGCTTCCGCGGTAAGAGCGGCGCTTTTCAGTCGGCATTGGAGGGCATCAGGAGCTGCATCTCACTGGGTGTGAGGGTCTCACTGCGCCTGACCATGACCTCGTTCAACTACAGGGAGATACCGGACATATTAAGCCTGGCCGAGGCCGAGGGCATAGACCGCATCTGCTTTTATCATCTGGCCTACTCCGGCCGCGGCGACGGCCTGCGCTCGCAGGACATCACGCATGAACAGACCAGGTGGGCGCTGGACGAGATCTGCCGCATAACCGAAGATATGCACCGCCGGGGGCTGCGCAAGGAGGTGCTGACCGTAGACAACCATGCCGACGGCGTCTACTTCTATCTCAAGCTGCTCGAGCTTGACCCCGGGCGGGCAGAGAAGGCCAGGGAGCTGCTGGCTATGAACGGCGGCAACAACTCCGGCCTCAAGATAAGCTCGGTCGACGAGATGGGAAACGTGCACCCGGACCAGTTCTGGCAGCACTACTCGCTGGGCAACGTGCTGCGGCGCAGCTTCGGCGATGTCTGGACGGACACGACCGAGCCCCTGCTCAAGGGGCTTCGGGACCGTCGGCCCCTTCTCAAGGGCCGCTGCGCACGCTGCCGCTACCTCGAGCTGTGCAACGGCAACCTGCGGGTGCGCGCCGAGGCCGTCTACGGCGACGTCTGGGCGCAGGACCCCGCCTGTTATTTGACTGATGAGGAGATAGGAATTAGCTGATGGCAGCGGTAAATATTATCCGGCCGGAGCTGAGGCTGGTTGCCTGGGAAGTGACCCGCAGGTGCAACCTGCTCTGCGCCCACTGCCGCGCCGCCTCGCACGATGATGCCTACCCGGATGAGCTGACCACGGAAGACTGCCGCCGGGTGGTTGATGAAATACTCGAGGCGGGCAAACCAATCATCATACTCACGGGCGGCGAGCCGCTGATGCGCGCGGATATATTTGAAATCGCCGGCTACGCCGCCGGCCGCGGCCTGCGCGTGGTCATGGGGACCAACGGCACGCTGATAGACGATGAGACAGCCCGGCGTTTAAAGGAAGTGCCGGTCGCCCGGCTGGGCATCAGCCTGGACTTCCCCCGTGCGGAGCTCCAGGACGACTTCCGCGGCAAACGCGGGGCCTTCCAGCAGGCCCTGTCCGGCATAGAAGCTGCACGCCGCGCCGGCATCGAAGTGCAGATCAACTGCACCGTGACCAGGCTTAACCTTCCGCATCTGGATGAACTGCTGAAGCTTGCGCTTGATTTGAAGGCGGTGGCCTTCCACCCGTTTCTGCTTGTGCCTACCGGGCGCGGCAAGGGGTTACAGCCGCAGGAGCTCTCGCCGCAGGAGTACGAGCGGACGCTCAACTGGATATATGACAGGCAGTCCGAGCTGAAGGGCAGGATATTCTTCAAGCCGACCGATGCGCCCCACTACATGCGCGTGGTAAGCCAGAGGCAGTCGGCCTGTCCGGAGGGCGTGCATGCTTCGGCCGGCGGCCATCCGGACGGCATGACCCGCGGCTGCCTGGCGGGCACAGGTTTCTGCTTCATCTCGCACACCGGCAAGGTTCAGGGCTGTGGATATCTTACGGTCGAAGCGGGCGATATAAAGAGGCAGACTTTCTGGCGTATCTGGGCCGATTCGCCCCTCTTCAACCGCCTGCGCGACCTCTCGAATATAAAGGGCAAGTGCGGCATATGTGAATATAAGAGGATATGCGGCGGCTGCCGCGCCCGCGCCTTCGAGGCCACAGGCGACTACCTGGAGGAAGAGCCTTACTGCGTCTACCGGCCGGCCGTGGCCAGGGAGGCAAAGCCGCATGGCTGACCCTAAGCTGGATGAGATGGACCGCAGGCTGGTCAACCTGGCGCAGTCGCAGTTTCCGCTTGGCGAGCAGCCTTTCGCTGCGCTCGGCGCTTCGCTGGGAATGGACGGCGACGAGGTTATCAGCCGCCTGCGCAGGCTCAAGGATGAGAACATAGTCAGGCTCATCGGGCCGGTGGTGGACGCCGGCCGGCTGGGCTACCGCACCACGCTGGCGGGACTCAGCCTGGCTGCGGACAGGCTGGATGAAGCCGGGCGGGCAATTGCAGCACACCCGCTGGTAAGCCACTGCTATGAAAGGGAGCACCGCTTCAACCTGTGGTTCACGCTGGCCGCGCCCGAGGGCGTGGAACTCGATTATGAGCTTCACAGGCTGGTGGCGCCGCTGGGGGCTAGGGCTGCCATTTCGCTGCCGGCCTTACGCGTTTTCAAGCTGGGCGTGCACTTCGATATGCTCGACGGCAATGCTGCCGAAACGGTCACGGCCCCGGCTGTAAATTCAGCGCAGAAAAAGCTCAATTTATCCCCGCAGGACCGGGCGGTCCTGAACGAGCTCCAGCAGGACCTGCCTCTGGAGGAGGCGCCTTTCTCCGCCATGGCTGCGCGTGCCGGCATGCCGCTGCAGGATTTCCTGGCGGGCTGCCGGTTGCTGCTTGACGCCGGCGTCATCCGGCGCTACGGCGCCTCGGTCAACCACCGCAGGGCCGGCTACGAGGCCAACGCCATGACCTGCTGGAAGGTGAGTGCGGGCCAGGTTGATAATGCCGGACTTGAGCTGGCGGCAATGAGGCAGGTCAGTCACTGCTACGAGAGGAAGACCGATGCGTTGTGGCCCTACAACCTTTTCGCCATGTTCCATGGCCGCAGCCGCCAGGAATGCCGGAAGCCAGCCGAGGATATGACGCGGCAGCTTGGCCTGGGCAGCCCGGTGCTGCTCTTCAGCACTAAAGAGATAAAGAAAGAAAGGGTCAGGTACCTTTTATGAAGAAAGCGCGCGCGGCCTATTTTCCCGTTTTCCTTAACCTGGAGGGCAGGAGATGCGCCGTCATCGGCGGCGGCCTGGTCAGCCTGCGCAAGGTGAAGTCGCTGCTGCGCTGCGGCGCAAGGGTCGACGTTGTCAGCCCGTCCTTCTGCCAGGGCCTTACGGCGCTGGCGGCAGAAGGAAGGGTAACGCTGATCAAAAGGAGCTACCGGCCGGGCGACCTTGCGGGAGCGCTGATTGCCGTGGCGGCCACGGGCGACGGCGAGCTGAATGCCAGGATCTGGAAAGATGGCAGGAAGGCCAACGTTCCTGTGAACGTGGTCGATGACGCCGCCGTATCTGATTTCATCTTGCCTGCATTACTGCGGCGGGGCGGTATCACTATCGCCGTCTCCACGTCCGGCATGAGCCCTGCCCTGGCCCGCAGAATATGCACCCGACTTGAGGGGGAGATCGGCCCGGAATACGCCGCGCTGGCTATGTTGGTCGAAGAGGTGCGCGGCGAGCTCAGACGCAGCGGAGCGAAGATAAGTGCCGCCCGCTGGCAGGCGGCGCTCGACCTGGACGCACTGCTGGAGCTCATCAGGGACGGTAAGAAGCAGCAGGCTGGATCGCTGCTGCGCCGCAGCCTGGGTATTAAAGGGAAATAAAGGGCAGATATCATGCATCTTTGCTTGACGGGCATCAACCATCTTACGGCGCCGCTGCCTGTGCGGGAGAAGGTGGCTATAAGCTACGATAATCTGGGTGATGCCCTCGCCAGGTTGCGCTCTTACGTCTCCAGCGGAATAGTGCTCTCGACCTGCAACCGCACCGAGGTCTACCTGGCCGGGGCGGCTGCCCCTGAAACCAGGAACGCCAGCCTGGAGTTTCTCAAGGCCTGGTCCGGCCTGGGCGACGGGCTGATGGAATATGTATATGTGCTGGAGGACGGCAAGGCTGCCGAGCACCTCTTCCGGGTAGCAGGTGGGCTGGAGTCGATGATAGTTGGTGAGTCTGAGGTGCTGGGACAGGTCAAGCAGGCGCTGGATGCTTCCCATGCCGCCGGCATGGTCAACCTGCCTCTGCGCCATCTGTTCGTCAGCGCGCTGAGGGCGGGCCGCCGTGCACGCGCCGAGACCGGCATCGGCCGCAATGCGCTCTCGGTAAGCTCCGTGGCCGTGGACTTCGCCGCCGGCATCGTGGGCGATCTGAAGAAATGCAGCATGCTGGTGATAGGCACCGGCGAGGCGGGGCGGCTGGTGGCCAAGGTTGCCAGGGACCGCGGCATAAAGGGCATCGTCATTGCCAGCCGCACCAGGGAGAGGGCCTCCGGCCTGGCCGCCGAGATGGGCGCCGTGCCGACGGATATGGACAGCCTGGCCGTCGAGCTAACGCGCAGCGATATCGTAGTGGCCTGCACGGGCGCACCGCATCCGGTGCTGGAGTTCAACCAGGTTGCGCAGGCCATGCGCCGCCGTCCCGGCTCACCCCTGGTGGTTATAGACATCGCCATACCCCGCAACGTTGAGCCGGACGTGCAGAAGATCAGCGGCGTATATTTACATAATATAGACGACCTGACGGTGGTCTCCGACCGTAACCGCAGGCTGCGTCAGAGCGAGGTGAGGCGCGCCGAGGGCATCATCAGGGCTGAGGCCGCCAGGTTTATACAGTGGTGGAAACAGCTGGAGGTCAGGCCGGCCGTGTCGGCGCTGATGAGCAGGGCCGAGCGCGTCAGGCAGGCGCAGCTCAAAAGGACTTTGAAAAAGCTGCCCGGGCTGACCGAAGAGCAGTACCAGAGCCTGGAAGCCATGACCAGGTCCATCGTCAACAAGATATTGAAGGACCCCGTGGCCTATCTGAAGTCCAACGGCGAGGGCGTGGACCTTGTGAAGAAGCTTTTCAACTTGGAGGCGGACGGCAGGCAATGAAGAAGATGGTAAGGCTCGGCTCGCGCGGCAGCCGGCTGGCTGTGATACAGGCCGAATCGGTCATAGCGTTGATGAAACAGGCCAGTCCGGATATCGACATAAGCCTGGTCAAGGTGACCACCGCCGGCGACCGTGACCGTCACGGCCTGCCGGGGCAGTTCGCCGTGGGCGCCTTCGTCAAGGAGCTTGAGGAGGCCCTGCTGGACGGCAGGATAGACGCGGCCGTGCACAGCCTGAAAGACCTTCCGGTCGAGCTCCCGGCCGGCCTTTTAGTAGCGGCCACAGCGCCCAGGCTCGACCCCCGTGATGCGCTGGTGGCCCGTGACAGGCTGGACAATCTTGCTCCCGGCTCCAGGATAGGCACGGGCAGCCCGCGCAGGGCCGTCCAACTTTTGAAGCTTCGACCCGACCTGGAGGTCTGCGGCATGCGCGGCAACGTCCCCACGCGCCTTCAAAAGGTGCAGGCCGGCCTGGTGGATGGAGTGATAGTAGCCGCCGCAGCCCTGCTGAGGCTTGGGCTGGAGAAAGAGGTAACCTCTTACTTTGAGCCTGACAACTTCCTGCCGGCTGTTGGACAGGGCGCGCTGGCTATTGAAACCAGAAGTGCAGACAGGGAAATTCTGGATATTATAAAGCCTGTAAATCATCTGCCCACCTGGCAGTGCGTCAGCGCCGAGCGTGCCTTCCTGCGGGCGCTGGGCGGCGGCTGCCGTGCGCCGATCGCCGCACTGGCCCTGGCCAGGGGCGGCCGGTTGACGTTGGAGGGCATGTGCGCCAGTGCGGACGGCGCATCCATATTGCGTTTATCAGAGGAGGGGAGCGCGGAAGCTGCGGAGAAGCTGGGGCAAGGACTGGCGAACAAAATGCTGGCCGGGGGAGCGAATAGATTTATAGCAGAGGCTGAGAAATTATGAAAAAAGGCAAGGTTTACCTGGTGGGCGCAGGCCCGGGGGACCCGGGGCTGATAACCAGCCGCGGGCTGCAGTGCCTGGCGGCGGCTGACGTGGTTGTCTATGATAACCTGCTGGACGAAAGCCTGCTCGAGGCCGCACCTGCGCGGGCCGAGAGGATATATGCCGGCAAGGTTGCCGGCTCGCACACGCTGGAGCAGCAGGAGATCAACCGCCTGCTGGTAGCGAAGGCCAGGGCCGGCAATACCGTGGTCCGGCTGAAGGGAGGAGATCCCTTCGTGCTGGGCAGGGGAGGCGAGGAGGCGGAGGAGCTGGCCAGGAACAAAATTGAATTTGAAGTCGTGCCGGGCGTATCCTCGGCCACCGCCGTGCCGGCCTACGCCGGCATACCGGTCACGCACCGCGGCCTGGCCTCCTCCTTTACGGTCATCACCGGGCACGAGGACCCGCGCAAGCAGGTATCGAGCATCGACTGGAAGAAGCTGGCGGTCCTGCCGGACACGCTGGTCTTTCTCATGGGCATGCACAACCTGCCGCAGATAGCTAATCAGCTTATAAAGCACGGCCGCACCCCATCCACGCCCGCAGCCGTGATACAGGACGGCACGCGGCCCGGACAGAGGACGGTCACGGGCAGGCTGGGCAGCATCGCAGCGAAGGTCAGGAAGGCCGGGCTCACGGCGCCTGCCGTTATAGTCATCGGAGAGGTGGTCGGCCTGAGGGAAAAGCTGAGCTGGTACGATAACCGGCCGCTCAGCGGCAGGCGCGTGCTGGTGACCAGGGCCAGGCGGCAGGCGGGTACGCTCAGCCGCCTGCTGGCGGAGCGCGGCGCCCTGCCGCTGGAGCTGCCCGTCATAGATATACGGCCGCTGTCCGATAAAAAGCAGCTGGACCGGGCCATCCGCAATTTAAAGAAATATGACTGGATAGTGTTCACCAGCGTCAACGGCGTGGAGGCCTTCTTCGAGCGATTGCACACGCTCAAGCTGGACAGCCGGGCCCTGCACGGCCTCAGGGCTGCCGCCATCGGGCCTGCCACGGCAGGCGCGCTGGAGCAGCGCGGCATAAGGCCGGATTTCATGCCGCCGGTATTCACCGGGAAGGCACTGGCCTCGGGATTGAAGAAGCTCAAAATCGCCGGGAAAAGGTTCCTGCTGCTGCGGGCGGATATCGCAGGCAGGGAGCTGGCAGACAGCCTGAGGCGGTCCCGGGCGGCTGTTGACGAAGTGGCCGTCTACAGGACGCTGCCCGCAGCCGCCGCTTCCAAAGAGATGAAGAAGCTGCTGGCCGAGGGCCGGGTGGATGCCATCACCTTCACCAGCTCGTCGACGGTAAGCAATCTGGTATCTATGCCGGGCGGGAAATCAATCCCGGCCGCTGTGAAGATAGCCTGCATCGGGTCCAGGACGGCTGCCGCAGCCAGGGCAGTCGGGCTCAAGGTGCATATACTGGCGGGCACGCAGACCATCCCCGGCCTGGTGGATGCGCTGGAAGACTATTACAGGAGGCAAACCAAATGACAGCCTTTCCTCAGTTGCGCATGCGCCGCATGAGGCGCACGGACCCGCTCAGGGCGCTGGTCAGGGAGACGCGCCTGGACGTGGGCGACCTGGTCTATCCCATGTTCGTGGTGGAGGGGCACGATCTCAGGCAGGTGATATCCTCCATGCCCGGCATTGAGCGCCTCTCGCCGGACCTCGTGCCGGCCGAGGCCGAGGAGCTGGCCCGGCTCAAGGTGCCGGCGGTCATCCTCTTCGGCATTCCCCAGCACAAGGACGCCCAGGGCACCTCAGCCTGCGATCCAAAAGGAGTGGTGCAGCAGGCCATACGCGCCATCAAGAAATATGTGCCCGAGCTGATCGTGCTGACCGACGTCTGCCTGTGCGAGTACACCGACCATGGCCACTGCGGCGTGGTGGTCGAGGGCTGCGTGGACAACGACCTGACCCTGCCGCTGCTGGCCAGGATGGCACTGTCTCACGCTGAGGCCGGGGCAGACATGGTTGCCCCCTCTGACATGATGGACGGCCGGGTGCGCGCCATCAGGGAATGCCTGGACGCCGGCGGGTTTAAGGACATTCCCATACTCTCCTATGCCGCCAAGTATGCCTCCGGCTTCTACGGCCCCTTCCGCGAGGCAGCCGAGTCGGCCCCGCAGTTCGGCGACCGCCGCTCCTACCAGATGGACCCGCCCAACGCCCGCGAGGCGCTGCGCGAGGTCGAGCTGGATATCAAAGAGGGCGCCGATATGGTCATGGTCAAGCCGGCGCTGCCGTACCTGGACGTGCTGCGACGCGTCAGGGAGAAATTCGATTACCCCCTGGCCGCCTACAACGTCAGCGGTGAGTACTCCATGGTCAAGGCCGCGGCGCAGAAGGGCTGGATAGACGAGCAGCGCATCGTGCTGGAGATACTTACCTCCATCAAGCGTGCCGGCGCCGACGTCATACTTACCTACCATGCCAAAGAGGCGGCACGCTGGCTTCGACCCGCCTGAGAGATATATGAAGAAGTTCGATAAATCCTGCAGCCTGTTCGAGCAGGCGCAGCGTTACCTGCCGGGTGGCGTGGACAGCCCGGTGCGGGCCTACAGGGCCGTGGGCGGCAGCCCTCCCTTCATTGTCAAAGGCAAAGGCTCGAAGATCTGCGACGCCGACGGCAACCGGTTCATTGACTTCGTGTGCTCCTGGGGGCCGCTGATACTGGGCCATGCTCATCCCGCCGTCGTGCGGACGCTGCGAAGAGCCGCAGGCAGGGGTACCTCCTACGGCGCTCCCACCGCGCTGGAGACGAAGCTGGCGGAGATGATAATTGCGGCCATGCCGTCCATCGAGATGCTTCGCTTCGTCAGCTCCGGAACGGAGGCGGCCATGACGGCCGCAAGGCTGGCCAGGGCTTTCACGGGAAGAGACAGGATAATCAAGTTCGCCGGCGGCTATCACGGCCACGCCGACGGCATGCTGGTCAGCGGTGGCTCGGGCCTGGCCACGCTGGGCCTGCCGGCCTCGCCCGGCGTGCCGCAGGGATATGCTGAGAATACGCTGGTAGCTCCCTACAACGACAGCCGCGCCGTGGAGCTGCTGCTGCAGAGCTATCCCGGGCAGGTGGCTGCCGTTATAGTTGAGCCCGTTGCCGCCAACATGGGCCTGGTGCTGCCCCGGCCCGGTTTCCTGCCGGAGCTTCGCAGGCTGACGCAGGAGGCCGGCGTACTGCTAATCTTCGATGAGGTCATCACCGGTTTCAGGCTGGCTTACGGCGGCGCACAGTCTGTGTACGGAGTTAAGCCGGACCTTACCTGCCTGGGCAAGATAATCGGCGGTGGGCTGCCGGTGGGCGCCTTCGGGGGCAGGCGGGACATCATGCAAATGATGGCGCCTGAGGGCCCGGTCTACCAGGCCGGCACCCTCTCCGGCAACCCGCTGGCCATGACGGCCGGCATCGAGGTGCTCAGCCTGCTGGGCCGGACCGGGTTTTATCAGCGCCTGGAGGAAACTTCGGCTGAGCTGGAGAAAGGGCTGACCGCTACGGCTAAGGAAGCCGGCGTTCAGGTCAGGATAGCCCGAGCAGCCTCGTTGCTCACTATATTTTTTACCTCTTTTCCGGTAATTGACTACGATTCGGCCAAAAAAGCGGATACCGCCATGTTTTCAAGGTTTTTCCATGCCCTTCTGCAGCAGGGCGTCTACTGGCCCCCATCCCAGTTCGAGGCTGCCTTCGTCTCCTCCGCCCACAACTGCTCCGATATCCGGTGTACGGTCAAAGCCGCGCAGAAGGCCTTTCGGGCGTAGGGTCATCCCATTGCGAGCGCTAGCGAAGCAATCCCTTGAACGAAGGGGAAGGGCTTGACTTAATGCCGAGAGATTGCCACGTCGCCCTGCGGGCTCCTCGCAATGGGATGAATAGCGCGTGCCTCGCAATGGGATGTAAAGGCCATTGCGAGCCCCGATAGATCGGGGCCAAGCAATCCTTTGAAAGAAGGGGAAGGGCTTGACTTAATGCCATGAGATTGCCACGTCGCCCAGCGGGCTCCTCGCAATGGGATGAATAGCGCGTGCCTCGCAATGGGATGGGAAGGCCATTGCGAGCCCCGATAGATCGGGGCGAAGCAATCCCTTGAACGAAGGGGAAGGGCTTGACTTAATGCCATGAGATTGCCACGTCGCCCAGCGGGCTC
>CAZSED010000025.1:24056-24715 GCA_964605885.1 uncultured Dehalococcoidales bacterium
GCGCGTGCCTCGCAATGGGATGGGAAGGCCATTGCGAGCCCCGATAGATCGGGGCCAAGCAATCCCTTGATCGAAGGCGATGTTATAACTCGTCATAAAGGTCCTTCCAGGACGGATTCATTTTATCTATGAGATCTATTTTTCGCTGTCTGGAGCCAGCCTTGATCTGTTTCTCCCTGGCTACGGCAGACTCCTTCTCTTCAGCGATTTCGTAGTAGACCAATATATCCAGGTTGTATTTTCGACTGAAACCCCTGACCAGTTTTTCTTTGTGCTCTGTTATCCGTCGCTTCAAGTCGCTGGTAACACCTGTATACAAAACGGTGTGGTTCTTGTTGGTCAGGATATAGACGCAGTACTGTCTTTCCACGATGTGCCCATTATACACGCATCACTAGCGACCCCATTGCGAGCGCAGAAAAAAGGCCATTGCGAGCGCAGCGAAGCAATCCTTTGATCGAAGGCCACACGCCTGACTTAATGCCAAAAGATTGCCACGCCCCGACGGTATCGGGGCTCGCAATGGCGTGAATAGCGCGTGCCTCGCAATGGCATATATTGAGCGCCCCTTTGAAGGGGTTGGAAGACATCCCATTGCGAGCGGAGCGAAGCAATCCTTTGATCGAAGGCCACACGCCTGACTTAATGCCAAAAGATTG
>CAZSED010000025.1:24815-25126 GCA_964605885.1 uncultured Dehalococcoidales bacterium
CCACGCCCCGACGGTATCGGGGCTCGCAATGGCGTGAATAGCGGGCTCCTCGCAATGGGATGCACCATTGCGAGCGGAGCGAAGCAATCCCTTGAACGAAGGGGAAGGGCCTGACTTAATGCTAAAAGATTGCCACGCCCCGATGGTATCGGGGCTCGCAATGGCGTGAATAGCGCGTGCCTCGCAATAGGATGGGGGAAAAAGGAAGGGGCGGCATTTGCCGCCCCTTCCGGTGCTATCGGGAACTACCCCGGGATTTACACCCTGCGAGTTTTGAAGATGAGGATGAGGGTGACGATCACGAGGATGGC
>CAZSED010000026.1:0-23999 GCA_964605885.1 uncultured Dehalococcoidales bacterium
AGGACTCCCACTTAGCAAGGCCGCTATACTGTCCTACTGATGGGGTCCACCTCATATATACAATTTATCAATCCTATTACTTCCGCACAAACACCAACATGCCCACCAGCGCAAGAGCTAGGTCCGCACCAAAGTAGAAAGGTGCGGCGGAGTTAATATACTACCAGCGCCAGCCGGCTATCAGGCTGGGGAAACCGAGGCTGATAGATAACTTAATGCTAATGTGAAACGATTAAAATCGCTCTCCTAGGTTAATATACATATGATATACTATGCACATGAATCACTTATTCACATATTAGAAATGGTTAGGTCTTCTAATGCAAGAGACCACAATAAATAAGTGGATCAACAGTTCTTCCCTAAAATGGGCAAGGGAGCGGATGGGCCTTAAACCTAATGAGGTAGAGGATCTATCAAAGCATCTTGACATTCAAATCAAAGCGTCAAGCATTTTATCTTGGGAAAACAATCAAGGGGAACCCCAACTCAATGAATTAGAAATATTGGCAGATATATATGCATGTCCTGTTGGATATTTTACCCAAGATTCTTATTTAATCGAGGAAATGCCCCTCAACTATCGTGGTTTAGCGGAAAGCAAAATTGAGTCTCTTAGTTATCAGTCGAGATTACAACTACGTCGCTTCGTTGAATTCACACAATATCTGGAAATGCTCACGGAGCAACTTGAGCATCCGAAATTATACATTAATAAATATTCTACAGATGATCCCGTTGAAACAATTGCCAATACCGAACGTGATAAACTGGGAATATCGTTAGCTGACAGATTTGATATGAACACTTCTCAAACACTATTTTATACATGTCGTAGGAAGCTAGGAGATCTTGGCATATATGTACTTTCATTGAAGCTTAATCCAAAGGAAGTACGCGGAGCGTCCATCTGGAAATCGAAAGGCCCACCATCAATACTTGTGAATGACGCGGATGTGGAGGCTGCTGCTGGCCGAATTTTCACATTGCTGCATGAGTATGCTCATTTACTATTTCGCGAAACAGGTATTGTTTGTGATTTTCGCGGAAGAGATGAGAAAACAGAAATATACTGTAATAAATTTGCGGCGGAGATGCTTGTTCCTAAGAATGCTTTTATGCAATATTTGGAATCGGAAAAGTTGCTTGGGAGTAGGAAATGGTGGTCAGACTATATTCTAGATAAGATCAGAAAACCATTTTTAGCGAGTCGGGATGTGATTGCCATTCTACTAGAAGAAATTGATCTTGCACCGAAGGGATTCTATCTTGAAAAAGCTAAGATTTGGGATAGCTACAAAGCCTGGTATGGCAAAGGAAAATTAAAAACAGGCCACCGTAGAACCAAATTTGAATTGATGCGCAATAAACTGGGCGATGCATTTACTTCAACAATTATTTCTGGTCATGACCGTGGAATAGTATCATCTTACGACTTAGCTGAACTCTTGGACACCCGCATTGAGAAAGTGGACGAGTTCCTAAAGTGGGCCAGAAAAACGTAAATAGTAGCCAAGCAAGACTTCCCATACCAGCTGATAAAATATATTGCCCCGACGCCAATGCCCTTATTGATCTTTATCATGCGGGATTGATCAAGAAACTACGTCCTTTCATCATTAATGGAACAGTTAGAATACCGGAGGGTGTTTACAGGGAATTGAAGAGAAAAACTGATAAACTGAAAAG
Organism: uncultured Dehalococcoidales bacterium; assembly: GCA_964605885.1. Classification (GTDB taxonomy): domain Bacteria; phylum Chloroflexota; class Dehalococcoidia; order GIF9; family UBA5629; genus CAZSED01. The sequence continues at coordinate 1,690 of CAZSED010000026.1, forward strand.
GACACTGGACAAATGGAATTCTAATTATAATGCTGTTGTCAATTTAGCAAGTCATGAGAAATTAGAGTTTTCTCGTATTGAAACCAGCTATAAAAATGACTTTCGGGTAGGCACCAAGACATGCGCGGGCTTATGGCGAACGCCCAGTGGCCGAAAAGGAATAGATAGTCAAGTAATCTCCTTTGGGAAAGTGAGAGGATGGGTTGTTGTATCACATGACTCGTCCGTTAAAGGCGCGTGTGCAATCGAAAACGTAGAATGTATTACATGGGAAGAATTCGGTCGTCGTATGAGAATCATTCATTAATATGTTTGACCAATATATTAACAAATCCAATGATTAACGAGCGTACAACGATTACAGATTATGCTACCACTCAACCTGTAAAAATATAGAAGCAATATCTTTTTCTATTTCTTTATTAACATCAGCATCCCCACCATTGCGATAGCGGCTAAGGCTGCGCCGAAGTAGAAGGGGGCGGCGGGGTTAACGGACTGCCAGAGCCAGCCTGCTATCAGGCTGGCGGGCAGCAGGGTGATGCCCACGGTGCCGTGATACCAGCCGTAGGCTGTGCCCCTGGCCTCCTCCGGCACCAGGTCGCTCACCAGCGCACGGGCCACGCCCTCGGACAGGCCGTAGTAAAGCCCGTACAGCGCCCACAGCAGCCAGACCGCCCACGGCTGGTTGCTCAGCGCAAAGCCCAGGTAGACCAGAGCATAAATGCCCCAGCCTACTATGATCACCGTCCTGCGGCCAAGCTTATCCGAGACGATGCCCGCCGGCGTGGCGAAAAGGGCATAGACAACGTTGAACATGACCAGCATCAGCGTTATCAGCAGCACGTCGTTGCCCAGGTCCTGCGCACGCAGTATCAGGAAGGCGTCGCTGGAGTTGCCCAGCGTGAAGAGGAACATGATGGCCAGGAATATCTTGTACTTGTTCGGCAGTGATACACGTGCCGTTCCGGCGGACGACGACGCAGCCTCTTTTCCCGTCTCCTGCACCGGGATGAAGAAGAGCAGCGCCAGGAAGGCGGGTATGAGGCCAAGTATGATAAGCCAGTTGTAAGTCTTAAGCTCAAGCGTGAGGACGCTGCCCTGCACGAAATAGACCACGATGGCGGCAGAGAGCAGCCCTAGCGCCGCGCCGCCGGTATCCATGGCCCGGTGGAAGCCAAAGGCCTTGCCTCGTACCTCCTCCGGCGTGGAGTCCGCCACCAGCGCATCACGCGGCGCGGTGCGCACGCCCTTGCCCAGCCGGTCGGCAAAGCGTATGCCCATGACCGGCCCCCAGGTGCTTGCTATGAGCATGAAGGGCTTGGTCAGCGATGACAGGGCATAACCGAAGAACGAGAGCCACTTCCTCTTTGACAGGCGGTCCGAGAGCCAGCCGCTGAAGATATTGGTCAGGGAAGCGGTGCTGTCGGCAACGCCGGAGATAAAGCCGATTATGACCGTAGAGGCGCCCAGGACATTCGCCAGGAAGAGGGGCATCAGGGTAAATATCAGCTCGCTGGAGACGTCCGTGAGGAAGCTCACGACGCCCAGGTAAAAGACGTTCGGATTAAGGCCAAGGATGGGCTTCCTTTCACTCGTCTGTTCCAATATCCGTCTCCTTATTCAAGTTGCCATTGCGAGCCCCGATCGCATCGGGGCGATCTCCCTTACATAGCATTGCGAGCCCCGATCGCATCGGGGCGTGGCAATCACCCTAACATCCCATTGCGAGCCCCGATCGCATCGGGGCGTGGCAATCTCCTGAGCGAAGGCTCAGGGCATGACTTAATGCCGGGAGATTGCTTCGTCACTCCGTTCCTCGCAATGGCATATCAGATGACGCTCCTCGCTATGGTACATCAAAAACCGGCCCTCGCAATGACAGGAGTAAATAAGAGGGGCTGCCGCCCCTCTTCAACGCTCCTATGCCGAACTGGCAATTCATTAAAGTCTATGTCTACCTCCGTTAAATACGCTTAGTGCCAGAGCCGGCGTGGAAGGAAACTCAAAACCATGGTGACTATCATCAGGACAAGCCAGCTGACGACATCCCGGTCGCTGGCTATTGTAAATGTCAGCATGGGCTCGATAAAGAAGAAATTGAATGATATTATGCTGATTATTGATATAGTGATGGTTGGGCCGAACCCGAAGTAATAAGTCGAGACGGCGACACATAATATGTAGAGCATGCCGACGTTGGCGGGGTCCCATGATGGCAGCAGCTCCAGCAGCTTCCCCAGCACCGATACCACAACGATCATCCCAATGGCTATGAGATAGGCCCACCAGCGGGCAGAGAAATCAATTTTCAATTTATATCCCCTCCTGCTCACACGTCATTGCGAGCGCAGCGAAGCAATCTCCCTTACGTACCATTGCGAGCCCCGATCGCATCGGGGCGCGGCAATCTTCTGAACTAGGGCTCAGGGCCTGATTTAGTGCCATGGGATTGCTTCGTCACTTCGTTCCTCGCAATGGCATATCAGACGGTACTCCGCACAATGACATATTATACATTCACCTCGTTGTCATACCCGCAGTGGGGGCAGCGCACGCGGGGCAGGTTGTAATTGGGCGGAAGTCGCATGAGCGTGCCGCAGTTGGAGCAGTTGAGCGTCCGGTAGCCATGCACGCGCCACAGCACGTCCGAGGTCTGACGAGTGCGGTCGAGCTGCTCCTGCAGGTCGCCGGCCTCCGCTCCGGGCGTGGCCTGCCTCAGCGCAACCGTCCCGGCGCCGGCCAGCTCCGCGGCCGGTATGACGCTCTCCTTCTTGACAGCCTTGTATGACTGCTCGTAGTCGTTATAAGAGGCGCCGGACATGGCGCGCAATATGTGTATGCGCTCGGCCAGCGGCGGATGCGTGGCGAAGAGGTCGTTGCCCGCCGACCCGCCCTTGTAGAACGGGTTGCTGATATACATGGGCGCCGTGGCCTTGTTGGCCTTCTGCACCTTGGTGTCGCTATTCTGCAGCTTCTCCAGCGCCGAGGCCAGCCCGTCCGGGTAGCGCGTGTAGAGCGCCGACGACGCGTCCGCCAGGTACTCCCTGCGCCTGGACACCGCGAAGTAAATGAGCTGCGCAAAGATGGGGGCGAGTATCATCAGCACCAGCCCCACGATGAGTATGATTATGGCGGCGCCGCCCCCGCCCGAGCTGCTGCGCCTGCCGCCCATGCCGCCGAAGAACAGGATGCGCGTGGCGTACCAGGAGAGTATGACGATGGAGCCCAGCAGTATGCTGGCCAGCATCATCAGCCGTATGTCCCGGTTGTTGATGTGCGCCACCTCATGGCCTATCACGCCCTGCAGCTCGTCGCGGTTCAATTTATCAAGCAGGCCGGAGGTGATGGCGACCGATGCATGCTGCGGGTCGCGGCCGGTGGAGAAGGCGTTGAGCGCCTGGTCGTCGACTATATAGATATCCGGCATCTTCTGCAGGCCGGAGGCTATCTTCATCTCCTCCACCACGTTGTACAGCCGGGGATGGTCGTCCGGGCCTATCTTCCTGGCGCCCGACATGCCCAGTATGATACTGTCGCCCTGGAAGAGCGCCACCAGGTTCATAATGCCCCAGACCAGCGCGGCTATGACAATGCCGATGACCGGGTCGCCCAGGAAGACATAGCCGATGAAGAACCCGATGAGCAGCAGCACGATGCCCATGGCCGTGACCAGCAGGGCCGAGCGTATCTGGTTATCCCGGATCTGTTCCCACATTTAACGTTTCACATCCCATTGCGAGCGCAGCGAAGCAATCTCCCTGATTACCTGTGCCATCCCATTGCGAGCCCCGATCGCATCGGGGCGTGGCAATCCTTTGAGCGAAGAGGCCAGTCTTAATGCCATGGGATTGCTTCGTCACTCCGTGCCTCGCAATGGCATCTGTTCCCACACTCGTCATTGCGAGCGCAGCGAAGCAATCTCCCTGATTACCTGTGCCATGGGATTGCTTCGTCACTCCGTGCCTCGCAATGGCATCTGTTCCAGTGAACCTTACTTGTTCTCAGGCTTGGCGAAGCTTACCTTGGGGGCCTCGCGCTCCTCGGCGGCCTTAACCTCGAAGAACTCGTCGGCCCTGAAGCCGCCCATGCCGGCGACGATGTTGGAGGGGAACATCTGGATCATGTTGTTGTATTTGAGCACGGAGTCGTTATAGAACTGGCGTGAGAAGCTTATCTTGTTCTCAGTGGAGGCCAGCTCCTCCTGCAGCGACAGGAAGTTCTCGTTGGCCTTGAGGTTGGGGTAGGCCTCGGCCACGGCCAGCAGGCGGGAGAGCGCTGAGCTCAACTCGCCCTCGGCCTTGGCCCTTTCCGCCGGGCCGGCACTGGCCACGGACTGGGCTGCGTTGCGGGCATTGGTCACCGCTTCCAGCGTGCCGCGCTCGTGCTCCATGTAGCCCTTGACCGTCTCCACCAGGTTGGGGATGAGGTCATGCCTGCGCTTGAGCTGGACGTCTATCTGCGCCCAGGCGTTCTTGACGCCGTTGCGCGCGCCCACCAGCCCGTTGTATATGCCTATGGCTATCAGGACAAGTACGATTAAGATTACCAGTATGACTACTGCGAAGACCATCGCTTACCTCCGTATGCCTTTACCCTGTATATTCAAAAAGTGGTTGTCAGCTTTTTAGCGCGCCCTGCCCGTGTGCGGCCCGGAAGGCCTCGCCCAGGAAGGACAGCACGTCCTGGCTCTGCGGCGAGCCGGGTGGGACCAGGTCACGCAGCACCCGCTGCAGCTCTCCTGCGTCGAACCACAGGCCGTGCCCCGCCGGGCATTGGTCTATTAGCACCCTGTGCGCCGGCTCAACCCAGGCCCGGTCCATCTTCAGCCCGCAAATGGGGCACTTGCGCTTGCCGGTGGGCTTCTCCTGGTCGGGCTCCATCTCGGGCGCTTTGGCCCCTTCCGATACCAGCACGGCTATCAGCAGCTCAAGCTCGCCGGAGTCCAGCCACACCCCCGAACACTTATGGCAGTAATCGAGCTCGATCCTGCGGTGCTCGACCACCATCATCACCTGTTTATCAACCGGGCACTTCATGGGTTAAAACCTGCTGTTTATAGTGTAGGCAGATACGAAGGATTATGCAAGGCAAAACCCTGCCATTGCGAGCCCCGATCCAATCGGGGCGTGGCAATCTCCCTTATATTATTCCATTGCGAGGAGTCCCGATATAATCGGGACGACGTGGCAATCACGGAATTTATCCAATCTTAAATAAGGTGGCTATATATGTATATCTAACTATGCGGTATTGTTCGATCCATGAATTCGTATATAAGCTCAGGAGCAGCGGTTGCAAGAGGCACGTAACGTCCATCAAGTTCAACAGCATATTTATGTTCCAAAGCCCATGCGATAGCTTCGGAACAGTCACCGGGAAGATTGGCGACTAGAGTAGCCATTGCGTGTTCACGATTAACAAAATGAACAGGTAATTCACCTGTTAATCCACGCGTATCTATCAGAATATAGTCTTCAGATGATAATGCAACGACTGCTAATGTTGGAGGGAAATCTCTTTCTGGATCCCAAATCTTATGCCAAGTTAGAACCTCGTCTTGGAGTATTTTTAGAAGATCCAGGTTTGAGAAAGCTCCACAATCATAATCTCCGATAAAATGATAGGCTATTCTATAGATATCCGCATTATCAGGCAAAACGCTGTAATAACTATCCATAGCACGCAAATTATGTATTCCGTATTTAGCTGGATTATTAAAATAAGGACTAAAGCGGTCAATACTTAGACGGCATAGATCTGCAGGCGGTTGCAAGTGCCGTACACTTGGCAACAACGCCAGTGTACATTTATAATCTTCAGACTTATCATTTGGAAATCCACACAATAAATTCCAGTTCATAACGATATTTACAGATCGTGCAAAACGCAATGATGCAATATTTTGCGGAGCTGTAACGCCCTTGTTCATAAGACGAAGCAGGTTTGTTGATAATGCTTCAATACCAGGCTGAACAATCTCCACGCCAGCTTTCTTCAGCGCATAAATTTGATCCAATGATAGATTGGCTTTCTGTTCATAAAATATATAGAGAGATGATATTTCATTACCAAGTCTCGGTATTAAGGTATCAAAAAAGTGATGTGGCATGATATTATCCACCATGCATATTCTTTTTAATCCATGTTTTTCTGTGATATCTCGCAGCTCACTTATTACGCGATCTGCTGACTTTTCTCGGTACTTAATGCCCAAGCCGTTAATGCCGCAAAAAGAACACTGATGCTTTTCTCCCCACCAACATCCCCTGCTACTTTCATAAGGGATCCAAACATTATCATTGGATGCAAACTCGCTCTCAGGGAGAAAATAATCGCGTTGTTCAAAGTACTGCCTATAGTTCGGGGTAGGCAATAAATCCAAGTCAGTATATGCTTCGCCTCGTATGATTTGTTCACTGGGATATCGCCCAGAGTGAATTTTGCTAACAAATTCAGGAAAGGATATTTCGCTAGTACCACTAAATATATAATCAATCTTCGCCTTTAAAGAGAGAAGGCCTTCAGCCATTTCACCTTCGCAATTGGCTCCTCCCAATACGGTAATTATATGTGGGGATGCGCATTTTATACGGTTAAGAATCGCAATACTTGCCGCAGTCTGCTCAAATGTTGTTGAGCATCCAACAATAGAGAAATTACATTTGGCAATTGCTTCAGCAGTTGCCGCCACCCATTCTCGTACTTTTATTTCTAGAGAATTAATTACCTCGGGGGATAAGTCGATTTTGTCAGAAATATCACAGTTACTTAGTGTTTCATATAGAAGTGCAGTATCATATCCGAGTGGGGGCAGACCATATGCAGCCAAACAAAAAAGTCTTTCACCCAATAAAACCCCGGTAGCAAAATTGCTGACTGCCTCGTAGTATCTATCTCCAATGACCTGTGCCAGAGCCAGATTGGCATAAAAAACACGCACATTAAATCCGGCTAATTGTGAAGTTGCTTGGATAAGATGTGCACCCAAAGAAGGACGGTTAATTCCAGCAAAAGGAGGAATTATTATTAGTGCATCGCCGCTACCTATTAGATTATTTAAATCATAGGTAACCATTAGATCCTTAATAAATTGAAATTCTATTATTTAAGATTACAAAGCCGGTATTTTCTCACGGTAATGGAATGATAATCTGAATTCCAATTGGCCTGATAGTAATGTTAATTTTCGGTCTTATTCCAAGCGATTGAATTGCCGGAGACCGCAACAGTTTGAATTGTTCATTGATTGCAGCCTCCATTTGTGGTGTTAACTTAATATTCTCATTTTCCAGAATCCCAACAGGATTTTTCATAAATTCAGCTAGAAGTTTTGTATCTTTATTAAGCCGTGTTTCTAAATTCTTTAAACGAATGTCCCTTTCCGCCATGGCAACCTCCTTAACATGATCAGATACTGATTATCAGATAGACCTGTAGGAACATTATATATGCGTAAGTTTGAGCCGTCAATAGTGTTTAGCAATAAAATTATTCTTGAGTCTTTACTAGCTATTTTTATTATCCCCGCCCAATGTATTATCATGACCTGTTGTGGGGATGGTGACTTCCGCCGTTCATATCCAGGACCTGCGCAAGGTCTACGTCGTCAGCCAGCAGGACGCAGGCACGGCGTCCGCGCTCAAGGGGCTGGTCAGGCGCCGCAGCGTGCAGATACCGGCAGTCGACGGCATATCCTTCGACCTGGCTCCCGGCGAGATCGTGGGCTTCCTGGGCCCCAACGGCGCAGGCAAGACCACCACGCTCAAGATGCTCTCCGGCCTGCTGCACCCCACCTCCGGCGAGGTCAGGGTGCTGGGCTTCACCCCGTATAAACGTGAAAAAACATTCCTGCGGCAGATCACGCTGGTGATGGGCCAGCGCAACCAGCTGGTCTGGGACATTCCCCCCATCCACTCCTTCGACCTCAACCGAGCCGTTTACAGCTTACCGAACGAGCAATATCGCTCTACGCTGAAGGAGCTGACCGAGCTGCTGGAGCTCGGGCCGCTGCTCAACAAACCGGTGCGCAACCTCTCACTGGGCGAGCGCATGAAGTGCGAGATTGCCGCTGCGCTGCTGCACCGGCCGGGCGTGGTCTTCCTGGACGAGCCGACCATCGGCCTGGACGTGACCATGCAGCGCCGCATACGCGCCTTCATCGCCGAGTACAACCACCGCTTCAACGCCACCGTGCTGCTGACCAGCCACTACATGGCCGACGTTGAGGCGTTGTGCAAACGGGTGGTCATCATCCACCAGGGCAAGCTGCTGTTCGACGGCGAGCTGGCCTGGCTGATACAGAAGTTCACCGACCACAAGACCATCGTGGCACAGATTGGCGACTGCCAGGCCGACCTCAAGCAGTACGGCCAGGTAGTTTCCTGCGAGGATAACCGCGTCACGCTGCGCGTGCCCAGGGCCGAGGTGGCGCAGGTCACCGAGCGCCTGCTGGCCGACCTGCCCGTGACCGACCTGCTGGTGGAGGACCCGCCCATCGAGGAGGTCATCGAGCACGTCTTCACGCAGGAGAAGCCGTGAGAGAGCTGGCCGGCCTGTACCTGCAGCAGTTCAGGACCACCACCGCCATGATGTTCCAGTACCGCGTCATGCTGCTCATCTGGATGCTGGGACAGGTGCTGGAGCCGCTGATATATTTAATTGTCTGGTCGGTGGTCTCGACCACAGCCGGCGGCAGCATCGGCGATTACACCACGACCGACTTCGCCGGCTACTTCATCGTGCTGATGCTGGTCAACCAGTTCTCCTACACCTGGATAATGTATGACTTCGAGTACCGCGTGCGCGACGGCACGCTCTCCTTCGCGCTGCTCAGGCCCGTGCACCCCATACACTCGGACATCGCCGACAACATCTCTGCCAAGTTGATAACGCTGCCGGCCATGTTCATCATAGCGGTCGGCCTGGCCTTCTTCTTCCACGCCGCCATCTCGCCTCAGCCCTGGGCGATTCTGCTCTTCATACCCGCCATGCTGCTGGCCTTCCTGGTGCGCTTCATGCTGGAGTGGACGCTGGCGCTGGCCGCCTTCTGGACCACGCGCGTCAGTGCGCTCAACCAGGCCTACTTCGTGCTAATGCTCTTCCTCTCAGGGCAAATAGCGCCCCTGACCCTGCTGCCCAATCCGGTGCAGTTGGTGGCCAATGTGCTGCCCTTCCGCTGGGTGATAGGCTTCCCGGTCGAGCTGCTGCTGGGCAGGCTCAGCCCCGTCGAGGCCTTCATAGGGCTGGGCGCGCAGGCGGCCTGGCTTGTGCTGGGCGTCCTCTTAGTGCAACTTGTATGGAGGCGTGGCGTAAAAGAATACTCGGCGGTGGGGGCATGAGGTTCTTGCGCCTGCTCATAGCCTACTTCAAGATAAACGTCATCGAGGAGTCCGCCTACCGCGTGAACTTCTTCATCCAGCTCTTCCAGACCTTCCTCAGCCTGCTGGTGTCGCTGGGCGGCGTGGCCGTCATCTTCTCCTACACGGAGTCGCTGGGAGGATGGGGTCCCCAGGAGATCGTGGCATTAGTCGGCGTGTATTTCCTGGTGGGCGGCATAATCGGCCTGGTGATTCAGCCGGGCATGGAGAACTTCATCTCGTCGGTGCGCGACGGCACGCTGGACTTCACGCTCATCATGCCGGAGGACGCACAGCTCCTGGTCAGCATCGGCCGCATCGACATCTGGCGGCTGATAGATATATTGCTTGGCCTGGGCATTATGACCGCCGCTTTGGTCGGGCTGGGGCAGAAGGTGGGACTCCTGCAGGCCGGCATGTTCCTGCTGATGCTGGCGGCGGGCGGGACGATCGTGTACTGCTTCTTCCTGATACTGGCCACGCTGTCGTTCTGGTTCGTGCGCGTGGAGAACATACTGACCATCTTCCAGAGCATGTACGAGGCCGGGCGCTGGCCCATCAGTCTCTACCCGGGCTGGCTGCGCTACGGCCTGACCTTCGTCGTGCCCATCGCCTTCGCCGTCACCGTTCCTGCCGAGGCCCTGACCAGCCGCCTCAACCGTGAGACACTGCTCATCTCGCTGACTCTGGCACTGGCGCTGCTCATCGTCTCGAGGCTGGTCTGGCGCCTGGGCCTGCGAAGGTACTCCGGGGCAAGCGCCTGACTTTGATAATGTCATTGCGAGGCCGATGCATCGGCCGAAGCAATCTCCCCGATTACCAATATAGGAGATTGCCACGTCGCCCTGCGGGCTCCTCGCAATGACGCCCCTGGAAACAAATTACCCTCTCCCCCGATGCAATCGGAAGAGAGGGCTCGTTGAGGATAAGAAGCAGGGAATCTACTTTTGAAAGTCGCTGCGCCCGAGGACCACGAAGATGAGCGCAACCACGCCGAGCACCCGCCCGGTGATGACTGCTGCGATTGACCCGGCCAGCGCCAGACCCCACGTCTTGACCTTGAGGGCATAGACGCCGCCCAGCACGGCCAGCACGCCCAGCAGCATGGCCGCTATGCCGAATACCAGGTTGGCACCCGGGAAGAACATGGACGGAACGTTACCACCGGTCGCGCCGCCAGCCGCGGCGCCAAACTTTCCAGCGGCCTGCGCAAACCTGGGGAAGTGCAGGTTGAGCGCCAGGAATAGGCCGAAGCCCAGCCCCATGGCGCCAGATATAATGTCAAGAAGGCCGGCTACCACCGGCATCCAGGGTTTTTGCATATTCGTTTTCTCCTTTCTGATGCAATTAGCCTATTTTATACCTTTTGGTTATACGGGAAAATTATTAAGATATTATTTGCGAACCCTCTCCTCTTTTCTCAACACTGTCATTGCGAGCGCAGCGAAGCAATCTCTTGATCGGGCCTCATGTCCTGACTTAATGCCATGGGATTGCCACGGGCCTTCGGCCCTCGCAATGGCACAGCCTCATCATCCCAAAGTTTGATTTTGAGAGCGGTTTCTGCTAAATTTACAAGTTGGTTTGAACGCCTTTCTATGCAAATTCGTTCCACAAGGAGTAACTGTCCCCTTTTCACAGCCTGACAAACACGGAGGTTAGCCACCATGTCAAAGATACAGCTTACCATCGACGGTAAAACCGTGAGCGCCGACAGCGCCAACAGCATACTCGAAGCCGCCAACAACGCCGGCATCTATATTCCCACCATCTGCTCGCACCCCGACCTCAAGCCCTCCGGCGAGTGCGGCCTGTGCGCCGTGGAGATAGAGGGACAGCCCGAGCCCGTCCAGGCCTGCAACACCAAGGCGCTGGACTGCATGGTGGTACACACCGACACCTCCGCCATCCGCGACAGGCAGAAAGAGGCATTGCTCAAGATACTCAAGCGCCATCCCAACGCCTGCCTCACCTGCTGGCGCAGGGAGCGCTGCAAGCCCTTCGACGTCTGCCTGCGCAACGTGAATGTGACGGAAAGATGCGTCACCTGCCCTGAGAACACCCACTGCGAGCTGCAGCGCGTGGTGGATTTCCTGGACATGGGCAACCAGGACATTGAATATGAATACAAGAACCTGCCGGTGCAGCGCGACAACCCCTACTTCGACCTCGACTACAACCTGTGCATCGCCTGCGGCCGCTGCGTGCGCGCCTGCCAGGACCTGCGCGGCATCAAGGCGCTGGACTTTAAAGAGATCGACGGCGTCAAGGTCTGCGGCCCGGTCAAGGACACATATAAGGATTCCGGCTGCAAGTACTGCTTCACCTGCGTGGAGGTCTGCCCGGTGGGCGCACTGGTGGACAAGCAGGCCAGGTACCGCTCCATCGCCGAGTGGGAGGGCTACGTCGTCCCCTGCTCCTATGCCTGCCCGGCCCATATCGATATACCACGTTATGTAAACTACGTGGCACGCGGCAAGTACCCCGAGGCGCTGGCCGTGGTGCGTGAGAAGGTCCCCTTCCCGGGCGCGCTGGGCCGTGTCTGCATTCACCCCTGCGAGCAGGCCTGCCGCCGCGGCAAGCTCGACCAGCCCATCTGCATCAAGTTCCTCAAGCGCTACGCCGCCGACCATGACAGCGGGGCGTGGAGGAGCAAGGGCTTCAAGCTGCCCTCCACCGGCAAGAAGGTGGCGGTGGTCGGCTCCGGCCCGGCCGGGCTGACCTGCGCCTATTACCTGGCCAAGCTGGGCCACGCCGTGACCGTCTTCGAGGCGCTGCCCCAGACGGGCGGCATGATGCGTGTGGGCATTCCGGCCTACCGCCTGCCCCGGCCCATCCTCGACGGCGAGATAGACGAGATCAAGAAGGCCGGCGTGGAAATTAAAGTGAACCAGAGAATTGAATCGCTGGACGACCTGCTGGCGCAGGGCTTCAACGCCGTGTTCGTGGGCATCGGCGACCACAAGGGCTCCAAGATGGGCGCCGAGGGCGAGGACCTGCCAGGCGTGCTGGACGGCGTGGACTTCCTGCGCAAGGTGGCGCTGGGAGAGGAGTTCAAGATCGGCCAGAAGGTGGCCATCATCGGCGGCGGCAACTCCGCCATCGACTGCGCCCGCGTGGCCATACGCGTGGGGTCGAAGGACGTGACCATCGTCTACCGCCGCACCCGCGCCGAGATGCCGGCCGCGGCCGAGGAGGTTGAGGCCGCCATCCACGAGGGCATCCAGATAGTCTTCCTGGCTGCTCCCAACAAGGTGACGCAGAAGGACGGCAGGCTGGCGCTGGAGTGCGTCAAGATGAGGCTGGGAGAGCCGGACGCCTCCGGCAGGAGGAGCCCGGTGCGCATACCCGGCAGCGAATATGTTACTGAATACGACAACGTCATCGCCGGCATCGGCCAGGTGTCGGATATACCGGCAAAGTTCGACCTGGCCGTCAACCGCGGCAATATCAAGGCCAGCCCCAGTACCCTTGAGACCAGCAAGAAGGGCGTGTTCGCCGGCGGCGATATCGTCACCGGCCCGGCCTCCGTCATCGGCGCCATCGCACAGGGCAGGCTGGCTGCCTCATCCATTGATAAGTACCTGGGCGGCAAAGGCGTGATAGACGAGGTGCTGGTCGAGCCGCTGGAGCTCGAGCCTGTCTTCGGGCAGGACCTCACGTTCGCCGACAAGCGCCAGCCGCAGATGCCGGAGCTTGAGAACGATAAACGCCAGGGCAATTTTAACGAGGTCGAGTTCGGCTATACCGAGCCGCAGGCTGTGGACGAGGGCAAGAGGTGTTACAAGTGCGATTACAGGCTGAAGCTGTCGCACCCCATGCAGCCTCCGGTAAAGGTTAAATCCGCCTGAAAGGAGGTCCGTGTTGTTCAAAATTGTCGCAAAGGAGAAGCTGACGCCGGTCATCGACTACTTGAGGGTCGAGGCGCCGGAGCTCTCCAAAAAGGCCAAAGCAGGCCAGTTCGTCATTATCCGCGTGGATGAGGTGGGGGAGAGGATACCGCTGACGCTCGCTGACTGGGACGCCAGAGAAGGCACCGTCACGCTGGTGGCCATGGAAGTGGGCACCTCCACCAGGAAACTGGGCGTGCTCAAGGCCGGCGACAGCATCGTGAACCTGGTCGGCCCGCTGGGACTGCCGTCCGACATCGAGAAGTTCGGCACAGTGGTCATGGTGGGCGGCGGTGTGGGCATCGCGCCCGTCTACCCCATAGCCCGCTCGCTCAAGCAGGCCGGCAACAGGATAGTCTCCATCATCGGCGCGCGCAACAAGGATTTATTATTCTGGGAAGATAAGATGAGGACCGTCAGCGACGAGCTGATAGTCACGACGGACGACGGCTCCTACGCACGCAAGGGCGTCGTGACCGAGCCGCTCAAGGAGCAGCTGGAGAAGGGCAAGGTCGACCGCGTGATAGCCATCGGCCCGGCGGTCATGATGAAGTTCTGTTCCCTGACAACCAAGCCCTTCAACGTGCCCACCATTGTCAGCCTCAACTCCATCATGGTGGACGGCACGGGCATGTGCGGCTGCTGCCGCATCTCCGTGGGCGGCAAGACCAAGTTCGCCTGCGTGGACGGGCCCGACTTCGACGGGCACCAGGTCGATTGGAACATAGCCTTCGACAGGCAGAAAGTTTATCTCAAGGAAGAGAAAGAGTCCCTGGATAAATGGCAGGCCTGCCAGTGCGAGAAATCTTAGAGGAGGCTATGAGTTGGAAGAGAAACCCAAGTCCAAAGTAAATCTCAACAGGATAGACATGCCGCGCCAGGACCCCAAGGTCAGGGCGCACAATTATAACGAGGTGGCCCTGGGCTACACGGACGAGATGGCGCTGGAGGAGGCCTCCCGCTGCATCCAGTGCCCCAAGCGCACCTGCGTGGGCGGCTGCCCCGTGAACGTGGACATACCCGACTTCATCAAGGCCGTGCGGGAGAAGGACATGCCCGGGGCCGTGAAGATTCTCAAGGGCAAGAACGCGCTGCCGGCCATCTGCGGCCGCGTCTGCCCGCAGGAGACACAGTGCGAGCAGGTCTGCTCGCTGGGCAAGAAGGGAGCGCCCATAGCCATCGGCCGCCTGGAAAGGTACGTAGCCGACTGGGACCTGGGCAACAAGGACAAGCGCGCCCCGACCGAGCTGCCCAAACCGACCGGCAAGAAGGTGGCAGTCATCGGCTCCGGCCCCGCCGGGCTGACCTGCGCCGCCGACCTGGCCAGGTTCGGCCATAAGGTGACCATCTACGAGGCGCTGCACACCGCCGGCGGCGTGCTGATGTACGGCATACCAGAGTTCAGACTGCCCAAGGCCATCGTGCAGGCTGAGGTTGATTATGTTAAGTCCCTGGGCGTGGAGGTGCACCTCGACTCGGTCATGGGCAAGCTGGCCACGGTGGACGAGCTGCTCAACGGCGGCTATGACGCCGTCTTCCTGGGCACGGGCGCCGGGCTGCCCATGTTCATGGACATACCGGGCGAGAACCTTAACGGCGTCTACTCAGCCAACGAGTTCCTGACCAGGGTCAACCTGATGAAGGCCTACCTCTTCCCCGAGTACGACACCCCCATCAAGGTCGGCAAGAAGGTGGCGGTGGTAGGCGGCGGCAACGTAGCCATGGACTCGGCCCGCTGCGCGCTCAGGCTGGGCGCCGACGAGGTCTATATTGTTTACAGGCGCTCGTCCGCCGAGATGCCCGCCCGCCACGAGGAAGTGGAGAACGCCGAGGAGGAGGGCATCATCTTCAAGTTCCTGACCAACCCCAAGCAGATCATCGGCGACGACAAGGGCTGGGTCAAGGCCATCGAGTGCTACGAGATGGAGCTGGGCGAGCCCGACGCCTCCGGCAGGCGGCGCCCCATCGTCAAGCAGGGCAGCGAGTTCACCATGGACGTGGACGTCGTGGTGATAGCGCTGGGCACCACCCCCAACCCGCTGATACCCTCGACCACGCAGGGGCTGGAGATCACCCGCCGCGGCACCGTGGTAGCCGACGAGCAGTCCGGCAAGACAGTCAAGGACAGGGTCTGGGCCGGCGGCGACGTGGTCACGGGCGCAGCCACCGTCATCAGCGCCATGGGCGCCGGCAAACGGGCGGCTGCGTCTATAAACGAATTTTTGACGAAATAACGAGAGTAACACTCCTGGATTCAGATTTAGACTTGAGCCCCGCCAGAGTGTTGCGTCAGACATCGGTGTATCTGATGAGCGTGCCGTATACTGTATATAGGTAGTTGGGCTGTTATATGTAATTCAAGGGTAGGGAGGTGAAGTGACTACGAAAATCATAGCGCATTTGCATGCAAACGAACCAAATGCGGATGCAACCGGGCCTTGGGGAAAGTGGGCTCCCCACTATGATACCCTTTTAAGACTGGTGACCCTGGGAAGGGAACGCACTCTTCGAGAAATGACGGTGGCTCTGGCTCAAATAAAACCGGGGGACAAGGTTTTAGAGGTTGGCTGTGGCACCGGGACACTAAGCATGGCCGCCAAAACACGGGTAGGCCCACTTGGCGAAGTGTACGGTATCGATGCAGCACCGGAGATGATTGAGGTGGCCCGTAAGAAAGCGTCTCAGGCAAACATGGATGTTGTTTTCCGGGAAGGGCAGATTGAGAACATCTCATTCCCCGATAATCAATTTGACGTTGTCCTGTGCAGTTTCATGGTATTCGTCATCACCAATGATATAAGACGGAAGGGGTTTCAAGAGATACATCGCACCCTGAAGCCCAACGGGCAATTGCTGGTTTTAGATTTCTCACCCCCGGCCAATATACTGCTGAGTCATCTGGTAACCTTAATTTTCGGCCGCCAGCACACTCTTCAAAGAATACTTCCAATCATGGAAGAAGCCGGCTTCAAAGATATAGAAATAAGAGAAACAAACCTTGCAGTTCTCTCTTTTCTTAGAGGAACCAAGTAAATAACCGCCCAACTTGCGTCTATAAATGAGTACCTGACGAAATAGAGCTGGAGAGGGGCACGGCCGGAAGCATTACCCGATCTCATCCCGGCATTGAAGAGGGGCGACAGCCCCTCTTTTTTTATGTCATTGCGAGCCCCGATCTTATCGGGGCGAAGCAATCCCTTTGATCGAAGGTTCAATGCCGTGAGATTGCTTCGTCTCTTCGTTCCTCGCAATGGCGTCGCAGGTAATACGTCATTGCGAGCCACGATAAGATCGGGGCGAAGCAATCTCCCTGATTACCTGCACAAGGAGATTGCCACGGGCCTTTGGCCCTCGCAATGACGCTGTTTTGTCTGGAGGGCAAGGTTGATGGCGGTCTACTCCTCAGCATACCCAATCGTTTGCCCGAAAAGGGCACGCTGATGAGGCACCAACTGTAGAACCTTAGCCAGCTCAGGCTTGTTGCAGTTGTGGAACCATGAGGCCAGCCCCAGGGCGGTTGCCGCCAGGTAGACATTCTGAGCTATCAGGCCGGTGTCAACGAAATAGTACGATTTCTGCACCTCGGGGTCATAGAGTCCTGGCTCAGGAAATCCTGCGGTCTTGAACTTTTCCAGGTCCGCAACATAGATGAGACGCAGCGGAGCATTGGCGCCCGCCATCCCCTGTCCCTTGCCGATGGCCAGGAGGCGGAAATCACCGGCTGCGACCGGCGTCAGCCTGTGCGGGCCGGGCTCATACAAATATATCCATTCCTTCCTGGCAACGTAGACACGTATCTCCTGTGAGTTGCTGGCCGACCCCGCCGTCAGGCCCGGTATGCCAAACGGCCCTTTGAGTCGGTTGACTCCCTGCGCAGCCCAGAGGATATCCGACAGCTGCTGCAGCGATATTTCCTTGTCGCTGATAGTCCGGGAGGTCCTCCTGAGCGTCAGGGCCTTGAAGACCGTCATGGGGTGGTCAAAAACAGGCTGAGGAAGCTCTATGGGCTTCATGTCTACATCCTTGCTCTTTTTCATCTCTTCCCTCCACAACCCTATTTAAGCAGGCGGCTTTCCGACTCACGGCGCGAGTCGGTCATGACCCTGTCCCCGTCGCCATAAAATATTGTGTCGGCTCCCTTTTTCAGTCCGTCTATGATGGTAGGGATATACTCCTGAAGGCTGACTCCCCTGTACTTGATGCGGGCAGCGTTGCGCCCTTCTTTATTCAGGTCGGTATCCACCATGGGCGGGACGATCTCGACGACCTTGACCGGCGTGTCTTTGAGCTGCTGCCTCAGCACCAGGGAATAGGTGTGGACAGCCGCCTTGGTGGCGTTGTAGACCGGCGTGCTCAGCATGGGCATGAAAGCCAGTCCCGAGCTGACGTTGATAATGGCGGCCGACGGCCTCTTCATCAGGTGGCCGATTAACAGGGCGGTCAGCTCCACCACGGCCACGAAATTGACGGATATCTCGTCCCCGCCGGACCTGAGCTCGCCGTAGCCTTTCTTCAGGTCGATGTACCTCTGTATGCCCGCATTGTTGACTAAAATATCCAGCTCGGGAAAGCGGCGGAGCGCCTCCCCGGCCAGCTTCTGCCTCTGCCCTGTGTCTGCAACATCGTACTGTAAAGCTACAATGCCCGGGAATTTCTTCTTTAGAATCTCGATCTTCTCTTGGCTGCGCCCGCACACGATGACCCGGTTCTTCAACTTTAGAAAGGCCTCGGCCAGGCCCAGCCCAATGCCTCCCGTTCCACCCGTTATTAAAATCGTCCTGTTGGTAAGCTCCATATCATCACATCCTGTCACAAAGAATTGACCGCCGCCTCTATCCTGCCCAGCGCCTCGTTGAGCAGGGCACGCGGGCAGGCTATGTTCATGCGCTGGAATCCCGAGCCACCGGCGCCGAAGAGGAAGCCGTCGTCGAAGCCCACCCTGGCCTTCTCACGCAGGAAGGTCCTGAGCGCTTCGTCATCCATGCCCAGCTCCCGGCAGTCCAGCCAGACAAGATAAGTCCCCTGGGGCTTGATGACCTTTATCCTGGGTATCTTCCCGGCAAAGTATTCCAGCGTGAATTTCAGGTTGCCCTCCAGATATTCCAGCAACTGCTCCAGCCACTCGTCGCCGTGCTTATAAGCCGCTTCCATGGCGGTCAGCCCGAAGACGTTGAGCCCCGGGACTATGCCCGACATCTGGCTGACAAATGCCTGCCGCAGCTTCTTGTTGGGAATGATGATAGAGGATGCATGCAGGCCGGCCAGGTTGAAGGTCTTGCTGGGCGCCATGCAGACTATGCTGTTCTGCGCGAACTCATCGGAGATCGAGGCGAAAGGCGTGTGCCTGTAACCTCTGTAAAGCAGCTCGCAGTGTATCTCATCCGAGATCACCACAGCGTCGCTGCCGATGGCGATCTCGCCCAGCCGCGTTATCTCCTCCCTGCTCCACAGGCGTCCCACGGGGTTATGAGGATTGCACAGTATGATGGCCCTGGCGCGGCTGTGCCTGGCCAGCATGCCCTTCCCGGGCTGGAACTTGCTCTCCAGGTCGGCGAAGTCCATCTCGTAGCGCCCGGCAACCAGTTTTAACGCGTTATTTACCTTCTGGCACCCGGCAGAGGCCACCACCTGGAAAAACGGGTAGTAGACCGGCTCCTGCAGTATGACCTCATCACCGGGATGCGTGAAAGCCCTCACCGCTACACCCAGCGCGGGTATTACGCCCGGGGTGAAGACTATCCACTCCGGCTGTATCTTCCAGTTGAACCTGCGCTGCAGCCGCTCGACAATGACCTCGGTCAGTTTTTGGCCGGCGTAGGTGTACCCGTAAAAGGGGTGCCCGGCGCGCTCTGCCAGCGCATCAACTATGGGTTTGGCAGCCGGGAAATCCATGTCCGCCACCCACATGGGAATGACGTCTTCCCGCCCGAAAAGAGGCTTACGCGCGTCCCACTTGGCGCAGTTGGTGTTGGTCCTGTCACATACCAGGTCGAAATCGTATTTAATCTGCTACCTCCTCTTCGCCCGGACTAGCGAATGCCCTGGCTCACCCCTTCGAACAGGTCGTGCTCACGGCGGTGCGTGGGCGGCGGGTATTCACGCATGAAGAGGTCCCGCTTCCTGATCTTTTCCATGATCTGCATCACGCGATAAGGGCCACGCCTGGGACGGCCACCGCCCTGGCTGGCATGGCAGGCCGAGGCCCTGTCACGCATCTGCATGGCCTCCTTACTAAAATGAACGACGGCATTTACAGGATAGACCGCGCCGATTATCTGGGTGAGGTCGATGTCCTTGTTGCGGCCGAAACGGCGCGGGTCCTGGCCGACCAGCGGCATGAGCCTGACCATGAACTTCATATACCCGTAGGGGCGGACCACGAAGTACAGCTTTTGCGGCTGGAAGGGCGGCCCGGCTTCGGGATACTGCCCGGCGTCACCGGCGGCATAGAAGGCCCTGACCGTGGCATTGTGCGTGGCGATATGGTCGGGATGCCCGTAGCCACCGCCGGCATCGTGCGTGACCACGACGTCCGGCTTGATCTCCCGGATGATTTTGACGATCCTGCCGGCAGCCTCCTCGAGAGGCGCCGCAGCCAGCGCATTTTCATCGTGATTTCCCTGAGACCCGGCCATGCCGGAATCGCGGTATCCCAGGTAAATGACTCCGGCCAGCCCCAGCTCATTAGCCGCACACTTCATCTCCGCCCTGCGCAGTTCCGCAATGGAGCTGTAGCCATCCATGCAGGCCGGCGAGACCGTGCCCAGCTCGCCGCCTGTGGCGCAAACATAATAGACCCTGACACCCGACAGCGCGTACTGCGCCAGGGTGGTGCCTATGCCGAAGGTCTCGTCATCCGGATGCGCACCGCAGAATATCAGCGTCTTCTGTCTGTCCATTCAGTAACCGGCTCCTTATATATGTAATAGAAATGATAGCATACTACATTAAGTATAATGGGGCATATATTCCTGCGCCGAGACTGCCCCTGTTGACATCCAGTCAATCTTCCAGTTATTATATTGGCAATTGAATATTGTAAAGGCTGTGAACGGGAATAGTAAATTTCGCAGCGAAGGCTGACAGAGAGTCGGGCAAGGTGAGAGCCGACGCCGGAACGGAAATTGAATGGGCCCGGGAGCCGCAAACCGAAAGAAGAGATTTAAGTAGGCTTTGACGCAGGGATAGCGTGATCACAATCCAGGGTATCGCCCCCAGGGGCCGTACCTGCCGAGATGGTCCGGAGACGGACTAACAAGGGTGGCACCGCGAAGCTAAGCCTCTCGCCCCTTGGCGAGAGGCTAAATTATTTTATGGAGGTTTGACAGAATGGAATTTAAGATGTGGCCCGGCAGGGCCACTTACTAATTCAACCGACCAAGCAGTCCGAGGCAAACAACATTAAATTTACAAGGAGAAAATCAATGGCAAAGAAAACGACCAAGTTCATCTTAGCGGAAAAGGATATGCCCACTTCCTGGTACAACATACTGCCCGACCTTCCCAAGCCGCTTCCGCCGCTGCTGCATCCGCAGACGCACGAACCGACCATACTGCCCCCGCCGCTGTTCCCCGCCACGCTGAACGACCAGGAGTTCAGCAAGGAACATACCATCGAGATACCCGAGGAGATCCAGGCGGTCTACAAGATGTACCGTCCCACCCCTCTCATCCGCGCCTACAGGCTTGAGGCAGCGCTGGACACACCGGCCCAGATCTACTACAAGTACGAGGGCGTCAGCCCGGCCGGCAGCCACAAGCTGAATACGGCCATCGCCCAGGCCTACTACAACAAGAAGGCCGGCATCAAGCGGCTGACCACCGAGACCGGCGCAGGTCAGTGGGGCAGCGCCCTCTCTCTGGCCTGCCAGCTCGTCGGCCTTGAGTGCAAGGTCTACATGGTCAAGGTCAGCTACAACCAGAAGCCCTACCGCCGCATCATGATGGAGACCTGGGGCGCCAAGGTGACACCCAGCCCGAGCACCGAGACAGAAATCGGCAAAAAGATACTGTCCGAAGACCCGAACTCACCGGGCAGCCTGGGCATCGCCATCAGCGAGGCCGTAGAGGACGCCTTCGGGCGTGACGACACCTCCTACTCGCTGGGCAGCGTGCTCAACCACGTGATACTGCACCAGTCCATCATCGGGCTTGAGCTTCAGAAACAGTGCGAAATGGCCGGCGTTTATCCCGATATCCTGATCGGCTGTGTGGGCGGAGGCAGCAACTTCGGCGGCCTGGCCGTGCCCTTCGTCAAGGACAAGATCAAGGGCAAGAAAATACGTATAGTCGCCGTCGAGCCGACAGCTTGTCCCAGCATGACCAAGGGCCCCTACACCTGGGATTACGGCGACGTAGCCGGCATGGCCCCCATCGCCAAGATGTTCACGCTGGGCCACGCCTTCATACCGTCGCCCATCCATGCAGGCGGCCTGCGCTACCACGGCATGTCGCCGCTGGTATCGCACATGCACAAGCTGGAGCTGATAGAGGCATATGCCGTAGAGCAGAAGCCTACCTTCGAGAGCGCCATCAAGTTCGCCCGCACCGAGGGCATTATTCCTGCGCCTGAACCGGCTCATGCCATCAAGATTACTATTGACGAAGCGCTCAAATGCAAAGAGTCCGGCGAGAAGAAGGTCATCGTTTTGGGCCTTAGCGGACACGGCCACTTCGACCTGAGTGCCTACGAGCAGTTCCTGGCCGGCAAGCTGGAGGCCGACGCCTACTCAGAGGAGAGCATGAAGAAGGCCCTCTCCCAGCTACCCAAGGTCGATTACGCAGAAGCCAAATAGATACATTCCAACACATATCTTCATACAGCCCTCTCCCTCCGGATGGAGGGAGAGGGCAACTTTCCTTACCTTCAGGAGATTGCTTCGTCCCGATAACATCGGCCCTCGCAATGACGTGCGGTTGAATATGTCATTGCGAGGGCCGCAGGCCCGTGGCAATCTCATGGCATTACTACACGCGAGAGGAATTGCTTCGCTGCGCTCGCAATGGCGTGCGGTTGAATATGTCATTGCGAGGGCCGCAGGCCCGTGGCAATCTCATGGCA
>CAZSED010000027.1:0-20163 GCA_964605885.1 uncultured Dehalococcoidales bacterium
GCGGGCGGCTGTTAACCGCTAGGTTGTAGGTTCGAATCCTACCCGAGGAGCCAATCTACCATTCAGGCAATTTCCACGAATAAATAAGAGAGGGCCGTAACGGCCCTCTCTTCACTTCTTCTAAACGAGATTTTTACTATTTCCCTTCCATGGCCTCCACAACCAGCTCAGCTATATCCCTGGCGATCAGGGTTTCCTCGGCGCCTTTGGCCTTGATAGCATCTGTGAACATTTGCACGCAGTACGGGCAGGCCGAGGCGACTATCTCTGCGCCGGTTTCCATCACCTGCTCGATGCGCGTCTCACTGATACGTTTGCCGATGCGTTCTTCCATCCAGAAGCGGCCGCCGCCTGCTCCGCAGCAGAAACCGCCGTTGCGCGAGCGCTGCATCTCCAGCAGCGGAAGCTTATTTATGGCCTGCAGCACGTGCCTCTGGGGGTCATAAATATCGTTGTGCCTGCCCAGGTAGCAGGAGTCATGGTAGGTTATCCTGCTCTCCTTCATAGCCGCTAGCTTTATCTTGCCTTCCTTTATCAGGTTGGATATGAAGGTGCTGTGATGGATGACCTCGAAATTGCCGTTGAACTGCGGGTATTCATTCTTCAGCGTGTTAAAGCAGTGAGGGCACATGGTAATGATCTTCTTGATGTTGTAGCCTTTGAACTGCTCGACGTTGGAAGCAGCCAGTGTCTGGAACAGGTACTCGTTGCCCAGCCTGCGCGCGGGCTCTCCGCAGCACATTTCCTCGGTACCAAGAATGCCGAAGTTTACGCCGGCCGCCTTTAGGATCTTGGCTGTGGCAATGGCTATCTTGGTGCTGCGCTCTTCGAGTGAAGCAGCGCACCCGGCGAAGAAAACGTAGTCAACATCGGGATTTTCGGACAGCTGCTTGATATCAAGCCCGGCTGTCCAGTCCGTCCTGGTAAGCGTAGTGCCCTTGCAGCTGTGCCCCCTGGCCTCGATACACTTCAGCACGGCCTCACCGGTTTCAGGTATCTGGGCCAAATCCAGCACCAGGTGACGCCGCATATCTATTATCTTGTCTATGTGCTCGATAAATACCGGGCAGATATCCTGGCAGGCACGGCAGGTAGTGCAGGACCAAAGCTCGTCCTCGGTTATCACCTGGCCGACCATGACCTTGGCTTCAGCAGTCTCCGTCTGCGGGTTGGCTGCTGCTCCTGGAGCAGCTTTAGCGGCGGCCTTTTTCTCCTTCAGTAGGGACGGCGCTTGCTCCAGCCAGTATGCCTTGAGGTCCTGGATTACCTTACGCGGGGAAAGCGGCTTGTCGGTCAGGTAAGCGGGACACCTGTCCTGGCACCTGCCGCAGTTGGTGCAGGCGTCAAGGTCAAAAAGCTGCTTCCAGGTGAAATCCTGTATCCTGCCCACGCCGTACGTCTCGGCATTCTCCAGGTCAACCAGGTTGAGAGCGCCCTTGGGACGCGATGTTTTGAACAGTACGTTGACCGGAGAGATGAGGATATGGGTGAGCTTTTCCCAGGAGAGTATGATGTAAACAACGGCCCCCAGGGTAATAACCACGTGGGAATACCAGAGGATCTGGTACCAAAGCAGCCTGGTGGCCTCCGGCAGGCCGGCAAAGAACCCGGCGAGCCAGAAGCTCACAAACCTGGCCTGGCCCCATTCAGGATGAACATAATATTCCGGTTGCGTCAGGCCCAGGTTTTCGGGCACGGCAGCAATCATTCTGAAGCTCTGCAGGAAAAATCCGGTGATAACCACGATGGTGATAAGGAGCAGGGCCACGCCGTCGTCCAGGACGGTATTCAGCCTCTTGGGCCTCTGGATGTACCGCCTGATTAAGGCCAGCGCCACGCCGGCCAGCACCATCACTCCGGCAATATTCCACAGCCCGCCGAGATAGATGTATACCGGGCCGTGAATAAAATCGGCGTGGAATGGATCAAAAACATAGTGGTTCAAAAAGTCCAGGCCTGCGCCCAGGAAAAGCAAGCAGCAGCCGATAAAGATAAGGAAATGCATTATGCCGGGATAAGGCTCCCTGAGGAAACGCCGATGGAATATGGCGTCCAGGATGGTGAGCTTGATGAATTCGCCAATGCGCTGCCAGGGCCGGTCAAAACGCTTGTCCGGTTTACCCAGCATCCACATTTGATAGCGCCTGTAGACTACATAGCCTATCAAAGCTATGGCGATTACGGCGGCCAGATAAAGAGCGATTTGGAAAATAAACGGGATGTTCCAGAAGATTTCACGTGATGCTTCCATCATACTCCTTCCGTGGTTATTTGCTTCAAAACCGACATATTATATCATTTTTAATACTGGGTTCCATCCGCCTTAAATCGTAATCAAAACGGCTCAAAACCGGCTTGAAAAATCGGACCTATGCGTTGATTACAGTGGCAGATTTAAGGCAGGGGCTTTCCCGCACGGGCGAACAGGGCGCTGATGCACTTGGCGGGGATATCCACGGATCCCAAAGGGGCCTCATGCTCATCCAAGAAATGGTGGTAATCCGATCCGCCGGTTGTGATCAATTTGTATTTAGCGGCAAGCTTCAACATCCTGCCTATCGTCGCTTTATCATACTGACCGTAGTAAGTTTCAAGGCCGACCAGGCCGGCGGCAATCAACTCGGTAATGATGCGCTCGAGGCCTTCGATATCGGCCGGATGAGCCAGCACCGGTAGGCCCCCAGCTTTGAGTATTATCTTCACCGCGTCGACAGGCTTGATTTTGTCTCTTTCCACATACGCCAGGCCGTTGCGTCCAATATACTTATCGAAGGCCTCGTGTTCAGTGCTTACGTACCCTTTTTCCAGCATAGCCTGGGCCACGTGCGGTCGGCAGATGGATTCGCCCCTAGCCAGCTCCTGGACCCTGTTCCACTCGATGTGAATGCCAAGACCGTTCAGTTTCTCCAGTATCTTGTGCGCCCTGCCCACCCGCGACTCCCGGATTACCTCAAGCGCAGCTACAAAATCTCTGTCCACATAATTCACGAAATATCCCAGCACGTGAAGCTCGCCCGTTGCCAGGTCGGTATTTATTTCCACGCCCGGAATAACCGCTATTTGAGCCCTTGTCCGCGCCTGGCTTAGAGCCTCTTCTACACCTCCGACGCTGTCATGGTCTGTAACTGCCATGATCCCAATCCCGGCGGCTATGGCCAGGTCAACCAGCTGCGCAGGTTTTAATCTGCCGTCGCTGGCCGTAGTATGCAAGTGGAGGTCATACTTCAACTTTCCGCTTCTTCCCGCCTGATCCTCTTGATGCTGCGAGCCTTTCCGTCATTGTTGATATCAAGCAGCGCGGCATCCAGCGCTGACCTGCCTTTGCCGACGGACAACCTGTGCGGCATGCCCACTAAAAAACTGGTGAGAACGTTATCGACGTCATCACCGATGATGGAATCTACAGGCCCGACCATACCGATATCGGTTACGTAGGCTGTTCCTTTGGGCAGCAGGTGGCCGTCCGTCGTGCCGATATGAGTGTGTGTGCCGCAAACAGCGCTCACCCTCCCGTCCAGGTACCTGCCTAATGCCACCTTCTCCGACGTTGCTTCTGCATGGAAATCGACCACAATGATTTTCGGCAATGGATCAACCGTAGAAAGCAGGCAGTCCATGGCACGGAACGGGCAATCGTACTGTCCGATGAATACACGGCCGATTAAATTGACGACCATTGTATTCTTGATGATTATATAACCGCGCCCCGGCGCTTCGGGGGGAAAATTGAGAGGCCGCAAGATAGGAAGATCCCCATCCATATATGGAATGATATCGCGCTGCGCCCATACGTGGTTGCCGGTGGTTATCACGTCCACGCCCGAGTCAATCAGCTCGCGGGCCGTATTGGCGGTTATGCCGATGCCATGGGCGGAGTTCTCGCCATTGGCGATCACCAGATCAACGCCCAATTCACTAATTAAGCCTGGCAAGAACTGCTGTACGGCCCTCCTGCCAGGCTTACCTATAACATCACCAATAGCCAGGATCTTCAATTCAACACACCCTGAACTAAATCATTTTGCGTAGTCTACCGCCCTCACCTCTCGCATTACAGTGACTTTTATCTGGCCCGGATATTCAAGGCTCTCTTCAATCTTTTTGACTATATCGCGAGCCAGGCGCATGGCCGACAGGTCATCCACCTGGTCGGGTTTAACGATTATCCGCACCTCCCTGCCTGCCTGGATGGCAAATGCCTTCTCCACGCCGGGGAAGCTGCTGGCAACGTTTTCCAGCGCCTCGATGCGCTTGATATATTGATCGAGGGACTCGCGCCTGGCGCCCAGCCTCGAGCCACTGATAGCGTCTGCCGTGGCCAGCACAAATCCGAGTGAGCTGGTGGTCGTTGCCTCGCCGTGGTGTTCGGATATGGCCTGGACCACTTCAACCGATTTGTCCCATTGTTTTACCAGGTTCGCCCCGATCAGTGCATGCGGCCCCTCGACTTCGTGGTCAACGGCTTTACCGATATCATGCAGAAGCGCCGCTCTCTTGGCCAGCATCACGTTGGCCCCTATTTCAGCGGCCAGCATGCCTGCTATATGCGCCACCTCCAGGCTGTGTGTCAACACATTCTGCCCGTAGCTGGTCCTGAATTTTAGCCGCCCCAGCAGCCTGATCAGCTCAGGATGCAAACCCTGCACGCCAGCCTTGCGCGTTGCCTGCTCGCCTTCGATGCGAATTGTAGTGTCTACCTCTGCTTTGGCCTTATCCACCACCTCTTCGATGCGGGCCGGGTGTATGCGTCCGTCCAGGATGAGGTTATTCAGGGCGACCCTGGCCACCTCGCGGCGGATGGGGTCGAAACTAGATATGGTGACCGACTCGGGTGTGTCGTCAATAATAAGGTCGACGCCGGTTGCCTGTTCCAGGGCTCGTATGTTACGGCCTTCACGGCCTATCAGGCGACCCTTCATATCATCGTTGGGCAACGATACCACCGATACGGTTGTTTCGAAAACTACGTCTGTTGCGCATCTCTGTATGGTAGTGGCCAGAATATCACGGGCTTTGGAGTCAATTTCGTCCTTGATGCGCACTTCCCACTCACGCACCTTGCGGGAGGCATCGTCCTTGATCTCATCCTCGATGGCATTCAGAAGCTGCTGCTTGGCTTCTTCGCTGGACATGCCAGAGATGGATTCGAGGCGTTGAAGCTGCTTCTCCTTTACCTCTTCGACCTGCGCCTTAACAGCGTCGATCTCTTTTTCTCTGCCTATAAGGCTGCGCTCACGCCTTTCCAGTGCTTCCAGCTTCCTTTCCAGGCGTTCTTCCCTTTGACTTGATCGTCTCTCCAGCCGCTGTAACTCATATCGTCTTTCCCTGCTTTCGGCCTCGGCGGCGGCACGGACTTTGACAGCCTCTTCTTTAGCGTCGAGCACCATCTGCTCGTACTTGGCTTGAGCGCTCTCTAGAAGCTTTTTAGCTTCATTCTGCGCAGTCCTGATCTGTTGGTTGGCCAGGAGCTGACGCGCAAAATACCCGAACAGTAGAAACAAAACAGCCACTAGGCCGATAATCACATAGAATATCCAATCCATAATACAGTTGCCTCTCTTTATAAATAAAGCGGATTAAGCTACGCATGGCAATAAATCCTCAGTAGATAATTATACTATTCTTGTGCGCGTATAACTAGTCTTATGTCAAAAATATTGGAAATTTTAGCGGCTGACCTTGTCCCAGAGCCTGGCAACTGCAGCATTTACTACTTCACTGCTGTAGCCGCGCCTGGCCAGATAAGCGGTCAGGCGCCTGGTAAACTCCGGGTGCTCAAGCGCAGCCAGTGTCCTGGATTTCTTTAGCCCGGCTTTAAGGGCGCTGTCCTCGTCATTGACATCAGCCAGGAATTCATTGATCACCTCAGCCTTTACTCCTTTCCGAAGCAGCTCCTGCCTGATCATGCGCCGGCCTTTAGGTTTATTGGCAATTCTGTCACGTATCCACGATTCCGCGAAAGCCCTGTCATTCAGCAGCCCCGTTTTTTTGAGTCGAGACATGGCCTGGCTGACACATCCGGCGCTGAACCTGCGCTTGAATACCAGGTGGTTCCTGAGCTCGCCCTCGCTGCGCGGCCGGTATTCAAGATAGTTTAGAGCAGCCTCGTAGCACCTGTTGAATTCATCCTCATCGGCAGACCTGGTTAATTCCCCCAGATCCACGTCCTTCCCCGGCGAAAGTGCGGATTTCTTGGCGAAAGATTTTACCGTGGACAGCGATGTGCCGTCATCAAAGACAATGTCAACGTTGCCGCTGCGCGAGCCGGCTTTGATTTCTAAAACTCGCTTTATCATCAAACTGTCACGTCATCCGGGCTACAAAGCGCTATTCTGTATCCTTGCTATCCGAACCTACTGTATGGCTGGACAGGGCGATATTCCTGACCTGCTTTTCGATTTCGGCCGTGGCCTCCGGATGCTGGATAAGGTATTCCCTGGCCTTTTCTCTTCCCTGTCCCAGCTTGGTGCCGGCAAAGTCGAAGAATGCACCGGACTTCTTTATCACGCCTGAACTGACGCCCAGGTCGATAACATCGCCCTCTTTGCTTATTCCGCAAGTGAACATGATATCGAATTCAGCCACGCGATAGGGCGGTGCAACTTTGTTTTTTACTACCTTTGCCCTGACACGATTACCGATGATCTCAGTGCCGTTTTTGATGGCCTCAATCTTTCTGAGGTCTATCCTGACCGAGCTGTAGAATTTTAGCGCCCGACCGCCCGGCGTTACCTCCGGATTACCAAAAATTACCCCCACCTTCTCCCTCAACTGGTTGATAAAAATAACAGCCGTGTTAGATTTGCTTATCTCTCCGGTAAGCTTGCGCAAGGCCTGCGACATGAGCCGGGCCTGCAGGCCCACGTGGGACTCGCCCATCTCTCCTTCAATTTCAGCGCGCGGGACCAGCGCAGCGACGCTGTCGATAACTACCACATCCAGTGCATGTGTCCTGACCATACGTTCGGCGATGTCCAGCGCCTCTTCACCGGTTCCAGGTTGCGCTCCTTTCAATGAATTTACGTCAACCCCACAAAGGGAGGCATAGTTGGTGTCAAGCGCATGCTCGGCATCGATATAAAGCACCAGGCCACCTAATTTCTGCGCCTGTGCAATTATGTTTAAGGCCAGCGTTGTCTTGCCTGACGCCTCTGCGCCGAAAATCTCCGTGATTCTCCCCCTGGGTATACCACCCACCCCCAGTGCTAAGTCCAGGCTCAAAGATCCCGTGGGGATGACCTCCACCTTCACCTTTGCCAGCCGGTCCCCCAGGGACATTATCGATCCCAATCCATATTGTTTCTCGATCTGATTGATAGCCAGGTCCAGTGCCCTTTCCTTTTCCACTTTAACTTTTTCCAGTTCCATTTCTCCTCCTGCTTAATTAAGCTATTTTGTCCATCGCTTGCAACTGGCTATAGGTTTAATTAACACAATTGTACTACTTTGAAATAACCATTGCAATACCCCGGTTAAAAATATTTGACTGAGTAAACCCGATGAGCTACATTTTATACGAGGAAAATAGATGCCTATTTATGAATACAGGTGTCCCAAGTGCAGCACCAAATTTGAGATGCTGAGGCCAATATCCAAAGCTGAGGATGATGCTGAATGCCCTAAGTGCAAGCAACCGTCCAAGCGTGCCATATCCAAATTTGTTTCACGTGCCAAGGATGACCTTGGTTTTCTCAGCCATATGCCGACCAGTTCAGGCTCGTCCGGCTCCTGCGGCAGCTGCAGTTCAACCAATTGCTCAACTTGCGGCGGTTAAACTTATACGCTGTCCACCGGTCCACTCATTTCTCCCAGAAGTTTATTTTTAATCAGAATTGCCGCTGTCAGTATTATGCCGGCCTCTACCAGTATGGCTGTTACCAGTAATACCGCTGCATCGTTAAAAAATCCCTCGGGGAACATCATTATCAGGTAGTCGTGTGCAGGGTCCAGAATCCACAAGTTGTTGTTGAAGCTCACTATGTGAAACAGAATAAAAAGGCTGTTGAAATCTATCAGCGCCCATGCCACCAGTATCCCCGTAAACGCAAGCGTAGCCGCAGCTCCGATAATAAGCCCTTTCAGTATCCTGGATATGCTGGATCGCAAGTAGAGGTACAATCCCGACAGGAACAGCAGCACCATCGATATAATCTGCAGCAGCCCAAAAAGCTGTATAATGGCGCGCACGTCAGCCAGATGTACCAGTTCCTTCTGTGAATACACCGGCATGTCTTTCCCTTTAATAGTCACGGTGACCTGAGGGCTGTCGGACCTGCCGTAGTAGTATTCAATCATTTTCCGGGACACTTCATCCAGCTGTGACTTACCAATCCCTGTGACCTTGCTGATCTGGTATTTATCAAAACCGTACTGGTACAGTTGATACGAATGTGAGACCACAGTGACGGTGCTGGAGATAATAAGAAACGGTATGCAAACAATCCAGATGAGGTAGACTATCCAGCCGATAATTTTCATGTAATTTCTGCCCCGCCTAGTAGACCATTATATCCTATCATCGGTAAAAAACACGTGTTATAATTTTAGCCGTTCTCGCTGGTGTGTCTATGTTTACCCACCTCCATGTGCATACAGAGTACAGCCTCCTTGACGGATGTTGCCGCATTTTGCCGCTGGTTCATAAGGCCCGCGAGTATGGCATGCACAGCCTGGCCATCACCGATCACGGCAACATGTACGGCGTCATCGATTTCTACAAGGCCGCCAAAGAGGTGGGCATCAAGCCCATCATAGGTTGCGAAGTCTATGTAGCTTACAACGACCTGCACGGCCGGGATCCCTCCGATAAATCAGGTTTTCATCTTACCCTGCTGGCAATGAATAACCTCGGTTACCACAACCTTCTTCAGCTTGTTACGCAGGCGCACATCGAGGGCTTCTACTATAAGCCCCGCATCGATAAGAATTTACTGCTCAAGTATAAGGATGGACTGATTCTGCTATCCGGGTGTGCCCAGGGTGAGCTGGGCCGTCTCATACTGCAGGACCGTCACGAGGAACTGCACAAGGCGGCCAACTGGTATAAAACTAATTTCGAGCACTTCTATATCGAAATTCAGAGGCATCCCATTCCTGACATTGAGAAAATTAACCAGAGCCTTCTGAAACTCGCCTCACAGCTTGATTTACCCCTGGTAGCGACTAATGATGTCCATTATGTAAATAAGGAAGACGCCTACATCCATGACGTGTTGCTCTGTATCGGCACCAATACATCCATAAATGACGAGAAGCGTTTAAAAATGGCAGGCGATTATTTTTATCTCAAGAGCCCGCGGGAGATGGCAGGGGAATACGAGGACCTGCCGCAGGCCATTGAGAATGCGGAATCCATCGCCGCCCTGTGCAACGTTGAAATAGAGTTCGGCAAGCCCCACCTGCCGCAGGTGGAGCTTCCTCCCGGAAAGACCTCCCAGGCTTACCTGTCTGTTCTCTGCTGGAGAGGACTAAAAGAACGCCTGCCTGATGCCGGGCCGGAAGCTGAACGAAGGCTCTCTTACGAACTGGACGTGATTGAAAAGACCCAGTTTGCCGATTATTTCCTGGTGGTGCATGATCTCATATCCTTTGTCAGGCAGCAGGGTATATTTTTCGGCGTGCGCGGTAGCGCGGCCGCCAGCCTGGCCCTGTACTGCCTGGGCATCACGGATATTAATCCGCTAGACTTCCAGCTGGTCTTCGAACGCTTTCTCAACATCGAGCGCCGCGAGATGCCGGATATCGACCTGGACTTTCAGGACGACAGGCGTGAAGAGGTCATTGTCTATGTCAATCACAAGTACGGCATCGACCATGTGGCACAGATCATCACGTTTGGAACCCTGGGCGCACGTGCGGCGGTACGCGATGTGGGCCGTGCCCTCGGTCTGAACTACGGAACCGTGGACCAGGTAGCCCGCCTTATACCGGTGCGCCCCAACATACGGCTGGAAGAGGCCATGCTTGAGGTAAAGGAGCTTCAGGACATGTATGGCGCCGACGAGCTCATCCGCCAGCTTATCGATACTGCTAAGAAGCTGGAAGGCATCTCGCGTCATTCCAGCACTCATGCCGCCGGCGTGGTAATTTCCAGGGAGCCCCTCACCCAGTACATGCCCCTGCAGCGCGCCAGCAAGGACGGCGATCAAAGCTCAGCCATGACCCAGTTCTCCATGGAAAACGTCGCCACGCTGGGTCTGCTGAAACTTGATTTCCTGGGGCTGGCCAACCTGACTTTGCTGGCCAAGGCCAGGGAAGTAATATTGAAGAATTACGGCATCGAGATAGATTTTCTCAAAATACCTCTGGACGACCGTAAGACGTTTGACCTGCTTTCGTCGGGCGAGACCACAGGAATCTTCCAGCTGGAAGGCCCGGGCATGAGGCGCTACATCAAGGAGCTTAAACCGACCAAGTTCAGCGATATCGCCGCCATGGTCGCTCTCTACCGTCCGGGGCCCATGGAGCATATACCCACATTTATCAAAGCCAAGCACGGGCTTGAGTCCGTGCAGTATCCCCATCCCGATCTGGGCCCCATTCTGGAGGATACCTACGGCGTGATCGTGTACCAGGACCAGGTGCTGTTCATTGTCCAGAGGTTTGCCGGCTACAGCCTCGGTCGTGCCGACATCATACGCAAAGCCATGGGCAAGAAGAGCCCCGAGGTCATGAAGAAGGAAAGGCAAAATTTTATTGAAGGCGCAAAGACCAAGGGCTACTCTGAAGACGAGGCCAGTGCAGTATTCGGGCTTATTGAACCGTTCGCTGGCTATGCCTTCAACAAAGCGCACAGCGTCAGCTACGCACGTTTAGCTTATGATACAGCCTACCTCAAGGCCAACTATCCCATCGAGTACATGGCTGCGTTCATGGACACTTATTATGACAAGCAGGAAAAGCTGGTCACGGCCATCGCCGAATGCCGCAGGATAGGCATTGAAGTGCGCAAGCCTGACGTGAATTTCAGCCGGGCGAATTTCACGGTCGAGATGCTCGAAGATAAGAAGGGAATACGCTACGGGCTGGCTTCCATCAAGAATGTGGGCGCTAATGCCATTGAGCCGATTGTGGCTGTACGTGACCAGGACGGACAATTTAAGTCTATCGAGGACTTTTGCCAGCGCGTAGACCTTCGTTACGTCAACAAGAAGGTGATGGAGAGCCTGATAAAGGCGGGCGCGCTGGACTCGCTGGGGCAGAGGGGATCGCTGCTGGGGGCTGTCGACCGCATAATCTCCCTTTCGCATCGGGGGCAGAAACAAAAGGAAAGCGGCCAGTCCAGCATGTTCGACCTCTTCGGCAAGAGTGTCTCCGTGCCGTTGCCTTCCCTGGACCTGGATGAGAATGATGTAACTTTGCAGGAGAAATTGACCTGGGAAAAGGAGCTGCTGGGTGTCTATTTCTCTGAGCACCCGCTTTCAGCCCTGGCCTCCAAGCTGGCCGAGCAGACCAGTATACTTTGCGGAGAGATCAACACCGATATGGCCGGCGAGAAAGTTATAGTCGCCGGCATGATTACCTCGGCCCGGCACGCCACTACCAAGAACAACCGCATATTCATGATAGCCACAATAGAGGACCTTAACGGCAGTATCGAGGTAACCGTATGGTCCGACGTCTACTCACAGACACAAGACCTGTGGGTAGAGGGCAATATCCTTCTGATCGAAGGATATGTCAAAGTCAGAGATGACAGGGCTAATATCAACTGCACAAAAGCACGCAAGTATGAGGCCGACGCTGAAGAAAGCCCGAAAAAAGTGAAGCCCCAGAAAGTGGAAAACCACGAAAACAATAACCACGTTAGCGCGCCCAGGAAACTGGTGATTAACATACAGCAGAGCGACGACAGTGAGAAAGACCTCGAGCATCTGCAGCATATAATGAAGGTATTGGAAAAGTATCCGGGTAACGACAGCGTCCAGCTATGCATTCACAGGTCTAATAAAATCACCCGCATGGACCTGCCCGGCGTGAAAATAGATTACTGCAACGACCTGATGAAAGAGCTCAGCCTGGCTATCGGCTATTAGCCTGTATAAATTCTCTAATCAGGCTATTCACAAGGTCCGGCTTCTCGTGTACCACCCAGTGCGACGCGTCCGGGATTCTTTTTACCGTAAGCCATTCAACATACTGGTCCAGCCCGTTTATTACTCCAGTCAGCAGCGCCTCGTCCTTTTCTCCCCAGATGACCAGAGTGGGGACTTTGATTTTGGGAAAAGCCTGTGACTCTGCCTGTCCACCGGGTGTCTCAATGGGCTTCTCCAGGACGCTCATATCAGCAGCGCGGTAGTAGTTCAGTCCCCCTGTCAGCGCACCGGGCTGCGACCATGCTTCAATATATCCCTTGATGTCTTCCTCTTTGAGGACACCTTTTTCAATGATGTCCTTGAATGCGCCTTTAAGCAGCCAGGCGAAATGGTTATCGGAAAGGACTTTCTCCGCTTTAGGATCCCTGAAAAATAAAATATAGCTGCTGGCCTTTCTCTGGTCAGGATTCAGCCGGAGTTCGCGTTGAAACGTTACCGGGTGCGGTGCATTGATAATAATGAGCCCGTCCAGGTACTGTGGGAAATAGGCTGCGAACGGCCAGGCTACACCTCCTCCCCAATCATGCGCCACCAGTGTAAATTTCTTATGGCCCAGTGACTCAGCCAGCTGTCGGATGTCCTCGATTAGCAGGCGCATCTTGTATTGCTCCACTTCCTGCGGCCTGGAAGAGAGATTATAACCCCGCATGTCCGGCGCCACCGCCAGGTGGTCACGGCCGAACTCCACCAACTGCTTCTTCCACATCCCGCTGTACTCCGGGAAACCGTGCAGGAACATAATCAGTGGCCCGGAGCCGGCATAGGCATAATGTATCTTTATACCGTTTACGTCAGCGTATGCATAATCAATCATACCATCACCTCAAATTGGGCACCGGGTTATCGCTTGGCCTCATACCGGGCGAAAATATCGCTGTACAGCTTAAACGAGCCGCCATCATAAAGAACGAAATGGACTTCATCCAGGCTGGTCGGGTTGTTTTCGAGATAGTCCACCGCCGCCCTTATTGCAATGGCCGCTGCAAGGTCTGCAGGATAGCCGTATATGCCGGTGCTGATGGCCGGAAAAGAAACGCTTTTGACGCCATGTTCCATGGCTGTTTTAAGACTCTCTACGTAACAGCTGGCCAGTGTTTGCTCCTCACCGCTGTTTCCGCCCCGCCACACCGGCCCGACCGTGTGAATCACATATTTGGCTTTCAGATTGCCGCCTGAGGTTATCACGGCCTTGCCAGCCGGCAGGCGCCCGATCTGGGATACAATCTTCCGGCATTCCTCGTCTATTACCTGGCCGGCCGCCCTGTGTATGGCTCCGTCCACTCCTCCTCCACCCATCAGGCCTGAATTGGCCGCATTCACTATAGCGTCCACCTTCTCCCTGATAATGTCCCCCTGTACCAGCTTCAGCTTCGTCTTCTTTACAGCTATCTCAACCGTCATCTGCCACCTCACCGCCGATATTGTCAGGAAAATCTCGGGACTATGACGCCGTATTCCCCGTCGTCACGCCTGTAGACAACCTGTATCGAATCATCCACACGGTTCATGAACACAAAGAAATCGTGACCCAGGAACTCCATCTGGTCTATGGCTTCCGCCACCGTCATGGGCGTTATCAGAAACCGTTTGACCTTCACAATCCGCGTGTCGTCATCGGTTCCTTTTGATTCAATCTCTTCTGCCGGTTTTCTGATCGATTCGGGATTTCTGCTCTTGGTGACTTCATACCTCTTTTTGTACCTTTCTATCAACCGCTCCATTACATCGGCAACTTCATCAATGGCCGCACGCATGTTGTCAGCCTTGTGCTCTCCCCTGATCAGGAATCCGTTGATGTTTAAAGTGCACTGGGCGCTGAAGCTCTGCTGCCGTGACTTTGATTTTTCTTTAGAGAGCTCTACTTTAACCGAGTTGATGGAATTCAAATATCTGTTCAACTTCGTCAGCTTCTGCTCGGCGTAGCCTTTCAACTCCGGCTCGATTTGTACATTCTTGGTGATTACCTGGATATCCATTCTCGACTCCTGCTCTATATTTCCCTGGCCAGTGTGAATCCCAGCACGATCCCGGCCCGCTGCGCTTTCAAGGCCGTTGCACACGCTTCAAGCGTGGCGCCCGTCGTGCAGACATCATCGATCAATACTATATTTTTCCCCTCGACTCTCCCCTCCTGGCATTTAAAAGCATCGCGTACATTGCTCCTGCGCTCTTCCGCATTCGCAGTGTGAGTTTGCGGCCTGTTATTCCTGATGCGCACCAGCGGATCCGTATATACCGGTACGTTGATAATTGAGGAAACCTCCCGTGCCAGCAGCTCTGACTGGTTATATCCCCGCTGCCGCATGCGGCTTTCATGCAGGGGCACAGGCAGCAGAATGTCAGCGGCCAACTTGTTTTCCGTATAATATTCGGCCATAAATCTTCCCAGGCGACCCGCAATGGCGCGCAGGTTATTGTATTTCAGCGCATGCACGGCATCGCGTATTATTCCTTCAAATATAAACACCGACCGTATCAAATCAATATTTCCCTGTTTGCTCCAGCATTCACGGCATAAAGTGCCGCTTGTTTCCGGCCTGCCGCATCTCTGGCAGAGCGGAGGATAAATGCGCTTCAGTCTGTTTTCGCAGCGGATACAAACAAAGTCACCGATTTTTCCGCATCCAAGACATACTCGAGGATAGAAAAAATCGATGACTTGGCTCTGGAGTTGTTTCAACCGTCTGGTCAAAACAGTTGCTCCGTTAAATATTCTGACTAATACCGCCTGTTATTCTAGCTTAATGGGGACGAAGCGTGTGACTGGCTCCACTAAAGATCGGCTCGTTAAGGTATATATCTCCGTTTCTGATCTTCAGGTTGAATCCACACTCAAGATTGGTGCATACCCAGGCTTTATAATGTATCGCTGCTCCCTGACTACCGAAATCGGACAGCGGAACCAAATCACCGGTCTTACATTTTAAACACTTTGGAAAGGAATAGTTTTCCACTATTTTTTCCACCTCCTCCAAGGATAGGTAAAGTATAGCATTAATTAAAATTCATTAGCAAATGATTTAACCTGAGATTTTTGACATCGGCGGACTGTTAAACGCCGCCCAGCTTAAACTTTGCCAGGCAGGTATAAATGGGCCCTGACGGCGTAAGCTGGCTGCGCATTAAAGATAACGACTCCACCTGTAATGAGAACTGCGGCTGGAACTCGCTGCCTTTGATCAACTCGCCGAATGCCGCTCTGTCTTCCTGCGAACAGCCATCTCTCAGCATGGCGAGCGTCAGATGAGATGCAAAGGGGCGGTCTTCACCGGGAAATCCCAGCCTGGTCAATGCTACATCCACGTCTTTGGCCAGCTTAAGCAGTTCCTCACCGTCACATTTCATGCCCAGCCAGAATACCCGGACTCTCTTGGGATTAGGGAAACAACCCGTCTCCTTCGTCTGCAGTTTGAAAGGCCGGGTCGCTCCTGCCGCCTTTGCCAGCGCACTTTTGACATCATCCAGCTTGCCGGAGCTTACGTTTCCCAGGAACTTGATTGTTAGATGGATCAGGCCTGGGTCGACCCACTTTACAAAGCGGTGCTGCGGCAGCTTGAGAGCAGCCTGGTATGCTTTCAGCCGCTCTTTCAACCCGGCAGGCAGTTCAATTGCCACAAACGACCTTATTTCTGCGTCTCTCATCCGCTTTATTCCATCAAGTTATTCCCAGGAATTTGCCGGCATTGGCATACAAAATGTCTTCCAGATCCCCGCTTTCCGGCGGTAGCGCTTTAATATGGTCGATTATTCGTGCCGGGTCCAGCAGTGGCCAGTCACTGCCGAAGAGTATTTTATGTCCGCATCCCACTGCAATGAGCATTTTGTAAATCTGCGGGCTGTATAGAAACGGCGCTGCAGCAGTATCGTAATAGACATTCTGCAGATTCCTGGCCACCTCCGGCATCAGCTCATAAAAGGCCAGACCCCCGCCGAAGTGACCCAGCAATATCTTCAACCCCGGGTAGAGGCAGATAAATGGGTAAAGTATGTCAGGGGTGGTCTTGCCTTTTCCCGCATACTCGTGCCCCACCGGCTCGGAAGCGTGCACAGACAAAACCATATCGAGCTTGATTATTAGCTCAACCACCGCAGACATGACAGACGTATCCAGCAAGTCAAAACCCTGCACGTCCGGCCTCAGCTCGCCGAAACCCCTGGCGCCTGCCTTGTGACATCTCTCGATTTCTTTCAACGCTCTTTCGCCAGCCCTGGGCTGGATGGAGCACAAGGCCGTCAACCTCTCGGGGTACCTGGCAGCAGCCTCCAGAATATAATCGTTGGTGCGTACGCACATCTCATGGCTGTCCCAGCCGATATTGAGCACCAGAGACCTGCTCACCCGGCGCTGGTCCATTATGCTGATCAGGTCCTCCGCCGTACCCATCCTGGATTTTTCCTGCGAGTACAGCAACCCGAAGCAGGAGTCCGAAGTACAGTATTTTTCCCGGTTTTGTATTACCTCGGGTGAGAATATATGTGTATGCGAGTCTATTATCACGCTAAAAATTATAGTTTACGCTCGCCTTATTCTCAATATATCCAACTTGCCCGTCTTACGTATACCGGCGGAATGGACATCTTCTTCTATGGTGGCTATAATAATTTCCATTCAAACCACCCTTTGCTTTAACATATACGCCTTATCAACCTGTTAGCGTCGTTGAACACATGGCTGATAACATTCAAGAACTGGAAGCAACCGCACGTAAACTAAGGCGTCATGTCATTACAATGATCTCGGATGCCGGGAGCGGCCATCCGGGCGGATCCCTATCAGCCGCCGATATAGTCACAGCCCTCTATTTCAAAATCATGCGACATGATCCCAAGAACCCGCACTGGCCCGACCGCGACAGGTTTGTGCTGAGCAAGGGGCATGCCGCACCCGTCCTGTATGCCGCCCTGGCCGAGTGCGGATACTTTCCCATGGAGTGGCTGTCTACCTTGAGGAAAACCGGCACCTGCCTGCAGGGCCACACCGACAGCCTGCTTACACCCGGCGTAGACGTCTCAGCCGGCTCCCTCGGCCAGGGGCTCTCGTTCGCTATCGGAATTGCACTGGCGGCCAGGATGGACAATAAGGACTATCGCACCTATGTCCTGCTGGGAGACGGCGAATGCGACGAGGGGCAGATATGGGAAGCGGCCATGTTTGCGCCCAACAATAAACTGGACAACTTGACCGTATTCGTCGACTATAACGGCCTGCAGTTGGACGGTTTCACCAAAAATATAATGAGTCTGGAGCCTTTCAAAGATAAGTGGCGCTCCTTCAACTGGGAAGTGCTCGAGATCAACGGGCACGACATGCGGCAGATACTGAGCTCGGTTGAGAAGGCAAAGAAGTTAAGAGGAAAACCGGTGGTGATCATCGCCCATACCGTTAAAGGCAAAGGCGTGAGCTTCATGGAGAATAACGTGGACTACCACGGCAAGGCGCCCAATAAGGCTGAGACGGAAATTGCGCTGAGGGAGCTGGCATGACGGATTACAGCGAGCTCACAACGCGCGACGCCTACGGCCAAATGCTGGTTGAGCTGGGCAAAGACAACCACAATATCGTGGTGCTGGACGCGGACGTATCCCGCTCGACCATGACCAAATATTTCGCAGCCGCTTATCCCGACAGGTTTATCGAGTGCGGACTGGCCGAGCAGAACATGGTCAGCATCGCCGCCGGCCTGGCTTCCTGCGGAAAGATATCATTCGTCAGCACCTTCGCCGTGTTCGCTTCCTGCCGGTGCTTTGACCAGGTGCGCATGTGCGTTGCGCAGCCGAACACCAATGTTAAGATTGTTGCCACACACGGCGGCATCACAGTGGGCGAGGACGGCTCCTCGCACCAGGCCATAGAGGACCTGGCGCTCTACTGCTCGCTGCCGAACTTCAGCGTAATCGTTCCCGCCGACTCCATCGAAACGGCGGCAGTTATTAAGGCTGTCACCGATACCGTCGGCCCGTTCTATGTCAGGCTGGCCCGCAGCAAGACGCCGGTCATATACGGCGCCGGGTGCGATTTTAAAGTGGGCAAGGCCAGTTTGCTCCTGGACGGGTCCGACGCCACCATAATTGCCACGGGCATGCTGGTTAGCACCGCCCTGGCGGCTGCCAAGTCTCTGGCCGGTGAGGGAATCCGTTGCCGCGTGCTTAACATGTCGACCCTCAAGCCCATCGACCGGGAAGCTATAATCGCCGCGGCCTCACGGACAGGCGCCGTCGTCACGGCTGAGGAGCACCTGCTTCATGGCGGGCTGGGCAGCATTGTGGCCCAGGTGCTTTCCACCAGCCATCCTGTCCCGCTGGAATCGCTGGGAATAAATGACCACTACTGCAAATCAGGCAAGCCTGAAGAGCTGCTGGCAATGAACGGCCTGGCTGCTTCCGACATTGAGCAGGCTGTCCGCGCAGCCATCAAGCGAAAATAGAGGCCCTGATTGACCCGGTATGTAATAATAGTATAATCATTCCCGGTTATTTCATTAGAGATGGAAAAAGATTTACACCAGGCTCTGGTCAACAAGGAACAGGTCGAGCTGTTCCTGAATAACCTGGAAAACCTGCTGCGTGACGGCACCGTCAACGAATACTCCTATCACACACTGAAATCGGAGTACTCTGCCCAGATGCAGCATGCCATGACCGTGATCGAGCAGATCAAGAGGGAGCTGACCAAGAGGCTGGACACGCGTTCTCACGAGCTGAATATCTACCAGCAGGAGCTGGCCAACCTGGAGGCCAGGTATAAGGTGGGTCAGCTTTCCGGTGCGAACTATATGAAGCTTACCAGCACCCCTCAGCGAAAAGCGGCGCAGGCTGAAGCCGATATAGCCCACCTGACGTCGATGATGAACGCCCAGTCCTCGCAGCAGGTTCCTGCACCCCAAAGCAAGGGGCTTTCCTCCTTCCTCAACGT
Source organism: uncultured Dehalococcoidales bacterium (assembly GCA_964605885.1). GTDB lineage: Bacteria > Chloroflexota > Dehalococcoidia > GIF9 > UBA5629 > CAZSED01. Next base: position 19,009 of record CAZSED010000027.1, read on the forward strand.
CATACTCGGGCCTCCTAAAAGGCCCGTTCAACCGGCCGGTATGATAGTGCCGGGCTCAGTCCCGGCAAAGCCGCCCGTGATAGCGCAGGTCTTCACCAGCGTAATGCTTCTGCCCGACCGCGTGCTGCCGGGCAGCACGGTGGGCATAATCGCTAACGTCACCAATTCGGGGCAGCAAGCCATACACCACAAGGCGGAGTTTAAAATAAACGGCAAGACTCAATCGGTCAATGAGATCATGCTCGAGCCGGGACAATGCCAGGAGGTCACCTTCATGGCCATGGCCGGGAACCCCGGAGACTACTACTTCTCGGTAAACGACGCCACAGCCATCCTAAAGGTTATATCCGCGCCCTGAGGACTTGATCCGTGAAAACACGAATACTCGCTATCCTCATAGCCGTCGTAGCGCTGTTGACACTGGTCATTGTGGCCGTATACAGCAACCTGGCAATCTATATTTCCATTATTGCCATCGGCCTGGCGCTGGCGCTGCAGAAGTATGTGGCCAGCTACTTCGGCTATTTCATCATCGTCTTTTCCAACATGCTGCACGAGGGTGACCGTATCCGTATCGACAGCTACAAGGGCGATGTGCGGCACATTGGCATTTTCTATCTCACGCTGGACGAGGTAGGAGAGGACGAGAAGCTGGGCGGTGAGCTCACCGGCAAGATACTGCGCATCCCTAACCTTCTCGTCCTGGACAAGCCTGTACTGAATTTTTCCAAGGTCTACGAGAAAGACTGCAAGATCGTGCAGTGCGACTATATCTTCGATGAGATAAAGATACCCATATCGTCAAACAGCGATATATTCAAGGCTGTGGAGTTGCTGGATGGGATAATCAACAGCGAGGACGACAAGTACCTGGTTGAGGCCAAGGAAGCTTTCAAGGACAACTACCCCGCATTTCTACGCGAGGCGGAGACCAACCGCCACGTGCTCATACATGTGGAGGAGAACAGGATCTGGCTCAAGGGCAAGTTCGTCACGCCTTACAGGGACAGGAACGAGCTGCGCACCAGGATGTACATGAAGTTCCTGGAAAACATAGCTAAAGACGAATCTATCAGGCTGGCTTGATTGGCAATGGGGTGGTGCCGAGGGAGGGACTTGAACCCACACTCCCGTGAGGGAAGCGGATTTTAAGTC
>CAZSED010000028.1:0-20043 GCA_964605885.1 uncultured Dehalococcoidales bacterium
GGCAACTCTTTTCTGGACGGGGAGTTCGACCCTCCCTCGCCTCCACCATTGAATTTTTGAGCTGCGGTCTATCGGACCGCAGCTTTTTTATTGGTCTGGATGGTTAAGTGAAGGTGTGATACACTGGTCAAGTGCCTGTATAATACGACATGCAGTGGTGTTAGTCGCATAGAGGAGATGGGTCGTATGGATTGTAGATGCGAAAATGGTGGGTGGAATAATACCTGGACCGTGCAATTGGTAAACCGGAGTTCATCCGTAAATGAATGATAAAATTACAGCTCTTATTACAGTGTTTGGGCTGCCTTTGCTAATTAGCATATCAATTTTCTTGAGTCTTGGCTGCAATTGCAGTAAATTCAATACCTTTATTTTAGATAGGGGGATTAGCCATTTTTCTTTTGAATATCCCTCTTACTATGAAATTAATATGATCTCGGCGGAGAATAATCTTACGCACAAGTATACGTATATAACGATGACTGGCCCCCGAAATTCGCTATTAAAAAAATGGGAAGCATCTACTTCTATATTAATTATGATTAGCCTGGTTAGTATCGATCAGCCAAATGTGAAAACGGCTGTGGATAGAGATATTTCTTCTAATGTAACAGTGCCTGATTTTGTCCTAATTAGCCGAACTCCGACATCGATTGCTGGGATGGAAGGAGAAGAAGCAATATATTCTTTTACAGCGAGCGATTCTATTAGGGGCCTTAGTTATCCTAAAGTTCGGAGGGAAATATTTTTCGAAGGGAATGGACTATTATATGAAATGATTATCGTGTCAAGTCCACTAAATGTAGAATCAGATAACATAGACTTTGACCATATATTAAATACTTTCAGGGTTTTACCCTGATAGGAATCGAATAATGGCATGTAACAGCGGGGTGTTTATGCAAAGTTATGCCAAGACCGGGGGGATACTTTCTATTATTTCGGGAACGTTCTGTATATTTTATGCCGCAATAGGCATTTTATTTATCTTGTTTGCTGTCCCGTGGCAATTGGGATCTGACATTTATTATCCTTCGCAAGGACGATTTTTTATGATTTTTGGGAGTATTTTTGTCCTTGTTTTTATTCTATTAGGCGCGCTGGCTATAAGCGGTGGGACATTTGCATTGAAGAAAAAGCACTGGAAGGTTGCCATTGCTGGCGCAGTCGCGGGGGCTATACTTTTTTCCCCCTGCGGCATACCGGCGCTTATACTCATTTCCATCGCACGTAATGAATTTTGCAGCATCAACAATTGATATTCATGGGTTGATAGTATTCATACTTCTAATAGTAAGTATTTAACTCTCCCTGTTTCAGTCACTTCTTAATCGTCTGTAATCGGCTTATTAGATCGTTCAGGTTAATGGCACCAATCTTCAAGGCAACCCATTGCGCAGACGACCTGCATTAGGTATACTAGGTCGTTCAGAGCGGCGGTTCAAATCTTCTACAAAGGGGGTGAGAGCAAGGGATTTTGTGTCTTCAGTATACCCATTTACTATTTATTCACCTGTGCTGATTTGATGGGCACGGGCTGGGTATTTGATCAAGTCAAAAATCTTCTGGGAGGTAGAATTTCGGCATATGAACCAAAAACGTACGTGGGTGCTTCTGGCAATTTCGCTATGTTTGATTCTGGTGGGCGACCTTCTGGCTTTTGCCATTCAAACTGACTGGGGGAAGATCAGGGTGGAGAACGTCCGCTTCGAGCGCACGGACGGCAAGATGCAGGCCGGCGTTCTGTATATACCCAACACTGCCACCCCCGACAGGCCTGCCCCGGGCGTCCTCTCGGTGCATGGCTATACCAGCAGCCATGAGTACCAGGATCGGTACTCCATCGAGTTCGCCAGGCGCGGCTATGTCGTTCTTGCCATCGACGAGCCGGGACACGGCATGTCTGACCCGCCCTCATTTGTCGACGGCTTCGGAGGTGTCAGCGCCGCCCGTTTGCTAACCAGCCTGGACAATGTAGATCCCACCAACATCGCATTCTCGGGACATTCCTTCGGCGGCATCGCGGCCCTGTGGGCAGCGCAGATCACTCCCGACTACAAATCCGTGGTGTTGATCAGCTCGGCGCCGGGCATGTACGGATTCAAGAAAGGCGATACAACCTGGCCGCGCAACTGCTGCGTAGTAGACGGCATATGGAACGAGGACTCCAAGCTCTTCTGGGATGAGTATTCCCCGTTCACTATCCCGGATAGCGCCAAGCTCAAGACACTGTTCGGAACGGATAAGACCGTCGAGATAGGCAAGGTCTACGGCTCTATTGCCGACGGCACCGCTCGAGCGCTCTATCTGGTACCGTCAAACCATGACGGCCTGACGGTGTCCAGCGAGGCCATTGGAGACGCCGTGGCCTGGCTGCAGGCCACACTGCAGGGCGGGAACGGCCTGCCGCCTGCCGACCAGACCTGGCCCTGGAAGCTGATCGGCAACCTGGTTGCGCTGATCGGCATGGTTATGCTCATATTCCCGGCCGGCAGCCTGCTGATGCAGCTCGATTTCTTCAAAGGGCTGAACGAGACGACCCCGGCCAATCCCAAGCCCATCAAAGGCGGATGGTGGTGGCTGGGCGCAGCCATCTTCGTGATAATCCCGGTGGTGACCTATCTTCCCATCGAGGAGTTTGTAAGGGGGCTGGGCGCCAAGAGCAATGCCTTCATGTCGGAGGATGTCGTGTCACCGATAATGATCTGGGCATTCGTCAACGCCATCATCGGCATCATCCTCTTCCTGCTGTGGCACTTCCTGTTGAACCGCAAGACCGGCGCCAACGGCGAGAGCTACGGCCTGGCCTGGGGCAAAATGCTGGACTGGCCGAAGATCGGCAAGGCCTTCCTGCTGGCGGTGGCTATTTCGCTGATCGCCTACATGACGCTGTCCTTCTCGCAATGGCTGTTCAACGTCGACTACCGCCTCTGGCTGTTCGCAGTCAGGCCGGTGTCGCCGCTGCGTTTCTGGATATTCCTGACCTACCTGATTCCTTTCTTTGTCTTCTTCATGCTGGCAAGCACGGTGTTGAACGGCGAGCTGCGCCTCTTCAAGAAGGACGGCGCACCGCTGAAGCTCGGCTGGGAGATGCTGGTCAACGTTGCCCTGATGGTCGGCGGCTTTCTCATCTACCTGGCGCTTCAATACCTGCCGCTGGTGTTCGGCGGGCACATGCTGGACGCCCCCAACGAGTTCACCACGCTGTTCGTCATCATGCTCTTCACGGTCATACCCATGCTGATCATTGCGGCGCTGGCCATGACCTATTTCTTCCGCAAGACCGGACATGTGTATGCCGGCGCAATCCTGGCGTCCATACTGGTCGTGTGGATAGCCACCGCTTCACAGGTGATCTCCTTCGGCTTCTAGTCAGCAGATCGCTTGAGCGAAACAAAATGGACGGGGCTCTAGGAGCCCCGTCCATTCTTTTAACCTATCGCCAGTTATCTAGGTGGTGGTGGCGGCATGGGCATGAGATGGATGCCCCAGAATCCCAGGTAGGAGAACAGGATGTGCTTGGGCAGCCTGCCGGCCGCTCCTATAACGATAAATTTCCACAGCGGGTATTTAAGTATGCCGGCTGCTATACCGGCCACGTCGAAGAGCGGATTGGGTATTAAAGCCAGCAGGAAAATCGCCAGGTTGCCCCATTTGTGCGACATCCAGCGTACGACACGTTCATAGTTAGGAGTATCAGGCACGGCAAGCCGGCCGCTGTAGCCCAGCAGGTAGCCCGTGGTCTCGCCCACCGTGGCACCCAGGCCGGAGGCAATGCCCACCCACAGCGGGTCCCACTGGCTGACCGAGATGGCGCCGATAATAGAGGTCATGGCCAGCCCCGGTATAGGGATGACGATGGTGGCCGCTGCCACCATGGAAAGCACAAAAATTGCCAGGTACTTAAGGCCCCAGTACCTGGCCATGCTGATGGAGAACTCCATGATGTTTTCACGCTGCCAGACGACGACTGCCACCAGCGCGACGACAAACAGCAAAGTCCCGATCTGCAGCAGGTGGTCCCTGGTCAGGAACCTGGCCTTTTTATCGGCCTGTGGTTCAGGCGGTTGTTGTGACAAGATGTGTTGACCTCCCGCTAATTTTATATCTTTGGCAGCAATGATGCGTACTTCTCGGTCCTGCTGAGGCCGGCCTCCGATTGCACCAGCCAGGTCATCCAGCAGAGCTCGATCGGCCTGTAACCCACAGCAGGGGCAAACTCCTCGATGAAGCTGATAAACTCCAGATCGCTCTGCGGCGGTTTTATACCTGCCCTGTCCAGCATCTCGAAGAATACCCTTTTGACTATTTTATCGGGCATGACCGTATCGACGCCGCCCATCATCCTCAGGTACTGGTAGGTGTTGATGCCCACACCGTTAATCCTTCCGATGGGATCGCTCTCCCAGCGTTTAAGCGGGGCCGCCATGGCCCAGCGAATCAGGGCGGCGCTGTCATCCAGCCTGTATTTTTTCTTGAGCTTGGCCAGGTAGGCCGCTATCTCACGCGCGACACTCCAGGAGCGCGCGTTCTTCCAGACAGCCTTCAATTTCTTATCATCCACCCCGGCGAGGTCCTCAAAGGTGACGATTTTGCCGGTGGCCACGTATCTCTGCCGGAACAGCTCGACCCTGGGCACCACCGATTGAAAGTAGTTCAGGCCGATGGAATCGAAGGCTGCGTCTATCACCATGAGCAGTGCATTGCCATGCCAGCGCCGTCCCGCCAGGCAGCGGTCACAGTGCTCGTGCACCATGGGCACTCGCTGCATGTAGCTCTTAACTACCTTCCTGACCGACGCTGGATAACTTTTCAATCGTCTGCTGAGAACCTTGACGCCCTGGCCGAGTCGATAATTTTCCTGGCCAGGTAAATTAAGACAACGATGATAGCTATAACGACCGCTATATCGATATATAAGGCATATTTTTCCAGCAGGTTCCAGTTCTCTTTGAGGATATACCCGGCGTAGACCAGCGCCAGGTTCCAGGGGACGGAACCGATAAAGGTGAACAGGCAGAATTTAGGGAAGTTCATTTTACCTATGCCCGCCGGCAGGGCGTTGATGGTCCTGACCACGGGCAGCATCCTGGAGAAAAGCACGGTCACGCTGCCGTATTTCTTAAACCAGCTCTCCACCAGCTCCAGGTGATGCACGTTCAGCAGCACGTACCTGCCGTACCTGGTGACAAATCCCCGGCCGAGGTATTTGCCGATCAGGTAGGCTATGATCGAGCCCAGCAGGTTGGCCAGGCTGGCCACTGTAACGGCCGCCCAGACGTTCATCCGGCCCTCGTAGGCCAGAAAGCCGGCAAAGGGCATCACGGCCTCGCTGGGTATGGGAATGAGCATCGATTCCAGCGTCATGGTGAGGAAGATGCCCAGGTAGCCCCAGGATGATACGGCCTGCGTGATGAACTCTAAAATATGCAGCGTCATTTGAGCAGATTTTTAGAAGACGCCTCATTATAGCATCAAATTCGAATAAGACACGGAAAAAACCGTGGCGCGAAGTGTTGCATAACGGTCGTATTATGTTTTATTCTTAGTAGCGCGCAAGAAAAAATGCGACGGTGAGGGCACAAGATGTCCGGACATTCTAAGTGGGCTCAAATCAAACGGCAGAAAGGCGTGGCCGATTCCCGCCGCGGCGCCATGTTCACCAAGCTGACACGCGAGATCATCATTTCCACGCGCCAGGGCGGCCCCAATCCCGACGGCAATTTTCGCCTGCGCCTGGCCATCCAGAAGGCACGCGATAACAACATGCCCAAGGACAACATCGAGAGCGCCATCAAGAAGGGCAGCGGTGCGGCGGAGGGTGCGGCGCTGGCTGAGATGTTGATGGAAGGGTACGGCCCGGCAGGCGTAGCCATCATGCTGGAAGCTATGAGCGATAACCGCAACCGCACCGTCCAGGAGATAAGGAGCACCTTCAGCAAGTATAACGGCAACCTGGGGGAAAACGGCAGCGTGTCCTGGATGTTTGAAAATACCGGCGTGATAACGGTTGACACGGCTGGCATCGACCCCGACGAGTTTTCGCTTTTCGCCATTGATGTGGGCGCCGAGGATGTGAAAGAGGAAAAGGGCCTGCTGGAGATTTACACGGAGCCCAAGGATTTCGAGTTCGTCAAGCAGGCCGTGGAAAAACGCAAGAAGCCGATCTCAGCCGAGGTCACCATGATCCCCAAAAATACCGTCACCCTGCCCGAGAAAGAGGCGCTGCAGACTGTCAAGCTGCTGGAGAAGCTGGAGGAGCTGGATGACGTGCAGCGGGTATTTTCCAATCTCGATTACAGCGACGCACTCATTGAGAAGCTTAAGGCCGAGGCCTGACTTTCAGACTTAACTTATCCTTCGTTTAACCAGTTTATATGTCTAGACTAAAACACAGGAGGATAATTTGCCGGCATGTCTAATAGAAATTATCAGTTGCTGGCCCTTCTCTTAATATCGGTCCCGCTCATCTTCGCCGGATGTATAGGCTGGCCCTTCTCCACCACCAGCACGACTACAACCACACCCTCGACAACAACTACCACCCCGACCACCACAACAACGGTCCCTGTTGTACAGGTGTGGGTCGACCCCACCGGTATAACTCCCAAGGCCAGCGCCACCTTATCGTGGAATGTAACCAATGCCACTTCAGTGGTAATCGACCAGGGCATCGGTTCGGTCCCGGCGGCGGGCAGCCGCGTTATCTCGCCTAATGCCAGCACCACCTACACCGTTACGGCCTATTACTCCGGAGGCACTGTAACCGGAGCGGTTACACTGGCGGTGGCCGCGGCCGGCAGCCCGGCCCCCTCAAATCCGCCCGGTCCCTACAAGGACTGGGTGGGCAGCACCTACACACACGAATACCATTATCCCAGCTGCACGGTGGCCCAGCACATCCCCCAGCCGTCCAAGGTCTGGTTTGATACGACGATGCAGGCCCAGGCGGCAGGTTACCATCCCTGCCCGGTCTGCAAGCCGCCCCATTAATAAGGATTGACAGCGTGCGCGTACTAGGCGTTGACCCCGGCACTCTTAACATGGGATATGGGATCGTCGAGGAGAAAGGAGACGGTTCCATATCCATGATCATCTGCGGCGTCATCTCTGTACCCCAGAAAATTCCGGTGGAGCAGAGGCTGTGTGCGCTTTATGCAGGGCTGCTGAAAATAGTGGATGAGTTCCATCCGGCAGAGGTCGCCGTGGAGGAGCCTTTCGTGGCGGGCAACGCCAGGTCGGCGCTGGCCATCGGTCGGGCGCAGTCCGTGGCCATCCTGGCGGCAGCGCAGGCCAAACTTCCTGTCTATCGCTATATGCCCACGCAGGTCAAGCAACTCGTCACCAGCTACGGCAGGAGCAGCAAGGACCAGGTACAGAAGGTAGTCAAGCTGCAGCTGGGTGTGACCGACCTTCCGGAGGCCAGCGACGCCGCGGATGCGCTGGCCGTGGCCATCTGCCATCTCAACCAGCAGCACCTTGCCAGGATTTTGAACAGGTGAGATAGAAGAAGTTATGATCGCAGCGGTAGAAGGTACGATAATCAGCAAGGGCAACAATGCCGTCGTGGTCAAGGCCGGGCCGGTCAGCTTTGCCATCAGCGTTCCCGGCTCCACGCTCAGCCGCATCGGCCATCCCGGCAGCCCTGTCTTCCTGCACACGCACCTTTACGTACGCGAGGATAATATTGCGCTTTACGGCTTCAGCACACCGCAGGAGCTGGCGCTTTTTGAACAGCTCATCACCGTCAGCGGCATCGGCCCAAAGGTGGCGCTGGTGCTGCTGACAACACTCAGCGCCGAACAAATCATAGCGGCCATCATCAGCGGCAACTCGGACCTGCTCAGCCAGGCGCCGGGCATCGGCAAAAAGACCGCCGCCCGCATAATAATCGACCTCAAGACCAAGCTGGAGAAGGGATGGGAAGGTGAGGTGCTGCCCGATATGTCCCAGGCCGACAGCGACGCCGTGGCCGCCCTGATGGGCCTGGGCTATTCCATCAGGGAGGCCACGCAGGCGCTCTCCCTGCTGCCCCAGACAGGAGACCTCAGTTTGGAGGAAAAGATCAGGCTGGCGCTACAGAGGCTCTCATCTAAATAGGCTGCTGGCAAAGTAAAACTCCAAGCTCCAAACTCTAAACACCAAACAAGTCCCAAATTCAAAACTCAATCTTTGAGTTTTGAATTTATTTAGAATTCAGGGTTTTTAATTGTTTGGAATTTGGGTAGTGGGTCAGTTTGAATCAAGCAATCCAATAATTTCTTCTAAAGACCAAACATGATCCGCAACGCCCGCAGCCATCGCTGGAGTACAGCCTAAAGTCTTATGAATACGTACAAAATTGTAGCACATATAATGTAAAGCTACTGCAAATATAAGATTTTCAATCTTCTTTGAGAATCCATTGGTTAACCGAGTAAACCGCCTCATATTCATTCGCATTGTAAGGTTCTGCCGTTCTACATAACTTGTGGATATCTTGTCTCTGTCAGGATTACCGATAATTCGCTTCACCTCGACCTTGCGGACTGAGCCTGGACTGTAACGCCCGGCTGGCACATAAGGTGATGACTTGTAGAACTTAACAAGCATCCCATAATCAATATCATCGCCAAAAGCACCATCAACAGCATAATAATAGATGTGATGCCCGTCAGTGGTTAACTGGACACGATTGGTCAAACGCCGTTTAACATCACGCAGGAATTCATAAGCATCTTCGGGTTCACGTTTTCCTGCCCACCAACTAACCACCAATTTGGTATCGGCATCTAGTGCAACGAATGTCCACACGTCACCATATCCATATTTACCTTTATCCTCCGTTGTTAGTGTCTGCTCTTTAGCATGACAAAATGACCATATTTCGTCACATTCAATCCGCTTGCTCGTGAGATTAACTAAGTGCTTGTCCTGATACTTAAAGCAGGCAAGGCCGATATCGCCTAACAGCTTTAGCACCGTACCTTTTGCCACACCTGTCATACGGCAGGTTGAACGTATGGAGTTGCCTTCGACTAGAGCCGAAATAACCTTTGTTCTCTGGTATACACTTAGCTTATTCATATCTCAATCTCACCCATTTATAATACCATTATACTCAACCGATTTAGCATTGTCAAGTCTCATTGCAAGCATCATTAAGGAAGATGCTTGCATTATAGTTTGCTGGATGTTATAATGCAAGCATTATAGTGCAAGGATGGTGAATAAATGAGTAATAAGGCAAAGGGTGGGAAAGCGAGGGCTGCAAAATTATCACCTGAAGAAAGAAAGGCGATTGCGAGCAAGGCGGCGGTGGCACGGTGGGCTGGCCGTGTCCCTAACGCGATATGTGGTTCCCCAGATCGCCCACTTAAGATTGGTGACATAGAAATACCGGCATATGTACTTGAGGATGAGACTCGCGTACTCGTGCAAATAGAGTTACAGCAAGGGATTGGCTTGTCCAAAAGTGGCCCGAGTTCTACCGGTAAGCATCGCTTATCAAATCTTATAGCTAGAATTACTGCCAATGACCCAGATTTGAACGTAAAGTTGATGAGCAGCATCAAAAACCCGATTAAGTTCATGACCCCTTGGGGCAGGCTAGCGAATGGCTACGAAGCTACTATTCTCGCTGATATATGCGAAGCTGTTCTAAGGGCGAGGGATACCAACCGGCTACAGAAACAGCAATCGCATATTGCTCAGCAATGCGAAACACTAATGCGAGGTTTTGCGAGGGTAGGAATTATAGCCCTTGTCGATGAAGCTACTGGCTACCAGGAAATAAGAGCGAAGAATAATCTGGCAAGAATCTTAGAGGCGTTTGTCGCGAAAGAATTGCAGCCTTATGTTAAAACATTTCCCGATGAGTATTACAGGGAACTATTTCGGTTAAGGGGTCTAGAATACCCCAAGGATTCAGTCAAGAGGCCGCAGTACTTTGGTATCCTCACGAACGAGATAATATATAAACGATTAGCCCCCGGGGTTCTCGAAAAACTTAAGGAGGTCACCCCGAGAAACGAAAATGGACGACCTAGTTACAAATATTTCCAGAGTCTTACTTCTAACAAGGGATACCCGGAATTAAGGGCATTGTTGGGGTCAGTCGTTACTATGATGACCCTTACGGATGTTTGGCCTAATTTCATGGATAGATTGAATAGGATACACCCTAAATTCAATACTCAACTTCCTTTGCTCGGCCAATATGATGCTAAACAGGATGACGGTAAGGGGATATAAGTCTAGCCCCTCTTCCATCGTTTGTTTGCGGCTCTTTTAGCTATCTCTTTACGTTTCTCGGGTGAAATCTTTTGCATCCTAACCTTTGCACTTGCAAGACCACCGAGCCTGCCAAGAGAGACAGCAGCCGGATTCTTAGTAGATTCCTCTGCCAGGTTCTTGGGGATAGGCTCACCAGTAGATTCAGCTACAATTCGAGCAGCCAACACATTCATATCTCTGGAGATTTTTCTTTTGCTCAACCGCTTTGGCATGATTAAAGTATGCCATAGTTTTCAAGCATTTGTCTAGCTAGAATATCCCTAATACAGCTGCTATACTGATATAACCATCGTTTGGGGAGGTATGATATGGGAGAACAATTGCCATCAGTTGCAATGTTCATGGATTATGAGAATATACGTAATGGGCTGTGGAAGTATTTTGAGAAAAGAGTTCCTGAAGATTTACCAATCGCCAAATTAATGGAGGCTATAACCTCAACGATTTCTCAAATCGGGCAACTCGAAGAAGCTAATATTTATGGCGATTGGACACTTGCCCCTAGAGCTTTGGATGCAAGGGAAATTAGTAGGATACCGAAATTTCGTACACATCTGGTACTTCGATCAGATAGTAAAAAAGACCGAACTGATCCTACTTTAAACTTTGCTGTAGATGATTTCTTTCGGCAAAGAACAGAAATACATGATATATTTCTCTGTGCAGGTGATTCGGATTATTGTGAATTATTGCGTCGTGGAAATAAACTCGATAAAAGAATATACATATGTGCCCTTAATGTTAGTACAGCACCAGAACTGATTAGTCTGGCTAAAGCATTCTATCCATTGGAAACTGCGCTTAATTTAAAGCGTATGGATTCACAGGAACTTGCAGATGCCATAAAGAATGCCGACCCCACTCAATTGCAAAAATGGCAACCACTTGTCAAACAATTAGCTTATGTACAAAAGAAACTACCATATGTAATTCGTGCCTATTTTATAAAACAATTCATGGCTTCTGGAATGGGATATGGTGACAGTTTTGAAGATAAAGGGGCAACATTAGACAATGCAGTTGCACTCGGTATTTTCAGTTACGATATGGCAGAAAACCCCAAAGATAAACGGCATGTTAAAACCATACGGTTGAATACGGAGAATAATTTAGTTAAGGTTATTCTCTCTCAATAAAATAAAGGGGGCCGCTTGGCCCCCTTTATTTACTAATGTCCTTAAACTAACTAAATATAAAACCTGTATTATATATAACATAGTATTTGCCAACTGTCAAGAGCAGGCCGCCTAAAACCGAAGCCCGGCAAAAGGGATACCCACTACCCTACCCCCTTTTATCGTGCATTATGTCCAAATTGACCCACTACCGGAATTTGTATTTTGGAATTTGGAATTTATAATGTAGCCGTGCCTGATTTCAAAATAATCTCAGACTTCAAGATGACCGGCGACCAGCCTGAGGCCGTCGACGCGCTGGCGCACGGCGTGGAGGCCGGCATGGGCAAGCAGACGCTGCTGGGCGTGACCGGCAGCGGCAAGACCTTCACCATGGCCAACGTCATCGAACGGCTGCAGAGGCCGACGCTGGTCATGTGCCACAACAAGACGCTGGCCGCCCAGCTTGCCACCGAGTTCAAGGAGTTCTTCCCGGACAACGCCGTGGAGTACTTTGTCAGCTACTACGATTATTACCAGCCCGAGGCCTATATACCCCGCACCGATACCTATATCGAGAAGGATACAGATATCAACGAGGAGATAGACAAGCTGCGCCACGCAGCCACACGGGCGCTGCTGACCCGGCGCGACACGCTCATCGTGGCGTCGGTCTCCTGCATCTATTCACTGGGCGAGCCGGAGGAGTACCAGAGCTTCGTGGTGACCATAAGCAGGGGCCAAAAGATCGAGCGCAACAGGCTGGTGCGCAAATTCATCGACATGCAGTACGAGCGGAATGACTACGATTTCACCCGCGGCAAATTCCGCATACGCGGTGATACGCTGGAGATACTGCCTTCTTACGAGGAAGTGGCTATACGCATCGAGTTCTGGGGCGATGTAATCGAACGGATAGTTGAGATCGACAGCCTGACGGGTGAGCTGCTGTCCGAGAAAGAGTCCATAGACATCTTCCCGGCCAAGCACTTCGTCACTTCGCCTGAAAAGCTGGACCTGGCCATCCAGGACATAAAGGCCGAGCTGGCCGAACGCATCGCCGAGTTCAACCGGCAGGGCAAGCTGCTGGAGGCGGCGCGCATCGAACAGCGCACCAACTACGATATCGAGATGCTGACCGAGCTGGGCTACTGCAACGGCGTGGAGAACTATTCGCGCCACCTGCAGCGCCGGCCGGCGGGCAGCCCGCCCTGGACGCTGATCAACTACTTCCCGGACGATTTCCTGCTGTTCGTGGACGAGTCTCACATGACGCTCCCGCAGATACGCGGTATGTACGGCGGCGATATGAGCCGCAAGAAGACGCTGGTAGAGTACGGCTTTCGCCTGCCCTCGGCGCTGGACAACCGCCCGCTCAACTTCGATGAATGGGAGAAGCTGGTGGGGCAGGCCGTTTATGTGTCCGCCACCCCCGGTCCTTACGAGTACAAGAACAGCTCGCAGGTGGTCGAGCAGCTGGTCAGGCCGACCGGCCTGCTGGAGCCCACCATTGAGGTGAAGCAGACAAAGGGGCAGATCGACGACCTTATCCACGAGATAAAGGCCAGGGTGGATAAGGGCGAGCGCTGCCTGGTGACCACGCTGACCAAGAAGATGGCAGAGGAGCTGGCGGACTACCTGCTTGAGATGGATGTCAGGGTGCACTACCTGCACTCGGAGGTGGATACGCTGGAGCGCGTGGAAATACTGCGCGACCTGCGGCTGGGTGTGTATGACGTGGTGGTGGGCATCAACCTTCTGAGGGAGGGCCTGGACCTGCCGGAGGTCAGCCTGGTGGCCATACTGGATGCCGACAAGGAAGGCTACCTGCGGTCAAAAGATGCGCTCATCCAGACCATGGGTAGGGCGGCGCGCCACCTGGGCGGGCACGTAATTCTCTATGCGGACAAATTGACCGACTCCATGAAGGGCGCCATCGACGAGACCTACCGGCGCCGCAGGATACAGGAGGCCTTCAACAAGGAGCACGGTATAACGCCGCAGAGCATCAAGAAGGCCGTCAAAGATATAACCGAGCGTGTGAAGGTGGTGGCCGAGGAGAGGGGCAAATATGAGGCCGAGCACATACCCGCCGACGAGATTGCCAGGCTGATCAAGGAGCTGGAATCACAGATGAAGAAGGCGGCCAAGAACCTGGAGTTCGAGAAGGCGGCGCTGCTGCGCGACCGCATCGTCGATCTGCGCAAGGATCAGGAGCTTCTTTCGCCCTTCAGGAAGGTCAAGAGCTAGTCGGCGTTATAATATCTAGGAATATTCCTGGCAGGAGGGAAAGGACATGGAAAAAACATGGAAGACCCTTACGGCCGGCATACTGGATATCGTGTCCGGCGTGGGAATGATGTTCGTGTGTTTCTGGCTGGCGCTGGCCGGCGGCATCACCGGTGTTGTCGGCAACGTTCCGCTGTGGCTTCCCCAGCTGCTTTTTAGCCTGTCCGTTGTGCTTTTAGTCGTGGCCGTGATAGCCGTGATAGGCGGCATCCTGGCCCTGCAGCGCAGGGTCTGGGGCATGGCACTGGCCGGCTCGATCGCGGCTTTCTTCTGCTGCTTCCTGTTCGGCGCTGTCGCCATAGTCCTGACGGCGCTGGCGCATAAAGAATTCAAATAAAGCGGCACTGCTTGTCATGTTCAACCGTAACTACCTGGTATTGCTAATAATTGCGGCGCTGGCCGTCGTTGTGACTGCCGGCTGCGGCAATGTCGGGCTGGTATCCAGGGAAGGCGGGGTTGAAGTATATGAAGGGGTGCAGCCTCCTTTCAACCGCACCAGGCTGGCCGATGAGGGCGATGCTCTCAGGGTCCACCTGGTAAGCAATCACGCTGCCGTTAATCCAACCTGGCAACAACTCATAGATTTTATCAGGCAAGACAAGACTGACCAGGACATCTATGACCGGGTGCTGAATCCCTGCGGGGCCTTCGCCGAGGCGGTCTACAACAATGCTCAGGCTAAAGGCATCAGGACGGCCTTTGTGGCCGTAAAGTTCAAGGGCAGCAACATCGGCCACGCCCTAGATGCCTTTGAAACAACCGATATGGGCCTGGTCTATGTGGACTGCACGGGCATGACCGTGGAGGAGTTCCTGGCCGGATACGACCAGCAGCTATCGCCCGACGGCAAGCCCGCCGTGGTCTTCGGGCAGGCAGCAAGCAACGATAAGATAGCTTACCCTGTGGTAGGACAGAAGCTGGGATTTATCAGCATCGAGGTGGCGCAGTCCCCCTCTTTCAGCTACTACCAGCAGTACAGGGCGCGGATGGATACGTTCAGGGCCGACTTCAACGAGTGTAACGCGGCCATTACGAAGTACAACGCTTACGTGGATGAGTATAACAGGAGCAGGAACAGCGGGCTGGCAAGCAGCATCAGCGCCCAGAAATATGCGATAAACAAGCTCACTGCCCGGGTCACAGCAGATGCGGAGGGGCTGGGCGCATTCTGGCCCGAGATGGGAGTGGTAGAGGGCATGAGGATATACTGGTAGCCCTAAGCCCTAAACCATAAATACAAAATCCTAAGTAAAAACAAAATTCAAAGTACACAAGATTGAGCTTTGGGTTTTAAGCTTGTTTAGAGTTTAGGGTTTAGAATTTAGAATATAAACTGTTGTTTGGAGCCTGGAGTTTGGAGGGAGAGGATGGAGCTGTTCCCTCCTCTCCCTCTTTTTATTCTTATACGACGTCTATGCTCAGCGGGAACTTGGAGAGGGCCTCGCAGCCGTTTTCGGTGATGAGTATGGGGTTCTCATAGCGGAAGCCCACGTCCTCCTCCGGGCAGGCATACTGGACGGCGCAGATGAGCATCTCGTCCTTCTTGTAAGGATGCTCCGGGTTGGTCCAGTACTCGAAGGGGCCGTCGTTCAGGCCTATGCGCCACTCGTCGCCCATCATGCCGATGCCGTGCTCAAAGCCGGGCACGAGGTAGTCCTGGAACTCGCGCTCTTCTGCAAAGGCCAGCAACTGGTCGGCCAGCTTGGTGGGTGATACGCCCGGCTTGTAGGCCTTGAGGCACTTCTTGATCAGGTCGACGAAGTTCTGGGCATGCCAGAGCTGGCGTTTGCTGGCCTTGCCCAGGAAGTAGTTGTGCGAGTGGTCGCCCAGCCCCAGCTTGAACATGGCGTGCAGGTCGACCATCAGCGGCTCGCCCGTCTTGAGCTTCTTGCGGCTGGCCGGTGTGCAGGCGCCCGCCGCCAGGCCGGTCCGGTAGCCGGCGGCGATCTCGTTTCCGCCGGTGAACGACCATTCCCACTCGCTGCCCACCTTCCTCATGGCGTAGGCGGCCAGGCCGGCGACCTCGGTCTCGGTCATCTTCAGGTAGCCGCCGTCGCTGATGGCCTCACGCACGACCTTGTGGCCTATATCCACGATGCGCGAGGCCTCCCGGAAGCGGTTGATGGTGCCGATGTCCTTGATCATTGAAAGCCGGTCGACCATCTCGTGAGCGTTCTTGAAGGTGGCCTTGGGCATGGCCGCCTTGAGCATGACGAACTCGAACAGCGTCAGGTGCCCCTCGGGCAGGTAGGTGCCCATGCCGGTCTCCATGCCGATGATGCCCTTGCCGGCCTTCAAATACGGCTTGATCAGCCCGGTCAGCAGCGCCACCTGGTCCTGTCCCCCCATCGGCCCGTAGCCCAGTATGTGGTCCTGGTCCAGCCATGAATCGTCCGCCACACGCGCCGCGTCTATCACGAAGGTGATGACCGTCGGCAGCCCCTCGGGCGGTATCACTATATATGAGCGCCAGGGCATGAAGGCGTCCACAATCCAGGAAAGCGTGCGCAGGCGCGAGCCCAGATAGACGTCTATGCCGTGCCTGGCCATCTCCTTCTGTATGGATTTCACGCGTTTGGGGAAGTCTATGAAATAAGGGTCGGTCTTGACCGCTACTTTCTTCTTAACAGGCATTTCAGTTACCTCCCTCTAATACTCGGTGGGTACTCTGGCGATCACTTCGTTCAGCCGGTCGACCGTGGGTGAGAGAGTCAGGGCCTTGACCAAATTGCCCTTGAGCGACATTTTACCCGACATCAATGCGGAGCGCGCCTTGAGCTCGGCCCGCGATATGCGGGCGAACATCTCGTACTCGGCCGTGATGGAGAACTCGGCCTTGGGCAGGGTCCCTTCCACCAGCGTCACGGTTTCCACCTTGCCGTCCGTCAGCTTGTAATAGACCGCCCGGGTCTTGCCGTCTGGGCAGTTGGTGTAGACGGTCAGCATGGACGAGGTGATGTGCTTCATTTTGTCCGGGGTGAGCTCCTTTTTCAGCCTCCTCTCCACCTCTTCGGCCCACTCCTTGCTCAAATATTTAAATTTCTTCTCGGGCATCTGCGGCCTCCTTAAAATTTATAATCTTTGTTATGCCACAGGCTATTTATGGAAGCTGGCCAGCCTTTGCTCCGTGTCGGTGATGTCGAACTCGCTGCCGAACTCCAGCTTGAGGCTCTTATCCAGCGGCAGGCTTTCGTTGGTGTTGTAAAGATGCTTGTAGGCCTTGATAGATTGCGGGCTGTTCGCCATGATCTTCCTGGCTACCGTTTGCAGGGCCTCTTCCAGCTTCTCCAGCGGCACTGCCATGTTGACCAGGCCGATGCGCTCGGCCTCCTTGCCGCCGATGGCGTCGGCGGTGAAGGAGAGCTCCCTGGCTTTAAGGAAGCCCACGCGGCGCGGCAGCCTGGCGCTCATGCCCCAGGTGGGCCTGAGGCCCCACTTGGCATGTGTATCGCCTATCTTGGCCTCCTCCGCTGCGATCACCAGGTCGCAGCCCAGCATAATTTCCATGGCGCCGGTGAAACAGAAGCCGTTGACCAGCGCAATCACCACCTTGGGCACGGCGCGTATGGCGTTGATAAGCTCCCTGGCGGGCACGTCCAGTATATCTCCGACCTTGCCACGCAGCAGTTTTCGGTCGCCCAGGGCTTTGAGGTCCACGCCGGCGCAGAAGGCTTTGCCGGCGCCCGTCAGGACAATGACCTTAACGTCGTCATCTTTGCCGGCCTCCAGCACGGCGGCCTTCAGCTCCTTGAGCATGCCGGGCGTGATGGCGTTCATGGCCTCCGGGCGGTTGATGATGATCTTACCAATACCTGCTTCTTTCTGGGTGATGAGAGTCTCGTACGGCATCAATCTACTCCTCAATTTATTTTGCGGCGGTCGAAAGAGCGTAAAGGTTGACATGAGTAATATATCACAACGGCTGCCTTTTGACACCGCGCCGAAGCCCATAAGATAATATCCGGACAGCTTTCGGAGGCAGCCAATGAATCAGCACAATGTTCCAGACTTAAAATACCTTTTTCAGCCGCGCAGCGTGGCCATTGTCGGCGCTTCAAAGGAAGAATTTAAATCCGGCGGCATGTTCATCAACAATATGCTGACCGACAAGTATGCCGGTACCATCTATCCCATCAATCCCGGTGAGAGCGAGATAAGGGGTCTAAAGTGTTATCCCAGCCTTACCGAGGTTCCCGGCGAGATCGACCTGGCCATACTGGCCATCCCGTCGCGTGCCATCATGCCCGCCATGGAGGACTGCGCCCGCAAGCGCGTCAAATTTGCCGTCGTGCATGCCGTCGGCTTCGGCGAGCTGGGCGCCGAGGGTCGGGACCTTGAAAAGAAGATGGTCTCTATTGCACGTGAGGGCGGCGTGCGCATCATCGGGCCCAACTGCATGGGCATTTTTACGTCAAAGGGCAGGATAAACACGGTGGTGCCCTATGCCACGCTGCCGCTTGATCTGGGGCCGGTTGCCTTCGTGGGGCAGAGCGGCTGGGCCAGCGAGTCCATGCTGCGGCTGGGCGGCGCTCGCGGGCTGCGCTTCACCGGTGTTATCAGCATCGGCAACCAGAGCGACCTGGGTGTTGAGGACCTGATAGGCTACTGGGGCCAGGACCCGGACACCAGGGTTATCGCTGCCTATGTCGAGGGACTCAAGGACGCCAGGCGCTTTATGAGAATAGTGGGCGAGGTTTGCCGCAAGAAGCCGGTCATCATCTGGAAGGGCGGAAGCTCTGATATGGGCGCCAGGTCGGCGGCCTCGCATACAGGCTCGCTGGCGGGCGACTACGAAGTCTTTCAGGCCATGTGCCGGCAGACCGGCATCATAGCCGCACACGGCATGGAGGACGTAATAGACCTGGCGGTGGCCTTCAGCTGTCCGGTGCTGCCTGCCGGCAACGACCTGGGCATATTGATCGAGGCCGGCGGCGGCGCCGTGGCCTCGTCCGACGCCTGCGCTAAAGAAGGGTTACGCATACCACAACTCTCGCCGGCTTTGCAGGAGAAGCTGAGAATATATCTCGAGGGCAAGGTGCCGCCCTCCAACAACCGTAAGAACCCGGTGGACCTGGTCTGGGTGGCCGTGGGCGATCCCTACGGCGCCTACGGCGACTGCCTGGAGATGGTGGTCTCCGAGGTGGACGTGTGCCTGATGATAGCCTATGCTTTCATTCACGAGGAGCCCTTCAGGAAGAGAGTGGCCGAGCTGCGCGACAGCCTGGGCAAACCTATTGTCTTCGTGCCGGGCAACCCGACCGACCAGTATGCGGGCATGGAGATGGCGGTCAAAGATGGTATTCCAACGTATTCCATGCCGGAGAACGCCGTGCGCTGCATCGGCGCCATGGTCAAGCGCCAGCACTTTTTAAAGCGGCACGCAGCGGGGCGTTGAAGAGGGACGCCAGTCCATCTTTGATTTAGCTGTCATTGCGAGGAGCCTGTCCCGATGGAATCGGGATGGTAATCTCACGGCATTAAAACGCTCGATCAGGAGATTGCTTCACTTCGTTCGCAATGACATTTGGGGAAGCGGACGCTTTTCGTATTCAGCGTAAAGTGACATTGCCTTATCTGGATAGCCGGACGTCCCAAGGCGTTGAAGAGGGACGCCAGTCCCACTTAGAAAAAAGAATTCCTCTCCCTTGAAGGGAGAGGGTAGGGTGAGGGTATCCCCTACTTGAGCAACCAGGCCCGCGCCTCGTCCGCATCGTTGAAATAGCGCCAGGGGAAGCCGCGGTTGACCGCCGCTGTCTCGTGGAAGGTGTAGAAATCCTTGTTCTCGGGCAGGTCTATGATGGCCGCGCGGGTAGGTATATTGTCAGTGGGGAAATCCATTACCTGATAGTAGGTAAATACGGTGCTGGTGCGGCCCTTCAGAGCTCTTAAATCAATCAGCCTGAACTTATGGCTGTGTGCGTTGATTATCTCAAGGATCCGGCGCTGGATTTCCTTGGCGTTGTCATCCGTGGCCACCCCTTCCAGCACGACCTCGAGGATGCGGCCGTTGGCCTTGTAGCTGATTCTAAACTCATCTTCCATTGGTCTGAAAGCAGTCCAAGGGAAGGAATCAACTGCTCAACCTCCTCCAATTTCCATTATAGGGGCAACAACTTAGGGGGTCAATCTGATCAACCCATTACATCGTTCACTGCGTGGCCAAGCTCTTCAAAGGTGTAGGGCTTGGCAACAGCGCCACTGAATCCCCACTTCCTGTAATCGGCCATGACTGACTTGTCAGCATAGCCGGTAGAAACGACGGCCTTGACCATGCTGTCTAACTTGTGCAGCTCCTTGATGGTCATTATCCTGAGGTGGACCCCATCAGTAGGACAGTATAGCGGCCTTGCTAAGTGGGAGTCCT
>CAZSED010000029.1:0-4269 GCA_964605885.1 uncultured Dehalococcoidales bacterium
GTCATTGCGAGGCCGCGTCAGCGGCCGTGGCAATCCCTCTCACTATGTCATTGCGAGGCCGCGTCAGCGGCCGTGGCAATCTCCCGGCATTAAGTCAGGCCGTTTCCCTACGATCATGAGATTGCTTCGCCCCGATCTATCGGGGCTCGCAATGGCAGTGTCTTTAGGACGGCGGCTGCGGACGCTGCCCCCTGGCATATCTCTCCAACCCCTCAAGCATCTCCCCGTCCCGCAGGCTGTTTTTATGCAGCTTCTTTTCAAGCTTCAGGCCTTGCGGCAGGCTCAGGCCCAGGCCTTCATATACTGCGCGCCGGTCCCGCACCAGGCTGCTCCACGGGTAGGCAGATATAGCTTCCGCCAGCTCCATCGCCCGTTCAAGCGCCCTGCCCCGGGGGACGACCTCCTGTACCAGTCCCATGCTTAGCGCGCGGTCTGCATCGATCATGACACCCGTCTCAATCAGATAAAGCGCGTTGCCCAGCCCGACGATGCGCCGCAGGCGCTGCGTGCCTCCATCAATCAGCGGCACACCCCAGCGCCGGTTCACCACGCCGAAGCGGGAACTGGCGGCCGCGATGCGGAAATCGCACCAGCAGGCCAGCTCCAGCCCGCCTGCCAGACAGTAACCGTTGACTGCGGCAATGGTTGGTTTTTGAATATCCGTTATGCGGGAGAACCCCATGGGGCCGTCGGCATCGGCCTTCTTATTCCTCAGCCCGCTTGTATCCTTCAGATCCGCGCCGGAGCAGAATGACACATCGCCTGCGCCTGTCAGTATCATGACCCGCAAATCAGGGCTGCCCCTGAATTCCCTGACTGCAGCGTTAAGCAGCCCTGCGGTCTCACCATCCACTGCGTTGCGGACCTCCGGGCGGCTGATGGTGACAATAAAGATGCGGCCTTTTCTTTCAGTGATGACCTTGGCCATTATTTTCTCCAAGTATTTGCCAGGTGAGAAACTCAGCAATTATAACATGAGGCAATCAGGCTTTTAACGGCCGGTTCCTTTCTTACGGAAAAATGTTATTATAGATGGACTGTATAATAAATATTCGATCAGTAATGCGATACCAGTATAGCTCCAGATCACAGCTGACCGTATGCTTCCTTAAACGTGCTTTTCTTTTGACCATCCTCTGCCTCTGCACAGCCCTGGCCCTGCATCTGTCAGGTGCCGCACCGACCTGCGCCGATAACTACTCCGAGTCTTTAACGGTGACCGTCAGCATGCCCGGCAACACGGACAACATGACGCTGACCACGCCTGTGCACTGGGTGCTGGCCTCAGAAAAGGAGCTTGAAAGCGTCGACGGCAAGATCAGGCTTCGCTTTTCGCCTAACACGGAGGTCGACCTCAAGGGACAGAAGGCGATCACCGTGGCTGCGGAACCAGACCCGCCCTCCGTCTCTGACAACTGTACCACCGTCTGCGCCTATAACCTCACGCCCAACGGGGCGACTTTTTCTCCGGCTGTGCTGATATCGCTGAACTACGATGTATACTCGCTCCCGGCGGGCGCCAGCGAATCCAGCCTGTTCATCGCCTGGTGGACGGGCGCGTCATGGCAGAAAACAGCCTCCAGCGTCAATCCGCTGGGAAAGACAGTGTCAGCTCAGATAACACATTTCTCAATCTTC
Organism: uncultured Dehalococcoidales bacterium; assembly: GCA_964605885.1. GTDB lineage: Bacteria > Chloroflexota > Dehalococcoidia > GIF9 > UBA5629 > CAZSED01. Next base: position 1,639 of record CAZSED010000029.1, read on the forward strand.
GCCGTCAGATGCCCGACTCCCGCAGCCCCGGCTCCGGCGCCCCCGTCACCAGCGCCGGGCCCGGCGCCCTCTCCCTGGTCAATACCCTCCCCATCCGTTACGCCTGCGGCCACCACCAACACCGCGGGGCAGTCCGACAAGTCGAAATCAGCCGCTTCCTTCATTTTTTCCGACCTGTCGGTCTCCCCCACGGTGGCCGGCCCGGGCGAGCCCGTGGAAATAACCGTGCGCGCTGTGAACGGCGGCTCATCCGAAGGCTCCAGGAGCGTGGCCCTGCTGATCAACGGTAAAAATGCGGCGCAGAGCGATATCGCACTGCCCGCGGGCAAATCGCAGGTGCTCAGTTTCACCGTCAGGGAGAGCGACCCCGGAGACTACGCTGTCAAAATAGAGGGGCAGTCCGGCAGCTTCAAAATCCATACCCTGGCCACCATGCCGTCCCCGCCTGGCGAGCTCTCTTTGCCCGTGATAGCTGTAATAGCAGCCGGAGGGCTGATGGCGATAATCGTGGCGCTCACGCTGATTTTTAAGAAAAAACAGCGCAGGGCATGATTGTTCAACCTGCAAATCCACAGCCACTGATTACGCTGCAATATACATTTCCGCGCCCTAAATCCCTGTGTTATAATACCGCGCATCGAAAATCAAAAGGGGGTTGCCAGATGAAAGTCAAAGATATAATGACGTGGAATGTGATCACCGTTTCAAGCGATACTCCCATCATGGAAGCGCGCAAGATGATGGAGACTCATAAGGTGCGCCGCCTTCCGGTAGTGGACAGGGGAAAGCTGGTCGGCATCGTCACGCTGGACCGCATCATCGGCGTCGGCCCCTCGCCGGCAACCAGCCTTAGCGTCTGGGAAATGAACTACCTGCTGGCCAAGATGAAGGTGCGCGAGATAATGCAGAAGGACGTCGTGACCATTGACCCGGATGCCTCGGTCGAGCAGGCCCTGGCCCGCGGCTTCAATATGAAGGTGGGCATCATGCCGGTGCTGGAGGACGGTAAGGTGATAGGCGTGGTGACGACCACCGACTTCATGATCAAGATGCTCAACGTTGCACTGGGCATCGGCAAGCCCGGCACCAGGCTGAATATCTCCAACGCCAACCAGCCCAAGAACATAAGGGAGATCATGGATATCACGGATAAGTCCGGCATGAAGATCATCGCCGCCCATACCATGCCCCCGGCGGAGGAGACGCCCAACGGATTTATGCTGCACGTTGACAGCGATAACGTTAAAGGGCTGATAAAGGACATCGAGGCCAAGGGCTACAAAGTAACCATAGTGCCGAGGTAGGGCTTCATCTCTTTATAAAATAATGGACAGGGCTTAAGGCCCTGTCCTTGCATATGGAGGAAGAGCTTCACGCCCGGGAGCTGCCGGGCCGTTTGGAATTTGGATCTGGGAATTTTTTAATTGTTGATTCTGGCGTACATTCTGTTCGTTATAGCGTCCTACCTGTTTGGATCTGTGCCTTTCATGATTCTGATAGGTCGCCTCAGGGGCTTTGACCTGTCCAGGGAGCTGGACCTGCATCAGGCACTTTGGCACAAGGTCGGCAGGATGTGGGGCGCGCTGGGCGTGCTGCTGGATATTCTTAAGGGAGTCCTGCCCGTACTGGCGGGCTTGATGCTGCAGTTCCCTCTTTATGTAACAGTGCTGGGCGGACTGGCGGCGCTATGCGGCCAGATGTGGCCCGTCTTCCGCAAGTTCAACGGGGAGCGGGGAAATACCACCGGCCTGGGCATTGTACTCACCTTAACGATTGCGCTGGGCGTCCCGTTTATCGTCATCATCGCCGTGGGCTTGGCGGCCATCGGCTTCATCATCAGGACGATCAACAGGCGCCAGATGATAGGCCATTCCCTGAACGAGCTCACCAAGTTCCGCGGGCCTCCCAGCATGGCGTTGCCCCTGGGGGTTCTGGTAGGTTTCAGCTCCTGCCCGGTCACTTCTGCCCTGGCCGGCCAGCCACTGGAAGTTACGCTGGGATTTGCAACCATTGTGGTCCTTATTTTGATCCGCAGGTTGACGGCGGGCCTAAGGCAGGACCTGAGCAGCAGCAACAAGCCCGGCAGCGTGATAATCAACCGCCTGCTCTTCGATAGAAGCGAGATCTGAGGAGGCAAAGAGTAATGTCCGGCATCAAAAGCAACAAGGACCAGTTCATGGAGCTGGCGCACAGTACCAACGACCAGCCGTTCGTCATGCTCAACCTTTTGAAGTTCAAAAAGAAAGGGGGACGGGAGTCATATGCCCGCTACATGAAGGAAACTCCTCCTTTTCTGGAAAGCGTGGGCGCCAAGGTGCTTTATTTCGGCAAAGCCAGGGAGCTGCTTAACGGGACGGAGGCCTGGGATATCGTCATGCTTGTTCAATATCCCTCACGCCAGGCATTCCTCAAAATGGCCAACGATCCCGCCTATCTTAAGGTCCACCGCTTCCGCGAAGAGGGACTGGAGCGGGCGGTGCTCTATGCTACAGATCCTGCTAAATTCAAGGATATTCTTTCCGAGTCCTGAGGCCAGCTAATATCACTAAAAAGGCTGACTGTCATAGGTTGTCTTTTATGTCATTGCGAGCCCCGATAAAATCGGGGCGTGGCAATCTCCTTTCACACTGT
>CAZSED010000029.1:4369-18591 GCA_964605885.1 uncultured Dehalococcoidales bacterium
CATTGCGAGCCCCGATAAAATCGGGGCGTGGCAATCTCCTTTCACACTGCCATTGGCAATCTCCTTTCACACTGTCATTGGCAATCTCCTTTCACACTGTCATTGCGAGCCCCGATAAAATCGGGGCGTGGCAATCTCCTTTCACACTGCCATTGCGAGGCACGCCAGTGCCGTGGCAATCTCACGGCATTGAGTCGGGCCTAAGCGTGGGATGAGCCGCCGCGGCTCATAGATGTTATCCTCTTGGATATTGCCTGTATCTAATTTACAGTGGTATTATGGTATTACTAAAGTACTAGAACGAGTGCACTATTGGTAGAAAACGGACGAAAGATAAAGGTAATAATCGCTGACCAGCAACCCCTCTTCCGCAAGGGCATCGAGTTTTTCCTCAAGGAAGCGGATGATATAGTCATCTGTTCCGAGGCCAATACGGAGGGGGACCTGGTGGCATCGGTGGTCAGTGAAATCCCTGACGTGGTATTGCTGGATATCAGCCTGGCCAGCGACGGCATGGACCTGGCCAGGGTGGTCAAGCAGCAGGTGCCCAGCGTGGCCGTCATTGTCATCTCGCCCTCGCCCAACGACGAGGGGCTGTTCATGGCCATCAAGGCCAGAGCTGCAGGCTATGTCAGCCGTAACATCTCGTCAGAGGAATTGCTCACAATTATCAGGCGGGCCGCCAAGGGTGAATATCCACTTAACGATACCTTCCTGTCGCAGCCCAAGGTAGCTGCGCAGGTCATGGAGCAGTTCCAGGACTTTTCGTGGGGCAAAGGGGTGGAGAGCTTCATCTCACCGCTGACGCCGCGCGAGACCGAAATACTCAACTACATGGCCAAAGGCTATCTCAACAAGCAGATCGCCGGCATGCTGGACATCAGCGAGCAGACCATCAAGAACCACGTCACATCGATACTGCGCAAGCTGGATGCCAATGCCCGCACCCAGGCCGTCATCACCGCCGTCCGGCGCGGCATCATCTCCCTCAGCTAACCGCTACTTCCCTTCAAACGAATTGTCGGTTGTGTAATGCGATTTCCTTTCAAACGTGTTGTCCGTGGCGTATGGCGCAGAGGCCGGCGGGGTTGAGGGGGCCGGCGGAGGGTTGAGTGAAGGCGTAGAGGCCGGCGGTGTTGAAGGGGCCGGCGGAGGGTTGAGTGAAGGCGCAGAGGCCGGCGGTGTTGAAGTGGCCGGCGGAGAGTTGAGTGAAGGCGCGGGGGTCGTCTGCCCGATGGACAGGCTGCCGAGCACGTTGAAGGCAATAATGCCGACGGCTGCCACCACTACTACACCGACCAGTGCCAGCACCGCCCTTAATAGCGGGTTCGAACGCTTTTCGGGTTTATAATGCTCGTAACCATCCGCCTGTGATCGCACGGGTGCGCCGGCCGCTTGTTGTCCGGGCCACGCCAGCCCCATGCCGCAGTTAGGGCAGTCGGCGAAGGTATTATCAACAAAGGCATTGCAGCGCGGGCAGTTGTAGTAGAAGGGCTGCCCGCAGTAGTAACACTGTTTTTGCCCGTACAGGTTCACTGCGCCGCACCTGTTGCAGTAAAAGCTGTCAGACATTTTTATTGCCTCCCTCGATGCTGAGAAGCGGTAAACCACCCCGGCATCGATAAAAAGGCATGCAGGCAATATTGCCTGCATGCCTTAATACTAATCCTTTTACAGTCCATTAGTAAAAAACTGGAGTCTTGCACACAGCCCCAGCCAGCCGTACTGCCTCCCGGTGTTGTGCCCTGCAAGGTCTGGCATCTAACTGATATGAGTAGCCGTCACTTCAGAATAAACCTGCGGATTTGTTATAATAGCCTAATAAGAAGATATGCATCTTCAGGTGAAACTCAGGGGAAATTATGTATATAGAGGATAGACCTGATTTACAAGCGGTTTTGGGAGTTTTTCAAGATAAGGTACTAAGTAAAACGACCTATTTTGGGGTGAAAACACTTAAGAATCCTCTTGATGCTTGGGTTTACCAAGAGATTATCTGTGAAGTAAGGCCTGACATAGTGATCGAGGTAGGGAATTTTTGCGGTGGTAGTACGCTTTTCCTTGCCCATATATTGGATGCTCTCGGCAAGGGAAAGGTAATCGCTCTTGACCTGTCTCACAAAGATGTTCCTGAATTCATAAAAAAAAACCGCAGGATTAAATTTATCGAAGGAGATGCGTGCAAAAACTCTGTGCGGGTTAAAAAGCTCATAAAAAGAACCGATAAAGTTTTGGTGATTGAGGATAGTGCCCATACATTCGAAAACACCTTGAATGTAATTAAGACATTTGCTCCCATGGTGACCAAAGATAGTTATTTAATAATTGAGGATAGTATTTGCCATCACGGAATTGCAGTGGGGCCGAACCCAGGCCCTTGGGAAGCTATCGAGGAATTTATAAAAGACAATCAAGAGTTTATTATCGACAGAAGTAGAGAAGCCTTTCTAATTACCTACAATCCAAAGGGATTTTTAAGAAGGCAAACTGTAAGTGGAAAATATAGCAAGAGTATGCTTACATCTTCAATTCAGTGGCTTGCCCACCGTTTCGGTTATCATATTTCAAGGTGGCCGATTGAGCCAAGCAGTTACCTTTAGACTACTCAGTCTATAACAGCCGTTTTGCTAGTTGAGAGCTTGCAAGCCTATATTTTGAGATCTAAAGAGCAGACAACTCTAGAAGATGTAAAAAGGCTGTTTTTCTTGAATTCAGTTCCAATACATAGCGCTTTACACGATAATTCCCGGATTGATTTGCCGCCTCATCGACCACACTGACGATATCCCATAACTCCAGACCGCAGTGCGGGGGGATGGTAATACTTCCCTTCTTCTCGTCTAGGCGATTCTTCGCCAGTACCATAGAGGCTACGCCGGCGGCAGCAATTGCGGTAGTAGCAGCAGGTTGATGCTGAACCTCAAGGCGCTCACCGACCAAATCAACGTCTGCTTGAGTAATAGCACTACCGTTGACGTCTCCTCCACTGATATCCACACCGACGACGAAGGAACGATTGACCTCGGGCATCTCCACCTCATAGGATGCTTCCAGAATGTTATGGGGGGGAATACAAGCAGCTAGGTCAGCGGCGACCCTCTTATTGAAAGCAATCTTGTTGAATGGGAAAGTATTAAACATCGTCAGGCGATCTGTTGCAGCAACACGACATCGAGATTGCAGTAGGAACCATAGAGGCCGGATGCCAGGGCAGTACTATTTGTATAAGCGGCGACGAACACTTTGTCACCAGTGTTCAGTTGGTAAAGGCGTGTTACACATACATCAATGCCTGAGGTAGATGTTGCGCAACCGCTATTCTGGGTAATAAAAGCAGGCGCTCCAGCCCCCGTGAATTTAAAGAAGGCAGTATAATAGGTTTTATTCGCCTCCGTCGGGGAAAAGCAGACCATGGCGTTGAGCATGTAGAGGCCGGTAACCGGAGCAGCAACCTCGGAATGTTTTATCCAGAAATAATAGCTGTTGGCGAAATCGGCGCCGGTATACTTGACGATGGTGATGTTATTGGAATCCGCCACAGCCGTGATCACGCCTGCCCCGATATTAGCCGTACCTGCAGCATTGGAAGCCCACTTGACGATTGTATAGACGATCGAAGCGGGAAAGCTGGCCCCCGTCTTCCTGATATTGGCTGCGCTACAGCCCGAGGAATCGGCCTGAGTATAAGCCCCAGAAGCCCCGTACCAGTGGGTGTTAAAGATCATGCTAGCTGGGTCATATATTGCAGTTATCGATGAGACTTTCAAATAGGCCGTAGTGGGAAGCGGAAAGATTTCATCGAAATGCCCTGAGAGGACATTAGGATTATTATGGGCATTGACACCTATCAGTTTTGAATTGTGCGTAGACAAGCCAGCAATGGCGGAATCTACAGCCGCCTGAATCTGGCTTACAATCCCCGCCGTGACATTGAGGCTGACGGCTGCGCCTGCAGAATGGGCGGCGGCCAATGTGCCCTCCTGGGCGCGGGTGATGGTTAGGACATCGCCTGACCGGGTAGTGCAGAGCAATATCTCATCATCGATGGTAATGTTGAAGTTGGCGCTGGGGAATTTTAAGCCCCCGCCGGCAGCCACGGTCAGTGATGTGGCAACGGTGGTGATCCCCAACGCGAGGGTACTCTCCGCGTTGTTTTTGACATTAAGCCAGGTGGTCATAATTTCCTCCTTCGATCAAGGGATTGCCTTCCCGATTTTGTCGGGACTCCTCGCAATGGCATTTCATTTGCCTATTTCCTGAGACGGCTCCAGCGGTTGGCAGACGCCGTTCTCACATTTGAAATAGCGGACGGGGCCATTCTGCTCTCCCCAGCGATAGCAGATGATGCATGAGCAGACGAAGGTAAACAGGACGAGGAACCATAAATAATAGTCTTTTTTCATATTGACTCCTTCGATCATGAGATTGCCACACTTCGTTCGCAATGACATGATGGCGTGAGATTGCCACACTTCGTTCGCAATGACATGATGGCGTGAGATTGCCACACTTCGTTCGCAATGACATGATGCGTGAGATTGCCACACTTCGTTCGCAATGACATGATGGCGTGAGATTGCCACACTTCGCTCGCAATGACATGATGGCGTGAGATTGCCACGCTTCGCTCGCAATGGCATAGCAATGACATGGTGATCATCCCGGAAACCTCAGATAATAAGTCGGCGAATCTGTAGCCTGGGGGTAGACGATACAACCGTCCAGGCCGACGAAGTAGATGACGTCGGGCACGAGGGACAGCAAATGCCGCAGGACCGCGGCGCCGTTCTCGCCGGCGTTGACCTGGATGTGGGGATAGAAGGACGTAATGAAAGAGCTGCGGGATTTGTAGGACAATGACCCCCCAACAGACTGCACCACCTTCTCAATCAAATCGTAAGCCGTATGCGTAGAGCTGCCGGCGTTCCACTCGGCCGGCCGGCTGAAGGCATACCTCTCCAGCAACCCCCAGGCATCTATGCATCGGATGGTGAAAAGGCTCTCACCAGGCTTGCGGGAATACCCCAGCGCCTCAATAAAATACTTGCCCGCCTGCGAAAGCATATCCTCGGAGCCACGGTAGCCGATGGAGAGCGTGACCTGGCTTCCACGCTTGAGCGAAGCATTGAGCGAAGGCGGGCCGCTTCCGATGACGTTGTAAGCTCCCTTGGAGTTGTCCAGCACCACTTCCAGCGACCCGGCTTCATGCGCACTGACCTGCTCCCGGACCGAAAGCACGTGCTTTGCGGGGATAGCGTAATTAGTGCCGGCGCCGGCGCCGGGCGAGGGCGGCGACCAGCTACCCGGCAGGCCGGTGCGCCAGACCTGGTTGGGGGCCGAGGCGTAAAGATAGGTCCCGTCACAGGCCAGCGCCAGGCCGTAGGTGGCCGTGACCTCCAACGGGTAGGCCCGGTACCAGTCCGCATCCTTGAAAAGCGTGCCCGGACGCAGACGGTAGAACCAGGGCCGGTTGTCCTTCGAGAACGAGAACACGGCTCCCAGCGCGGCATGATAGGCCACGAAGGGGTCATCCACAGCCAGGTTATCAACCGCCCGGGCCTCATTGACGGCCGAGACCTGCTCATAGTAAGTTGGGGTGTGTCCGCCCTTCCTGGTGCGGAAGCGCCGCAGCGACATCTGGCCGGTGAAGTCCACCTTCGCCTTATAGGAATTGATGAACTCCCAGCCGGACCAGGCGCCTGCCGTATACTGCCCGCCGTCGCCGTAGACGCTGCGGGCAAGCCTTATATACGACCCGTCCAGCAGCAGCGCCAGGATATTCCAGTCGCCATCGTGATACATAGCCAGCGCCGAAACGGGATGGTCGCCCCAGATCTGGCCGTAGCCGGTGCTCCAGGTCCCGCCCGTTCTTACCTGGATGTAAAGCGAGGTAGGATCGTTGACATCCGAGGCATGCACGCAGGCCAGGTCGCCGTTTGATTTAAAGGCGGCGACGCAGCCCCGCTCGCATGGCCGGGCGTTGGGGAACTTGGTCCAGCTGCCCCAGCTGACGCCGCAATCGGCCGACTCCCTACGCCAGAGGTTGACGCCGTCGCTACCGAAGACGGCCACGCTGGCGCCCCCGGCAGCGATGGCAACCGGGCCGGCAACCACTGAGCCCAGGTTGGTCCAGGCGGACCAGTCGCTTGACGGGCCGGGCGAGGCAACATGCTGATAATAAAGCGTGCCTGCGGCGTTACGGATGCGGCAGACCGAGCCGTCGCCCGGCACAGCCAGGCCATGGTAGGTTGGGGCGGTCGCATCATCCACGGCCGTCAGCCGCTGCCAGGTGAAATCCGCCCACTGGAGCTCGGAGGCCGGAACTGCAGCCGGGTGGCCGTAGGTGGCGACCTCGAGCTTGACCAGAGGACGGCGGGAAGGCTTGACCTGGGCAGCGTGGAGGGCAGGCGATAAAGTTCTCATCCTTTTACCCACAGGCCATTGCGAGCGGAGCGAAGCAATCCTTTGAACGAGGGCATGAGGCAATGCCGTGAGATTGCCACGGCCACTGACGTGGCCTCGCAATGGCATTTTTAGAGCAGCTTGGCGTAGTCCCAGCCAACCTGCGTGGGGCCGAAGAACTCGCTGCCGTAGATGCTCCAGTCGATGGTCTTGCCCTCAAGTTTGGCCAGGCCGTCGGAGGCCGTGTAAAGGTCGTTGAAGTAGGTGAGCATGTTGCGCAGCTCCTCGAAGGTCCTGTCGCTGCAGGCCAGGTTGTTGGCCTTCTCGTAAGCCTTCTTGAGCTCCAGCATATAGCTGTGTATGCTGCCAGCCTGCGCAGGAGTGGGGACCTTCTCCAGCTTGGTGTAGAACCTGAAGGCATCGGCAAAGAGCTCAATCCCCTTGTCGACCAGTCGCCTGGCTTCACCCAGGCGGAGCTGGCGCGGCACCTCCCGCAGGTCGAAACGCGTGATGGCCGGCCAGAAATAATAAGCGCGGGTGAGTGGCGTCACGCCCTGCCCGTCCTTCCTGATGCCCTCCTCGGCGGCGGCCACATATGCATCAAGGTCGACAGGCCTGTATGTCTCCAGCTCGGCAGCCTGCACTGCGGACTGTGCCGCGGCAGGCTGCCCGGCCGGAGCACTATCAGCTTTTGGGGGCTCTGCAGTCGCCGGTGCCGAGGGCGTCGACGGGGCCGACATTATCTTGGCCTTGTCGACGCTGCCCTGCACCACGGTATAGACCATACCAATGACAGTCGGGACCAGCGGGATGAGCACGCCGGACCAGAACTGCTCCAGTGTCTGGGCATGCACCGGGTCTTTGACGAAAAACAGTATGACGGTAAGAAGGGTGGTCAGGACCGTGACCGAGATCTTCTTATATCCATCCAACGGGGTGGTTTCCATATTCATAACTCCTTTTATTTTTTATCTGTGGGGTTGCGAGCCCTGATGATGTCGGGGCGGAACAATCTCTGCTCCCAGATCATTGCGAACCCCGATTTTGTCGGGGTGAAGCAATCCTTTGAACGAAGGTGAGGGCATGAGGCAATGCCAAAAGATTGCCACGGCCGCTGCGCGGCCTCGCAATGGTATGTCTGGCGTGGAACCTCGCAATGACATGTCCGGGTTATATCAGGACGCACAGGGCGTCCGGGACCTGCCTTCCAGCCTTGCGGTAATGCCCGGCCAGGTGGCGGGCTGCCTGGATGACGAGCTCCGGATCCGCCGTCACACGCCTTCCCTCGTCGCCAAAACGTGACAGCAGCAGCACGGCCTTTTCCAGCAGCAGCCAATCCACTGTGCGCTCACAGGCTGCGCCGGAGGCCGCCCTTTGTACTCCAACGGTGTGATGCGGGAGCTGCCATGTTTCCGAATTATCTTTATCGGGGGCGATGGCGAAGCCCTGCCAGGGCAGGCCGTCTTTCAAAGGCGGACTGCAAGGCCGGGAGATTGCCACGTCGCTGCGCTTGCGTGAACCTTTTCTCAATGGCTTCTTTGTTTCCTTTGTTCTCGGCATAAATCACTCCTTAGTTAATTCCTTTAATGTCTCGGGCACTTCCCTGCCGGCATGGAGGTAATGAGCCGCCAGGTGATGGGCTGCGGCCTTCTTCTCGCCGGCCGAGGCCTCCACCCGCCTGCCGCGGTAACCGCCCGGTGACAGGGAAGCCACGGCAGCCGGCATGCGATGCCAGTCCACAGAAGGCTCAACGCTCTGGTTCGACCTGAGCTCCCGCCAGATAGCGACTGTATGATGCGGAAGCTTCCATGTAGCCGGGTCCCTCGGGTCGCCCACTATGGCATAGGCCTGATAGGGCAGGCCATCCTTGCTGGGCGTCACTCCCTGCCTGATCTTTTGATTACTCATCTGACACCTCCATGGTGGAAGATTTCAAACGCTCGTGGTTATACGACCTGATGCGCTCAAGGGCGGCATAGAAGTGGTCGAACATGGCCTGCGCCCACTGGCCGTAATCCCTGTCCACATCGGCCCCGCCGGTGTTGGCCATGTTGGTGCTGTACTGCCCCTGCGAGCTGACAGCGAAGGCCGCCGCTCCCAGGGCAATCACATGCTCATGGGCTGCCGGGATAGTGCTGTCGGACGCACCAATGCTGTGCTTCTTCAGCCAGTAGATATTGCAGTTGGCCCCATCCCCGGTGTATCCATCCTGGAAGGACAGAACATCACCCCAGACCTTGAAGCGACGGCACTGTTTCGGGACCTGGCCGACCGGGTGCTCCGCCTGCATGACATCGATACGCTCGCTAAGCGCAGCAATGCTGACATCCTGGCTGCCGGCCGAGGTGGTTACAACCGTCTTCACCTGAAGGGGACAGTACTCCGAGTACTCCAGCACCGCCTTCTCGATGGCCCGGTCGATCTCATCGTCCGTCCAGCGGTAGTTGGCGCTGTCCTCGTCCTTGAGGTCCCGGCGCACCAGGGTCCTGATTGAGCTTAATGTTGTCATTTATCCCTTGGCAGACACGTCATTGCGAGCAAAGCGAAGCAATCTCCTAATCGACGCAGGAAGGCCCGAGTTAAAGCCGTGAGATTGCCACGGCCACTGTTGTGGCCTCGCAATGGCCTGTCTCGCTGCGCTCCTCGCAAATGGTTAGTCCTGCACCCCGATGAGGGCTGCGGCCTTGACGTTGCTGAACAGGGCCAGCGAGCAGTACATCTTGATGCGTGTGCGCTTGGCGTCCTTGGTCTCCATGTCACCGATGGGGACGATCTGCAGCCCGCCCGGGCCGGTCAGGCCGCAGACTCCGTCCTCGCCCAGGGACAGGGCATAGATGGTGCTGCAGGCCCCGCCGGTGTAGGCAGTCTCAAGCGAGCCGGACAGGGTATGCGTGTCCTTGATGAAGTCAGACACCGAGATGGGGATACCGTTGTAGAGCTGGACGAACTCGCCCAGCAGGCCCCTGCCGACCTCCAGGTTGCTGCCTGCCGCACGCGACAGTGCGTTTATCTTCCTGCGCGACCTGCGGGACATGAGCAGCAGGTCGGGCTTGCCGCCCTTGACGGCATCGATGACCTGGTCGAGCATGGTCAGCGTCAGCGTGGCGCCGGTAGCCCCGGCTGCCACCAACTGGTCGCCGGCCGCGGCCGTGTTGATGAGCTTGATAAGCCCGTCGAACTGGTTGGGGGTGCCCGAGTTATCGCCGTAGACCAGCTTGTCCTCCAGCTCGTGCCGGATGGACTTGGCCGTCAGCTCGATGATGGCCGACTCCACGTCCATGATGTTGGAGCGGGTCTGCCGGATGTAGTTGTCCACGTCGGCGTTCTGCCCCAGTATGGCCAGCGTGGCCGTCTTCTGCGTGAAGGTCACGGCGGGGCTGGTGGCCCAGTCGTCGTTGACGGCGTGCCACTCAGCGGTGGGCAGCGTGGTCTCGCGGTTGTAGGTCAGTGCGTTGCCCACGATCTCCACCCAGGGCATGAGCTGGAGCAGCGGGCAGTCCTTGATGATGGTCTCGATGACGCCCTGGTACATGACGTCGTTCGAGAGCTTGGATGCTTCTGATAATGTTATTGCCATTTTTTCTCCTTTTTCACCTCACCCCTGCCCCTCTCCTGCCAGGAGAGGGGTAATAGTTTTCCGAAAAGGGGCTGTGCCCCTTCCGCGACTTCCAGGGATCAGATAAATGTATTTTTGTCTTTCTACGTCATTGCGAGCGAAGCGAGGCAATCCTTTGAACGAAGGGGTGGCCCGACTTAATGCCGTGAGATTGCCACGGCCACTGCGTCGCCTCGCAATGGCATTTGCCTCTATTTGTTTTGTTTTTTGACTCCCTCGGCGATCTTCTCCCTGGGGGAGAGCCCCGACGTGTCGGGGGCCGACCTTTCAGGAGCTCCGGCCGGCACGGCAAGGTTCTTAAGGTCCTCCTCGATCCTGGACCTTATCTTGCCGATAAAACCGGCGGCCCGGGCCAGGGAGGCATCCACCTCCGCTATGGTCGACCCTGTTATCAGCTCGTCGCTCAAGAGCGGGTTGGAGCTTACCGCCAGCCTGCGGTAAGCCGTAACGGCCTCCTCATAGCCGGCCCTGAGCGCGTCACATTCCTTTTGCCGCTCGCCCAGGCTTTTTCTGGCCTCACCCAGCTCCGTCTCCCTGCCGGCCAGCAGCGCCTGCAGTGAGTCCAACCGTCCGTCTGCAGCCCCGCCGGCAGGCTGTTCCGCTGCAGCGGTGCCGGAGGCCTCTACGGCCTCTGCGTCTGCAGCAGTCCGGCCTGTGTTTTGATCCTGATGGGCAATTTTGCTATTCTCCAAATTTCCCTCCTTAGTTCCCTCACCCCTGCCCCTCTCCAGGGAGAGGGGTAAAGGGTTGCTTGGTCATGTCATTGCGAGCGCAGCGAAGCAATCCCCTGACCGAGGGCTTGACTTAATGCCGTGAGATTGCCACGTCGCTGCACTCCTCGCAATGGCAGGTGTGGCAGATTGCCACGGCGCTGTGAGCCTGCATATTTTGGATTTTCTCCTCATGTGTATTTTTAAAGCGCCTTCTCCACATCGGCGGCCACGCTTCTCTCTCTCGCTCCGCCTCCTGCAGACTGCGCCTTGAACTCCTGATTCTGTACCAGGATGCGCCTCCTCTCCTCCATCCACTTCTCGAACTCCAGCTCCGGGTCGCGCACGCCCAGGCTGTCCATGGCCGTGCGCCTGGAGTGCACGCCCGACTGCACCAGCAGCTGCTCGTTCTGCGACTGGCTGGCGCGGTCCTGCGGCAGCACCTGGCCCCAGCAGACCCGCTGGGCGACGGCGGTCAGGTCCTGGCCCGAGAACCTGGCCCAGAGCTTCAAGATCATCTCGTTGCGGCGCCTGTAGACGCCGGTCCGAATCAGGCGCTTACGGCTGACGCGCTGCAGCAGCGACTGCAGCTCCACCTCGAGCGCCACGCCCGAGAGGTCGCGCTCGACGCCGCCGTAGGCCGCCCGGGGCGACTCGGATATATCGTGCAGCGTGCGGTAAACCATATCGATATAGTCAATGTGCAGCCTTATGCCTCCTCCCTGGAGCAGGTCCAGGAGATAGGCTTTGGTATCGTTGGGAAGGTTCCAGACTGCGCCCGGCCTGACCTGAATGTCCTCGGAGCTCTCCACCCCCTCCAGCACGGCTATGGGATTGCCGGACACCTCCAGTATGCGGGACAGCTGCGAGAGCGCCCGGTTGAGCTCCTTCTGCGGCTCCACGATGGCCGGTATATCGGACATGCCCCAGAACTGCTTGGGCTGGCGCAAATTGGGGAAGATAATAAAAGGAATAAACCCGTAAGGATTGGGCTTGCGGTCGATGACCTGCTCGTCCAGGTAGAGCACAAAGTCCTCTGCCGTCCAGAGCTCGGTGATATAGGCCGTTTTCTTCTGGACGTCCCTGCCGTAGAGCAGCGATATCTCGTCCCGTGAGAGCTGGTAGCGCGAGGCCACGCGGTAAAGGCGGGACAGGTCGTCGGCCGTCCACCAGGCATAAAGGCCGGCGGCATCCGGCGAGGTGATGCGGACCTGCTTTTCAAGCGCATCCCAGGTCACCTTGTAGCAGCCGTCGCCCAGCACGGCGGCGTCCACCTCGGTGGTGTAATCCAGCTCGGCGCAGTTGTTGCGGTCCAGCACACGGTAGACCAGGTCCTCGGCCCTTTTGGCGATTTCGCGGGACTTAACATCGAAAGGTTGCTTCGTCGCACCGATAGCATCGGGGCTCCTCGCAATGGCATCGTCGCCGGGAGATTGCTTCGCCCCGATTTTATCGGGACCTTTGGCAATGACGTTCTTATCTCTCCCGATGATGTCGGGGTTTTCAGTGAGGGGCTCAAAGGAATAGTTAAGCCCGTCCATCAGGTAGCTTGTTACCTTGTCGACCGCTATCCTGGCATAGTTGAAAACGAGCTGGCGGTTCCTGGATTTCTGCGCCCACTGCGAGCCATTATAGAAATCGAGGTTGGACCTGTAAGCGTTGAAACGCCCGCGGTCGAGCTGGGCCAGCCCGGAGATATCAAAGTCCTTCATAGTAAATATTTATTTAACAATCACCTGTTAGCATTTGAGTGCAATGCGAGGTCGGGATCCTTCTTACCGAGAGCTCCTCCGTTTTGCTGCCGTTTCCGCACCGTCCCAGCGCCCTCTGGACGGTGCGCGCGCTAACTCCGAAGGCAGCCGCTATCTCCCGCGACGAGATGCCCCCGGCGCGCATTTCTTTCATAAGCTCCGCGCGGACGGCCAGTCGCCTCTTCTGGCGTCCGCGCGGCTCCTCCTCGATACACCTCTGCATGGGACATTCCAGGCAGGCCGGATAAAGGTCGCAGCCCCGGTCCTTCCAGTTCACATACTCCAGCCCTTCGGCCTGCCCTCTAGCCATGCGGCAATATTAGTACATTTGTACTAATTTATCAATGACATAATGTCGCATTCGTATCTAACCGCTTGACAACAGGGAGGGTAAAGGGCTATAAATTTGCTGTATGAAGATATGCATATATTTGACTGGTGTTTTTGCGCTTTTTGCCGGCCTGTCCTCAGCTTTGATTCACCTTCCAGTTGATGCCCAGGGCTGCGCGGGCGGCAAGTGCGGCATAACCACCACGCTTACGCCCAGCTCCGGCACCTGCGGCAGCCAGGTCAACCTCAGCATACAGTCCGGCGCCTTCCCGCTGGACGGCAAGTACGAGATCTGGTGGAGCAAGTCGGCCAATATGAGCGATGACCCGACGTCGCTCAAGATCGCCGAGGGCTGGAACGAGAGGCTCAAGCAGTCGGTCAGCATCGATATTGCCGTCCCCGAAGCCAGCAACGGCACCAACTACTTCCACTACATCAAGGCCGGGCGCACCGAGCAGATGCTGAACTTCTCTTACATGGTGACGCCGTCACTGGTCATGCAGCAGGCCCAGGTGAGCGCCGGCACGGGCCAGACGGCCAGCCTGAACGGCACCGGCTTCACTGCTCAGGACAAGATCACCTTTTTCGTGGACGGCGAGCAGGTGGCGGGCAGCACCGAGAGCAACAGCGTGGGCAGCTTCAGCTACAGCCTGTCCCTGCCGCAGCTTGCGGGCGGCACGCACGTCATCAGGGCCACGGCCGAAAAGATGTTCAACCAGGACGCCTCGGTCAAGTTCAAGGTGGCCGCATCCATCAAGGTCGAGCCCACCACGCTGATCGTCGGCCAGCCGGCCACTGTGACGGGGGCCGGGTTCACGCCCAACAGCGAGGTCTCCATCAAGTTCGACGATAAGGTGGTCACCGCCTCACCCTCCACCGACGGCAGCGGCCGCTTCGTTTATAACTTCAACGTCCCCGAGACCACGGTGGACAAGCACACGGTCACCGCCGTGGACAAGCAGGGCAACACCGCCGTCTGGGAGATGCCGGTGGAGAACAACCCACCCTCCACTCCCACTCCCATCTCGCCCACCTCCGACCGCTTCGGCATCATGGGCGGGCAGACCGTGACCTTCGCCTGGATGCCGGCCAAGGATGACAGCGGCAAGGTCAGCTACACCATCGAGGTGGCCGACAACCTGAACTTTTTCCCGCTGTTGCCCGGCATGCGCAGAACCAACGTTACCGACACCAGCGTCAGCATGAGCATCGAGCCGGGCACCTACTACTGGCGCGTCATGGCGGCGGACCCCTCCGGCAACAAGAGCAAGTGGGCGCTCTCACCCTATCCCTTCCAGGTGGGCCTGATCAACATGTGGGTGGTGATCGTGGCCAGCCTGGTGCTGGTGGTGGTCTTCATCCTGCTGCTCAGGACCTTCATCCAGCGCGTGCGGGACTATTATTATTAAGGTT
>CAZSED010000030.1:0-16551 GCA_964605885.1 uncultured Dehalococcoidales bacterium
GGGTAATACACGGGCGGGGGCGGGGGAGGCATATAGGGTGTCGAATAGAGCGTCGGCTGCGGACTGGGCCGTGTGGCCAGCCTGTAAATGCCGTAGATGATCCCCGCCAGGATCAGAAGGGTGAGCGGTATGGTGATCACCGGCATGGTGTAATCGGGCCGCCAGTCCACTGTGACCGTCGTGGGACCGGTAACGGTCTCGCTGCCCGAAGTTACCAGCGCTTTAAACTTGCCGCCGAAGAAGCCGAGTATCCCGTCCATCGGGACCTCTGACGGCGTGACACTCCACTTGGTGGCCGACCCGGCTTTGGCCCATCCGCTGCCCTGGGCGGCGCCGAACTGGGATACGACATCGAGCTTGTAGTACAGCTCGTACGTTGCGATGTAGCTGCCCGGGCCTTTGACCGCCATGTTCAGGGTCTGACCGCTGATCTTTTCTCCGTTGGGGGTGAGCCAGTAGGCAAAACGGTACTGGGAATCTGCATCACGTGAAATCGATTCGGGTGCGTTTGCAGAGAGCGGCACACCCTCCTTGTACCATCCGGAGCCTGTTACGGTAACAGTGCCGGCGGGGTCGCTCCTTAGCTCCACATCATATTCGGTAAAATAATCAAATCCGATCTGTCCGATATCCTGGCTGGCGGTAGCGGAGGCAGACACCGCCTTGTATCTGACATCTGCTCTACCCGGGTCCGTAACCACGCTGTCCACCGAAACGGTTACGGCTGAATCAGGGTCGAGGCCGGTTAGCTTGGCCGATTCACCGCCGCGCAGTGTGCCTTTCTGCACTCCACCCACGTACAGCCTGGTCTGGCCGGCGGCCAGGCCGTTAGATATGGTCACCAGGACATCAAATGTCCCCTTATCGACAGTGAGCGTGAAGGCCTGCTGTACGGATGCTGTGCCGCTGGTAGCGGTGACGGTAAAGCTGTAGTTGCCCGCTGTGCCGCGTGCAGGAGTGCCGCCGATATTCCCGTTGTTGAAAAGCAGGCCTGCAGGAAGGCTGCCGCTGGTCATGGCGTAAGTCATGGTGCCGGTGCCTCCCGTTGCCGTGATGGTGGCTGAATAGGCCGAGCCGACTATAGCTCCAGGGATGCTGGCAGTGGAAAATACTATGGCCGGCATGGATATAGTCAAACCTAGAGGCGAGTGACTTGTACCAGTTGAATCGGTCGCATAGATATTAACAATGCCAGAGCTGGCAGTTATCGGTGTTCCGTATATTAGACCGGTAGATGAACATGCCAATGGTGCCGGTAAATCTGGCGCGCTCCACGTACAACTACCGGTGCAAATGGCTGTCAATTGGACTTGATATAAAGTGTTTACCTGTCCATTGGGAAGCGACGATGTAGTTATTGTCGGACCTGCCGCAAATACGTGATCTGGCGTCAAGCCGATTATAACTATAAGCAGTGTAAAGCACGCAATCGACCATCTGGCGATGGCAATATACGTTGGCCTGAGGCTATTCACTTAATAATTTCCACCAATAAAAGACTACTTATCCTGTATTATAATCACTATTGAGAATGTTGTCGATTTCATTAATATTCGGCGCGTACTCAGGATAATTTATCTTGCGTTATGACAAATTGAAGGCTAAAATGGTATGGATTTATAACTGGACAGTGAGACCGGATCGATATTGGAAAACAACGCGCCAAACTATCAATCAATAATTAAAAACGCTTCCCTGGGTAGTCTTCTTACCGACTGTAAGGGCAATATCCTAGATATCAACACCGCTCTAATAAAAATGCTCGGCCTGCCTGATGATTCCGCGGGCAGGCCGGCCAATGTCCTGGAATATAAGCCTCTTAAAGACTCCGGAATATCAGATGCCTTCCAGAAATGTATAAAAGGCAACGACCGCAATGTTTCCGAGCACACTTATGTCTCGGAGCAAGGCCAAACAGCCTATCTCAAGCTAAATATATTCCCGGTATGGAGTGACAAACAGAAGATGACGGGCCTGTGGGCCCTGGTGGAAGACATCAGCAAGGGGGAAGAAATTGAGGAATTAATCCTGGAAGAGCTCAAGCAAACGCAGAAATATCTCGATACTGCTCAGGTCATGATAGTGGTGGTGGACACGGATGAAAAGGTTGCCATGATCAATAAGAAGGCGTGCCAGATACTGGGCACTTCCGAACAGAGCATACTTGGGACAAACTGGTTTGACCAATTTATTCCAGAAAGGATACGTGAAAAATCACGCGTCGCCTTCCATAAATTCGTAGAAGGCGAAACCGGCATTGTGGACTATTTTGAGAGGCCCGTTAAAAACACCAGAGGCGAAGAACGGGTCATTGCCTGGAACAATGCCGTGCTGAAGGATGATGCCGGCAACCTTGCCGGTGCGATAGGTTCAGGTGAGGATGTAACCGACCGTAAAAAGATGGAGTCGGAGCTGTCGCTGCGGGCCCAGTTGCTTGACCTCGCCATGGACTCGATCTATGTCATAGACACGGACGGCTATATTGTATTTGCTAACGAGGCGAGCTGGAAATCACGCGGTTATATAAGTTCCGAGTTTACAGGCGCAAACATCAGGGAGCTTGTGACTCCCGACTATAAGGCACTTGTAGCGGAGCGTATAGACAAGATACTTAACAAAGGTGAGTTGACTTTCGAAACCAGGCATTATCGCAAAGACGGTTCGGCCATGCCCGTAGAAGTGCATGCACGGATGATCTCATTGGACGGCAGGAAATTCATCATAAGTATTGCACGTGACATGACCGAGCGAAAGCTGGCCGAAGAAGTGCTGAAACGCTCGGAGGAGAGGTTCCGCACAATCCTGGAAGACATGGATAATGGCTACTTTGAGCTTGATACTGCAGGGCAATATGTTTTTGTCAACGATGCTATGTGCAAGATTCTGGGTTTGGGGCGGGATGATATCGTTGGCAGGCAATTCGGCAGCTTCGTAGACCAGTCCGACGAGAAGTTTGTTGACAGCAGCAGGGCCATAATGGATGAGGTCATAAGTAAAGGCATGACCCTGGCCGGCCTGTTCGGGACAATAGTGAAAGGCGACGGCAGCAGAAGGATAATCGGCATCTCGGTTTCGCCCCTGCGGGATGCCTCCGGTGAGATAGCGGGCATAAGAGGCATCAGCCGCGACATAACCGACCGCATGAAAATGGAACAGCAGTTGCTTATGGCCGGGAAGCTGGCCTCAATAGGAGAGCTTGCAGCCGGCGTGGCGCATGAGATAAACAACCCCCTGACGGCCATCATGGGATATGCACAGCTGCTGGCCGATGAAAGTGACGTACCGCAGAATATCAAGGCGGACCTGGAGAAGATTTACAGCCAGAGCCAGCGGGCGGCTAAAATCGTGCAGAACCTGCTGACCTTTGCCCGCAGCTATGCGCTGAAGAAAAAGGTCATCGATATCAACGAGCTCATACTCAGATCACTGGACCTTCGCAGCTACGAGCACAAGGTCGGCAATATTGAAATCGTGACTAACTTACAGACCGGGCTGCCAGGCATATCGGCGGACGAAAACCAGATACAGCAGGTCATATTGAACATAATCGTAAATGCCGAGCAGGCGCTGGCAAAAAAGCACGCCGGCAAAATTGAGGTCACCACCAGGCTCGATAACGATAACATCAGGATTATCATCGCCGATAACGGGCCGGGCATACCCAGGGACATGCTGGAGAGGCTGTTTGACCCGTTTTTCACTACCAAGGATGTGGGTGAGGGGACGGGACTGGGATTGAGTGTGTGCCACGGTATTATTACCAAACACGGCGGCCGCATTTATGCGGACAGCGTGGAGGGCCAGGGCTCCGTGTTTACAATCGAGCTGCCGACAACCACCGAGGGCAGGTCCCAGGAAGGGGAATTGCCGGTCAAATTCGGCAAGGGCGCGCAAAAGGCTGCCATCGGCAAGAGGGTGCTGATAGTCGATGACGAGGTCGTGATAAGGGATATCCTGCTGCGTATCCTCACCGACCGCGGCTATCAGGTGGACTCTGCTTCCAGCGGTTCGGAGGGACTGGAAAAGATAAAAGGCGGGAAATATGACGCTTACCTGCTGGACATCAAGATGCCGGGCATAGACGGCAAGGATATGTATGAATCGATAGGCAATAAATTCCCAGCCCTGGTTGACAGGGTCATTTTTATAACAGGCGATACGATAACAAAATCAACCCTGGACTTTCTGGAATCTACGGGCAGAAAGTACCTGAGCAAGCCGCTGGATTTCTCCAGGCTGATCCACAGCATCGAAGAAGTGACCATCGGTAACTGACGGCCTGTGGCCGGTCCACTACAGTCACTTTATTTTCACGGGCAACCTTGCCACCATTAGGTACACCTCGTCGGCGCAGGCGGCA
This sequence comes from uncultured Dehalococcoidales bacterium, assembly GCA_964605885.1. Taxonomy (GTDB): domain Bacteria; phylum Chloroflexota; class Dehalococcoidia; order GIF9; family UBA5629; genus CAZSED01. The sequence goes on from CAZSED010000030.1 coordinate 4,361, forward strand.
AGCTGCTGATTTATTTTACCCAGCATGTCGCGGTAAGTTCTGGCCAACCCGTTCTCCGGCACCAGCCCCTGGCCTACCTCGTTTGAAACGATAATATAGTTGCTTTCTTTCTTACCCAGGCAGGTCAGCAACTCTTCCATCTCCCGGGCAACAGACTGTTCACACTGTGACAATGGGATTCCCTCTCCCAGGAGATTGGACAGCAGCAGTGTCATGCAATCGATTATAACGGCATCATGGCCAGCAGATGACTTGCCGATAGCTGCCGCAATGTTCGTGGCGGATTCAAGCGTGGTCCAGCTGGAAGGACGTGTTTTCTTGTGTGCCTCGATCCTGGCCCGCATCTCATCATCCAGCGGCTCGGCCGTAGCGCAGAACAGGACTTTATGGCCCAGGCCGGAGGCAAGCTCAACGGCAAAGGAGCTTTTGCCGCTCCTGGCCCCTCCCAGCACAAGAATGATTTTCCCTGGCATGTTAGCTTCCGAACGGCAGTTTGATCAGGTTGTAGGATGCCGAGAGTATGCCGAAATCGCTCAGCAAAATTATCAGTAGCAACGTCAGCACCTCCCCGACCTCCACCAGGGCGCCGTAGCTGTCGCCGGTAAGTCCTCCGAAGAGGCGCTTGAACGCATAACCCAGACAAATCACCAGTAAAAATGAAAGGGCCATCAGAACGGGGCCGGCAATCAGGCCGAGTGTCAAGATGGAGATGATCAGTGTGAAAGTTGTGGCCACGAGGAATGCCGAAAGGTTCGCCCCTTCCCTGGCAGCGTGGCCCAGCCCACTGTCCTTGGCCGGGGGGAAGATGAGCATGACGCCCGGCATGGCCCAGCGGCTTATCACCGGGAAGATGAGCAGCGGGGGAGTCTGTGAGATGGCCGTTAGCGCTGCGAACTTGGTTAAAACCAGCAGGATAGCGCCGGTCACGCCGAATGCACCGGTCCTGGTATCTGACATGATGGCCAGCCTCTCTTCACGCGTCTTGCCGGCGGCAAAGGCATCGCAGGTATCCATCAGGCCGTCAATATGGTGAGCGCCGGTTATCACTGCCAGAAAAGCGACAAGCAGGGCGCTGACCAGTGCGGTGGGAAACACAAGGTGAACCAGGTAGTACAGCGCAACAAGCAAGATGCCGATGATGGCCCCTATCACGGGGAAATAGGGCAGGGAATGGCCGATGTTCTCCGGGCTGTCATCCGGCACGGCCGGAGCCGGAAATATGGTTAAAAATTTCAGTGCTATGAAAAATCTCATTTTTGCTTATTCCCCTCTGGAATATCGGTTATATGTGCCTGGTTAAAGGTTGCCATCTGTGTGTGCAGCTTTACGGCGGCCTCGGCCAGGAAGATACCAAGAGCTGCGCCGGTGCCCTCACCCAGCCGCATGTTAAGGGACAGCAGCGGTTTCAGCCCCAGCCTGTCCAGGCACAAGCCATGTCCGTTTTCTGCAGATAGATGAGATGCTATCAGGTAGCCACTGAGCTGCGGGCAGAGCCCTGCGGCTATCAGGGCTGCCGAGCCGGAGATGAAACCGTCAATCACGACAGGAAGGCGGTTGGCGGCGCAGGCGATCATGGCCCCTGCCAGGCCGCCTATCTCAAAGCCGCCCACCTTGGCAAGCACATCCATGGCATCACGTGGATCGGGCCGATTGATGCTCAGTGCGCGCTCAATTATGGCTATTTTATGTATGAGCTGTTTTTCCTCAATTCCTGTACCCCTGCCAGCCACGCTGGAGACCGGTTTGCCTGTCATGGTGGCGATGATGGCGCTGGCTGCGGTGGTGTTGCCGATGCCCATCTCACCTGTGCCCATGATATCCATCCCGGCGGCCAGCTCCTTTTCCACGATATCGACGCCTGCCTGCAGGCTGTCCATCGCCTGGGCCTGCGTCATGGCCGGCCCCTGCGCCATATCGGCCGTGCCGAAATCAATCATTTTACAGACCAGGTTATCCGTGGGTGGAAAGCCGCCTATCACTCCCATGTCCACAATCACCACCCGTGCGTTGATGACGCGGGCCAGCACGTTGATGGCCGCCCCGCCTTTTAAGAAGTTGTAAACCATCTGCCCGGTCACTGCCTGGGGATAGAGACTAACTCCTTCTGCGGCCACGCCGTGATCGGCTGCCATAGTCAGGATGACCTTCTCTGTAAGCTCGGGCATGGCATTGCCCGTTATACCGGCTATCTGCACGGCCAGGTCTTCCAGAGAACCCAGGCTGCCGCGCGGCTTGGTGAGCTGCGCCTGCCGCTCCCTGGCTGCCGCCATGGCCGAAGAGTCCAGCGGACTGACCTTACTTATAACTTGGTCAAGTGACGTCATCAAGTTCTATCCTAAAACTCAATTCCTTTACGCTGCCCGATTCCTTCCACGAAGGGGTGCTTGATCATCAGCATCTCGGTGACCAGGTCAGCCTGCTTGATCACCTCCTGCGGGGCTTTGCGCCCGGTCATGACCAGCTCCACGCCGGCAGGCTTCTTGTCTATCAAATCCAGTATTTGCTTAAGGCTGACCAGCCCGCGCCAGTGAGCAATAAATATTTCGTCGAGTATCACAACATCGTAACGGCCTTCCTCCAGCGTTTTCTCTGTAAATTTATAAGCATCCCCGGCCTCGTGTGTAAGCTCGGCCTCGGATTTTTTGAAGATATCACCCCGGCCGAACTGCTTTATCTCAAAAGAGCCGTGCTTTCGGGCAAAAAAGTGCTCGCCGCCCTCCTCGCCTTTCAGGAACTGAATGACGATGATCTTCATGCCCTGGCCGGCAGCACGCATGGCAAGCCCCAGCGCCGCCGAAGTCTTGCCCTTGCCGTCCCCGGTATAGATTTGTACCAGACCTTTAAAATCATGCTCTCCCATTTATCCCTCCGGCCATTATTTCATAGACCTTATCTATATCCAGATGTTGCCTGATCTGGCTGGCAAGCTCATCATACGCCTCTTGCCCAGGGGGCGGGCAATGCTCCACCGGCGGCAGACCGTGCAGCCTGCATAAATTGGCCAGCAGCTGACGCGTGAAACCCGCTTTATTGAAAAGCCCGTGCAAATACGTGCCGAAGACATTGCCTGCCTGATTAACGGCGCCCTCCTCATAGAGCTCATTCCTGATGGACTTCGTCACTCTGAAGGCTGGCCGCCCGGATTTCAATTTGGTGCGGCCCATGTGTATCTCGTAGCCCCCTGCCTCCGTATCAGCCATGCCGGCCAGCAACCCGCTCGGCGACAGGACAGCGGCCTCGACCTGGGTTGTCACCTTCTCCATCTCATAGGTCGTCTCTATGTCCAGCAGCCCCAGTGCGGCCACCTCCTCCTCGCTGGACTCGGCATGAAGCGGGTCACGTATACTCAGCCCCAGCATCTGGTAACCGCCGCATATACCGATCACTGGCAGGCCTTCCAGGGCACGTTTTATTATCTCGGCGGCCAGCCCGCTGCGGTGCAGGAAATTCATGTCGGAGATGGTCCCCTTGGTCCCGGGCAATATGATCAAGTCCGGCCTGCCCAGCTCGTGCAGGCTGGATACGTACCTGACGCTGCACGAATATTCCAGCGGGTCGAAATCGTCGTAGCAGGCGATGTGCGGCAGCCTGATGATGCATATGTCGGGCCGTGAAGGACGGTCGGGATTGCCCCGTTCATCCAGGTAGACGGAATCTTCCTGGGCTATGCGTATGTTTCGGATATAGGGGATGACGCCCAGCACAGGCCTTGAATAGCGGCGCTCTAAAAATTCCAGGCCGGGCTTTAACAACGAGACATCACCGCGAAACTTATTGATGACAAAGCCTTTTATCAACCTGCGCTGCCTCCAAGGGAGAAGCTGCATGGTGCCGGTTATACTGGCAAAGACGCCGCCGCGATCGATATCAGCGATCAACAGGACGGGTGACCTGGCCAGGCCGGCTATGCGCATGTTGGCAATCTCCCTGTCCATGAGGTTGATTTCGGCCGGGCTTCCCGCGCCCTCGATGATGACAATATCATATTCCCCTCGTAACCTCTCCAGTGCTTCACGTATAACCGGCAGCAGCTTGTGGTTCTGCCGGTAATAAGCGGCTGCGTCGGTGACGTCTATGCTCTTGCCCATGACCACGAGATGGGAGACGGAATCGGCCTGTGGCTTCAAAAGTACAGGGTTCATACAGACCGACGGTTCGATTCCTGCGGCGATGGCCTGGACGGCCTGGGAGCGGCCGATCTCGCCGCCTTCCAGCGTGACGAAGGAGTTCAAGGCCATGTTCTGCGCCTTGAAGGGCGCCACCTTATAACCGTCCATCTTCATGATACGGCATAGGGCGGTGACCAGTATGCTCTTGCCGGCTGAAGAGGACGTTCCCTGGACCATCAAAGTCTTGGCCGTCACACTGTCAACTCCTCAAGTCGCACATGGCCTTGACCAGGCGGCGGCAGTCCTGCATCCGGCGCGGCGCTATACGTATATACTCCGGGCAACCGAAGGAAGTGCAGTCACGTACCAGGAAGCCTTTTGTCAGTAAAGCGGCCTGGTATTGCGCCGCGTCACCCACCCTGACCATGAAGAAATTTGTCTGGCTGGGAACTATGCTGTAACCCAGGCCGGTCAATGCTTCAACCAGGTATCTTTTAGCACTATCTATATTAGTGCTGCATCTTGATATGTAGCTCTCATCCTTAAGCGCCGCCGTGCCGGCCTGTTGCGCCGGGCTGCTGACATTCCAGGGCGGCCTGACTTTCTTCATGTTTTGAATGATATCCGGCGTTGCCACGGCATAGCCCAGGCGCAGGCCTGCCAGCCCGTAGTCCTTGGTCATAGAGCGTACGATTAATACGTTGCCGAATTCGACCAGGGCGGTTGAGTCCCATGCCTCCTCAGTGAAGGAGATATATGCTTCGTCCAGGATGACCAGTGTTGATGGGAAGGCATCAACAATACGCACAACGTCGTAAAAACTGAGGTACTGTCCGGTGGGATTATTTGGATTGCACAGGAAGACGGCCTGTGGTTCGAGGGCGTTCGAGTAAGCGATGAACTCGTCCACATCCAGCCGGAAACCTGCCTGCTCATAGAGGGGGAACTGGCATACGCGGGCGTTCATGATGCGGCAGGCCAGCTCGTATTCCCCGTAGGTAGGGAACAGCGTTACCGCGCAATCATCGGTGTCCAGGTAGGCAAGGGCAGCCAGCCTGATCAACTCGGTGGAGCCGCTGCCTGCAATCAGCGAGGAGGGGCCTGTATTGAGCCTGGCGGCCAGTCTGCCAAGCAATGCACCAGATTCCGGGTCAGGATAACTGTCAATCCCGGCAGATTGCAGTGCCCTTTTTACAGCCGGCGATGGGCCGTAGGGGTTCAGGCACGTGCTGAAATCTATCAGCGCACCGGCGTCGACCGGGCGTCCTTTGACGACGGCAGAGTGGATTCCGCCGTGGACAGGTGCCGGTAAATGCGATATGTGCGGTTTAGCCTGCAAATCCATAGACTACCTGCAATATGATATTAAGGATAATCCAGCCGGAGGCCGCCACCAGCATTATAGCCTGAGACCTGCCGATGGACTCGACCGTCAGCTCCCCGGCTCCCCCGTCCAATCGGTATGCGTCTGCCTTCTCCAGGGTAATGCCCAGCGACCCTGCCATGGCTCCCATGGGCCAGCCGGCGTTGGGGCTCTCCGTTTTACCATTTTCCCGCAGCATGCCGGCCCAGGCCAGCCCGGCGCTGGCTTTACATAAGTGAGATGAGAAGACAATGAGCAGTGCACTCAGGCGGGCGGGCAAGTAATTCAGGACGTCGTCCAGCCTGGCGGCAAACTTGCCGGTATATTCCCAACGTCCGTGGTATCCGATCATGGCGTCGAAAGTGTTGACGATGCGGTAGGCCATGGCTCCGGGCAGGCCGAAAATGGCATAAAACAGCAGCGGGGCGATCACGCTGTCGCAAAGGTTCTCCGAGCAGGACTCAATTGCCGCTGATATTAGCTGTGACCTGCTCAGGTCGTCGCTCCGTCGGCTGACCAGCGCTTTGATCTGCGACCGCGCTGTAGTGATATTGTCGTCCTTAATGCATTGTTTGACCTTCTCCACCGCCTGCCACAGGCCGCGCAAAGAAAATGTTTGCTTGAGCAGCCAGGCGGCAAGCAGTATGTATACCACGATGTTCCAGCTCTGGATGAGGGCCAGCAGGAAATATAGAGGCAGGATTATAAGGCAGGTCGTAAAAACGACCGTCCATGCGCCGCAGGCGAACTGACTGAGTCGCCCGCCTGCCGGCGTGAGCTTCAGCTGGACATCGATAAATTTTCCAAGCCAGGCAACCGGGTGCAGCCGGTCCGGCAGCTCGCCCAGCAGGACGTCCAGCGCTACCGCTATGATAAGGATGAAAAGGCCGGTCATGACGAGCTTTTTTCTCCGTTACCGTGCATTTGACGGGATATAAGGGCAACGGGCAATCCATTGACGGGGTGGTTGAAGACGCAGGTCCCGATGCCGAACACCTGTTTTACGGAGTCAGCATCCAGCACCTCCGCAGGACTGCCCTGCCGCCAGATACTGCCCTCTTTAAGCATTGTAATACGGTCACAGTACTGCGAGGCGAGGTTGAGGTCGTGCAGGGCTGCGACTACGGTCAGGTCCTGCCGGCAGCACAGTCCCCTCAAAAAATTGAGTATCTCGGCCTGATAGTTGATATCCAGGTTTGCCGTAGGTTCGTCCAGCAGCAGCAGGCGTGCTTCCTGCGCCAGAGCGCGTGCGATGATTACCCTCTGGCGCTCGCCGCCTGAAAGCTCGTTGATGCGTTTGGTTGAGAGATGCTCGGTCTGTGTCGTCTGCATGGCGGCCACGGCTATGCTGATGTCTTTAATGCTCTCGTAACGCAGTAGGCCCAGGTGCGGCGTGCGGCCCATCAGGACTATATCCATTGCTGTGAAGAGCTCCGGGAGCACGGCGTTCTGAGGCACCAGCGCAATTTCCCTGGCAACATTTTCCCGGGACAGAGTGCTGATTTCCCTGCCATTTAATCGGATTGAGCCTGTATAAGGGTGGATAAGCCCTGCTATGCCTTTGAGCAGGGTGGTCTTGCCCGAGCCGTTGGGGCCAGTGAGCGCATGGAACTCGCCGGGGATGGACCGGAAGTCAATATTGTGCAGGACACGGTTATTGCCGTATCTAAAGCTAGCACTCTCTACTGTTATCACTGTTATCAGAATATCGCTCGTTTCCTTTGCCGCAGCAGGTAGAGAAAGAAGGGCGCACCCACCAGGGCCGTAATAATGCCTACCGGTATCTCAGTGGGCGCGATCAGCGTGCGTGCCGCCGTATCGGCCAGGATGAGAAAGATGGCCCCGGTCAGCATAGAGAGGGGCAGCAACAGTCGGTAGTTCGGACCGAAGACGATCCGCACGGCGTGGGGGACAATGATGCCTATGAATCCAATGGCGCCGCAAAAGCAGACTGCCGCCGCCGTGGCAATGGTAGCCCCGGCTAGGACGAGTAGCTTCACTTTTTCTACATTTATGCCCAGCTGCTGCGCCTGCTCTTCGTCCAGCTGCAATACGTTCAGGGGACGTGCCATTAAAATTATTACAGTGATGCCGACCAATATATACGGTAGCGCGTTGATAACGCTCTGCCAGTCTGACATTGCCAGGTTCCCCAGCAGCCAGGAAATGATCGTGTGTGCGCTGTCTCCCGACATTATAATCAGATAGGAAGTAATCGATGCCAGGAAAGCGCCGATGGCGATTCCGGCCAGTATCAGCGTGGTCATGGGAAGTGTTTTACCCGTCCTGGCTATATAAAAAACTGACAGGACGCAGAGCGCAGCCCCGCAGAAGGAAAGGAGTGGAATGGAGGCCATTGGGATACCCCTGGGCAGAATGAAACCGACCACAGCGCCCAACGCCGCGCCCTGGGAGATGCCCGTAAGATAAGGATCGGCCAGAGGGTTGCGGAACATGCCCTGATAGGCTGCCCCCGCCACGGCCAGGGCCGCGCCCGCCAGGCCGGCCATGATAATTCTAGGCAGTCGTATATCGAATACTATGGTATACAGGCCTGCCGGGTATGCTGCCGCGCTCTGCAGGACGTGGATCTTCTGCAGGAGCATGCTCAGGATATCGGTTAAAGATATCGGGATGCTGCCGATAGCGCAGGCTCCCAGCGCTACCAGGGCGAGCAGGATTGCCCCGCCTGCGATGGAAAAAGAGCCGCTGCGGATGTGCTCCCGCTGGATTTTGAGATGTGTCTCTAATACGTTTTCCATACCGGGTAAAATAAAAATCCCCTGCTCCTGAGAGCAGGGGGATCATTATTAAATAATTAATCCCACCCCCTAACTCCGCGGAGGTAGCTTTGGCGGCAAGGCGGCGTTCTGACTGTCACAGCAGGCGGGACTGTACCGGAATTGCACCGGTTTGCTTTCCGTTTATGCCCGGAAATCCGGGCGCCTTGCTTGAACTATTCGGTTGCGTTACAGCATATCCAGTTAACCGGCCATTGTCAATATGGCCGGTACTGATAAATGCCTTGCTATTAAACGAGATGCGAGGATATAATCTAGCGCAAGGTAGGAAGATACGATGTTGAAAAAGATACCGGCCTGGGCGATCGTCCTCTTGATACTTATCATAATTGTGGTTTTTTCGCTCTGGCTAAGGATATTTCTGCCATACAATCAGGTCTTTGTGGGAAACTGGGTAAAGATTACAGGCATTGATGGGAATTATTATATGCGGTTGGTGGACAACCTGGTGCAACATTTCCCTGCGCTGACGAAATTCGACCCGTACTATATTTTCCCCGGTGGAGTGCCCACCGACAGGGAGCCGAACTTCTTTGCGTACTTCATGGGTTTCATCATCTGGCTGGCCGGGCTGGGAAGGCCCGACCAGCATCTGGCTGATGTGGTCGGTGTTTTCATTCCTCCTTTCCTGGCGGCCATCACGGTGGTTATCACATTTTTTATAGGCAAGGCGCTGGAGAACAGGTGGGCCGGACTTCTGGCGGCCAGCATGCTGGCCATTATGCCGGGAGAGTTTCTGAACCGGTCGCTTCTGGGATATACCGACCATCACATAGCCGAGGTGCTGTGGTCGACGCTGTTTATACTGCTGGCCATGCTGGCCTTTAAGCTGGGGAACGGGATTGACCTTATACATATACGGGATAAAGGCTGGAGACCGATTATAAAGCCGCTGCTTGCCAGCCTGTTTGCCGGCGTAGCGCTGGCCTTGTATATGCTGACCTGGGCAGGCGCCGCTCTATTTATTCTTATACTGTTCCTGTTCATCTGTATCCAGATTATTCTTGACTATAAGCGTGGTGTAAGTACTTTTGCCACGGGAGCCATCGGCATCGTAATCTTTTTGGTGGCCCTGATCATTTACTGGCCGGCTAGCCGGAGTTCTTTCTCTCTGGTAGCCCTGCTGGGCGGAATGCTGTTGATTGCAGCGCTTGTTCTTCTGTCCGTACCGATGGCGCAAAAAAAGGTGAGGACGCTTTACTATGTCCTTGCTATAGCTGTTTCTGGCGGATTAGCCACATTGGTCATGTACTTGGTCACTCCGGACCTGCTGGCGACAGGGCTTGACTATCTGTCCAGGATTTTCTCTTGGAAGCAGAATACGACCATCATGGAAATGCAGCCGCTGCTGTTACAGAGAGGCGATTTCACACTTTTCATTGCACTTGGCAATTATACCTCCGGATTCTTACTGGGACTGGCAGGCCTGGCCCTTCTCGTATATCGGGTTTTTAAAGGAGCCACGACGGAGAAGGTGTTGCTTCTGACCTGGACCTTGTTGATCGTGCTGTCAGCGCTGGCTATGCGCAGGTTTGCATATTATCTGGCCGTTAATATGGCGCTGCTCACAGGTTATTTTGTCTGGTGGGTCCTATCCATGGTCGGCTTCGGCAGGCCGCTGGTGGCAGCTGTTCAACAGCAGGTTGCCGCCAGGACCAAGGCCGGCAGGAAAAAACAGGCCGGTACCGCTGGCAGACAGGCTGGACGGAAGTGGATAATGGCGCTGGTTCTGATCGTGGTGCTGGTTGTAATGATCTGTCCCAACCTGGGTCCGCTACCCAATGGGGACAGACCATCAATAGATCTGGCTTCACAGCCACTCTTCGCCCCGCCTGATGTCTGGTGTGCTACGATGGACTGGCTGCGGCTTAACACGCCCGAGCCGCTGGGCAATGCCAGCGACTACTATGCCCTTTACAAGGCGCCGGGGCAGCCAGGAGGCTATGTATACCCGCAAGATGCTTACGGTGTCCTGGCCTGGTGGGACTATGGCTATTGGATCACGCGAATGGGCAGGAGAATTCCTTTCTCCAACCCCGGCACTTCGGGCGAAAGAGGTGAAGCCAAATACTTCATGGCGCCGGACGAATCAGCGGCTGCACAGGTCATAAAGGACATCAACATTCGCTACGTCATAATAGACAGCGAGATAGCTTCCTTCAACGGTAAATTTTTTGCCCTGGCCACCTGGTATGACAAGACCTATCAGGACTATTTCGATTTATACCTGGAGAACAGCAATGGCCAGTATATCCCGGTGCTGCTTTTTTATCCGGAATACTTTCAGACCATGGTTGTGCGCCTGTACAATTTTGACGGCAAGCAGGTTATTCCTAAAGAGGTCAATGTTATCGGAATTACCCAGGTGACCGGGCGCGACGGCGCAAAATACAAGGCCATCAGCGAAATTAAGACCTTTCCTGCTTATGAGGAGGCCGTCAGTTTTGTCGGAAGCAAGCCGGCAGGCACATACAGGATTGTGGGTGATTCTCCCTTTAACAGCCCGGTGCCGTTGGAAGCCGTCCATAACTATAAACTGGTCCACGAGTCGCAGCAGCGGGTAGTTACCGAGAATATCAGCACAGCACAGATAAAGATATTTGAGTATCAGCCCTAGGTCCTGAGGTCCTGCAGAAGGTGGCCGGATCAGGCCTGGAGAGGTTTGCTACCCAGTTTGAGATAATCAAAACCGTGACTGCGGGCTTCTTGACCGTCAAACAGCCCCCAGCAATCGAAGATAAGGCAACGGCCCTTCTTGCCTCTGATTTGTTGAATCTTGGGCAGTATGCCTTCGAATTCCTTGTGATTGGTGGCCAGTATGATTACGTCAGCGTCCCGCACGGCCTTTTCAAGGCTTTCAGTGCCTTTTACGTGCGGATCGTGCCTGACAACCGCAACGTGCTCACTTTCCAGGAGCTCAGCGATTTTTATCGAGGGAGAGTACCTCTCATCATCGCTTCCGGCTTTAAAGCTGGTCCCCAGCAGACCGACCCTGGCATTGTTCAGATGCCTGCCCCTGGCAGCCATCTCCATACGCAGCCGGTTGACTACATGCTGGGGCATGAATTCGTTTATCCGGGCCGCCAGCAATATAAGGTCCGGAAAACACGTATTTGATACCAGGAAGTAGCCGTCCTTTGTAAGGCAGGGCCCGCCTACCAGGCCCGGCCTGGGAATGCCACCGCGCGGGTAGCCGTCGTTGACTACGCTGATGATCTCGGCCCCGTTCTGACCGAACTCCTCCGCCATCAGGGCGAACTCGTTGGCCAGGGCGAAATTCACATACTTGTACATATTGGCGAAGAGCTTGGCCATCTCGGCCGAGCCCGGTGTGGTCCTGAGTATTTTTTTATTGTGATTGAGCTTGCTGAAAATGCTGGCGGCTATTTCTGTGCTGACAGGATCGATGCCTCCTATTATCTCGGGAAGTGAGACTATTTCTTCTATGGCATGCCCCTCCAGCACTCTTTCAGGACAGGAGGCCGCCCCAAAATCCGTTCCGGCCTTAAGTCCAGTCCTGCTTTCCACAAACGGTATTACCCTTTCCAGCATTGTGCCGGGAGGCACGGTGGACCTGATTATGACGAATTTACCCAGCAGGGAAGACCTTGTTATCAGGGAAAGCGCTGAGAAAAGCTGGTTGTAGTCAACGTGATGATTGGCCGTCAGCGGGGTGCCAACACAGATAATAAATACATCGCAGGAGGCCATTCTGGCCTCGGAGCCCTCGATGGCGACTGCTTCGAATTTTGGGTTGGACAGCAGCGCCTCCAAACCCTCTTCCTGGAAGGGTGCCTTCCCGCTTTTAATCTCGGATATATATTCCTTGTCGAGATCGAACCCTGTGACTTTTATTCCGGCCCTGGCAAAAACAAGCGCCAGCGGCAATCCAATCCTGCCGATTCCGATGATGCCCAG
>CAZSED010000031.1:0-15701 GCA_964605885.1 uncultured Dehalococcoidales bacterium
GGGGCGGCACAGTCAGACCTGCAGGACGCGGCAGTGGCCTATTCCGCCGACGGCGCCACCAACTGGATTAAATATAGGGACCGCATGCCTGTCGGCGGCAACGTGCACGCCATCTTCGATGTTGATTTCGATAAGAACAGCTTTATCTACGCAGCCGTGGACGATAATATAACCAGCGGCACGGTCTATCGCAACACCGCGCCCGCCTTCACACGCTGGGACGGCGGCGACATGATGGATATCTCCAGCGGCGCATGGGGAGCTGACTGGTGGAGCGATAACTACAGCCAGGCCCACGGGGACCCCCCGCACAGGGCGGCTTACTACGGCATAGTGCAGGCCTTTACCGGAAACTCCCAGCCTGCGCTTTATGCGGCACATGACAACGTGACCGGCTCCATCGCTCCTGCGCCGGGCGGCGTACCCTCCAACAGCGGAGTCTGCAGGACGCTGGAGCCGCGCAACGGAATACCCAAGCCCGGCTTTTACTGGGACTGTTTGGATATCTTCCTGCCGCCGACGATAACCGGGGTGCACTTCACGCTGGAGCCCAGCGCGCTCAAGGCCTGCGGCTGCTGCTCGCCCAATACCAATACCACCCTCTTCGCCATAGACAACCAGTCCGGCTTCTCTCTTAGCGGCGTCTCCATTGCAGACGATCCGGCCGGCTTCATCGCCTCATTTGGCTCCTTGCTCAAGGGCAGGTATATGCAGACGCCGGGCTATAACCCCCTGGCCATGCAGGGCATGCTGTGGGCCTATACCGACTGCCTGGCCAAGAAAGGCCCCGCCCTGCGCTATCCTGCCGACCAGGCGCTGATAGGCGCTGACCCGGTCACCGGGCGCAACCAGCAGGTCGACCTGTCCTGGGAGCAGCTCTGCCTGAGCACCTCCTACGAGCTTCAGGTAGCCAAGGACAGGGAATTCACGCTCAGGATAAATCCGCAGATATCCAACGTCAGCAATATCCAGGCCGTGACCGGCTCAATCTTACTCAGGATGGACGAGACCAATATGACCAGCCCGGCGGCCTGGCTGGCGCCGGGCACGCTGCCCGAGAACGGATCGTTCTATTACTGGCGCATCAGGTCGTATCAATCGGCCACGCGGCAGATAGCTGCCAGCCCGTGGTCCGAGGTGCGTAGCTTCGCTATCAAGCCCGGATTCATCGTCAGCTCGCCCTACTACGGCGTGCAGTTGCTGTCGCCGAACAACGGCTGCGTGGCCTGCAAGGTCAGGCCGGCGGCGTTCTCCTGGTCTCCCTGGAAGGAGGCCACGCGCTACGAGTTCGCCCTGGCCAAGGACCCTGATTTCAAGCAGGTCGTGAAGAGCGCCACCACCGGGACCACCGGATACCAGGCCGACGGCGCACTGGAGTACGATACCAACTACTTCTGGCGCGTGCGCGCCGTCGAGATCAACGGCAGGGCCATTCCCAGCGACTGGAGCGCCACCTTCAGCTTCAGGACGGAGTCGGCGCCCGCCGCTCCACCGGCGCCGCCTTCCGAGCCTCCCACCCCGGTGTGGGTCTGGTTCGTGATCGGCCTGGGCGTGGGACTGGTGGCCGTTGTGCTGGTCTTCATTATCAGGACGCGCTCATAAAGCCGGGCCAGGACGATTTCCGGAAGAAGCTTCCCCATGAGAATTTCTACTGAATGTAAGCAGTGCCTTATGGACATGGCCGCGCAGGCCTCGGGCCTGGCCAGCGATGTCCCGCATATCAGGGAAGCAGCCAGGCTGAAGGCCGAACAGGTAGTGGCGGAAAAGCTCAGGCCGGGCTCCGTCTCCATCGTGACGGCGGCCGCTTTACATTCTGCTGTCAAGGAGGCCACGGGAAATCCTGATCCCTACCGCAGTATGAAGGACATCGAGTTGGAAGAGGCCAGGATGCTCTTCGACCTGGTTAAGAAAAGCTATAAAGAGAACTTCAGCCACTGCCTCAAGCTGGCGGCGCTGGGCAACGCCATAGATTTCTTCCGCCCTATTGAGGAGGTCAAACGGGAGATTACCAGGAACAGGCCGGCCTTCCTCATCGAGGATTCACGCCGGCTGGCGGCCAGGGTGAAAAGGTCCCGCAAAATACTCTACCTGGCGGACAATGCCGGCGAGGTCTTCTTCGACCTGCCGCTGCTTAAGCTGATGCGCAGGTACGCACGCACGGTGTACGTGGTCAAGGAAGCTCCGGTGCAGAACGACATAACCATTGAAGAGATCGAAAGAGCGGGAATGCGCAAAGAGGTGGGTGAGGTCATGACCACAGGCACGGCCACGGCGGGCATCGACTTCTCGCAGGCCTCCCCGGCCTTTATCAAAGCCTTCGAACGGGCCGATTTTGTCTTCGCCAAGGGCATGGGATATTATGAAACTCTGGAAGAGCTGCCGGCCGAGGGCAGGATATTTTTCTGCCTGAAGGCCAAATGCCCACCTGTGGCGCGGTCGCTCAAAGTACCCATCAACAGCTACGTTGCCATATTGCACTAACACGGAGATAGAGGATGGCTTTTGAAAGGCCCGAGATCATACGCCCGCCCAGCGAGCATGCCAGCTACTACCTGCCGCTGACCTCGGGTTGCTCCAACAACAGCTGCACGTTCTGCAACTACTCCTTCTCACACCTGGGCATCAGGGACCTGGCGGAGGTCAGGGAGGAGATAAACGCCATGTCGCTCTACATGAACCATGGCGTGCGCGTGCCCGGACAGCCGGACATAGTCTACATGATACTCAGGCGCTGGGATGGCAAGAAGGTCTTCCTGCAGGACGGCGATGCGCTGGTCTATCCTTACGACAGGCTAACCGCCGCGCTGGATTACCTCAACGAAAAATTCCCCGGGTTGGAGCGTACAGCCAGCTACGCCACGCCGCAGGATATCCTCAGGCGCAGCGTGGATGAGCTAAGGGCGTTGAAAGAGCGCAAGCTGGGCATACTTTACATGGGCGTTGAGAGCGGCGACGATGAGATTTTGAAGCGAATAAAGAAGAACACCACGCACGACGAGATAGTGCAGGCGGCGCACAAGGTCAAGGAGTCAGGAATATTGCTTTCAGTCACGGTGATACTGGGGCTGGGCGGCGTGGAGAACGGTGCGAGACACGCCGGGGAGACGGCCAGGATACTGACCGAGATGGACCCGGACTATGCCGGGGCACTGACACTGACGCCCATCCCCGGCACGGAGCTGTTCCGTGAATGGGAAGAAGGCAGGTTCGATTTAATTACGCCCTTCGATTCAATCAAGGAGCTGAAGACTACAGTGGAGAAATCGGCTTTCTCCAACTGCTTCTTCAGCTCCATGCATGCCTCGAATTACTATGCCATCCGGGGGAGGATGCCCGCGGACCGGGATAAGGTGCTCAGGCAACTGGACGCCATACTGGCCAGGCGCGACCCTGCGCTGCTGCGGCCCGAGTTCCTGAGGGGCCTCTAAACTATCCTCTGCAGCTTAGTGCAGGTCCATTACTGTTTCAAGAGATCCGGGCAGCGTGCGTTCTATGGTGATAGTTGCTCCTACGTTCGGTTTAACCTGCAGGCTGAACTTGGAGTTGGCGGTGAGATTCTCTGTCAGCGCAGAGTCGCCCAGGTCGCACAGGTTGACGGTGATGACACACTGGTCGCCCGCTGCAAGCATGTTGCCCGTGCTGTTGGTGCCGATGAAGGTCCTGCTCCACTTGACGTTGCTGATGTAGTCGGAAGAAGTCGTAAGGGTGATGCTGCACTTGTTGGTGGCAGACCCTGTGCCGTCACAGGCGGTCATATCCACCGGGTTGCCGGCGGGTGCGGCCTTCAGAGTAAATATAACGTCTTTAAGGACGCTGGTGTTGTCGGCGGCCGCCTTGCCCACCACTGAGCCGGTGAGCTCCAAATTGCTGGTGGCTTCGTTCAGTCCGGCGTAGATGGTCTCTTTGCCCTGTTCGGCCGAGAACAGCCCGGCGCTCAGGACAGCATAGCCAAATACCGCCGCTACCGTAACGAAGGCGATGAGTATGATGGCGGTCTCCAGGCCGGTCATACCCTTTTGGTTCCTGAGTAAGTCCATTGCGAATTTCATTGTTTTCTCCCCCGTGTTTTTTCTAAATTGTAGCTGCGTAACGAGTGTACAGGAAGAACCTGAAGTGGTCAGGTCTGTGACCCATTAGTTGAGCTTTAATTTAGCGGAATGGCACGTATGCAGAGGCTCTGGTGCGGCAGAATAAAGCTGAATTCAGGATGGAAGGGCGGCTCATATTGATGAGCCAGATGGGTTAGATGTACTTGACGATTTGCAGGAGGTTGTTAATGATAATGCAGTCCAGGTAACCGGCCTTGCCCTTGCGGTCGATCAGTATTGGCGTGATGCCCACGCCGCGTGCCCCCAGCACGTCCACATCGTATTGGTCGCCGATATAGATGGCCTGGTCGGCCGGCACGCCGGCCCTTTGCAGCGCCAGCTCGAAGATCTCCGGGTGGGGCTTGTCATAGCCGACTTCGAACGAGGTGACCTTGAAATCGAGGTAGGGGGCGAAGCCCAGCTCCTCGCAGTACGAGTCTATCTCCTGGCCGATATTGGAGACCAGGCCGGCCTTGAGGTGCTTGGCCTTGACGGCCTGCAGGGCGGGCAGCGAATCTTCATAGGCCACGAATTTGAAGCCTTTTTTGAAGGCCTCCGCCAGCATCTGGAGGGCCTGCTCCGGCGTGGCGGCCGGGTGGGCGTTCTTGAGTATGCGCAGGCCGTACTCGGTATAAGTGGGGTACTTGTCCTTGTCGGCGCGTTCCCTGATGGGCGATTTGAAGTTTTCCTGCCGCCAGTACATGTCCGCCTCGGGCAGTGCAGCGTCTACGGCCTCCGGCGTCACCTTTACACCCAGCTTGTTGGCGATATCGGCGTAGGTGGTCTCACGCGGCGGCGTGAAATAGGCCAGCGTATTGAAGTAGTCGAAGAAGACGGCCTTGATCATTCAGATATAGATTATCACGTTTTTCAGCTAGGGCTGTCAATCTGGCATGAAGGATGGATGTTCAGAAGGGGCGCCAGCCCCTCTCTTCTTATATGTCGTTGCTCGCAATCTTCCCGTACTTTGCGGGAGCCATGCCCATTATTAACGAGCTCGGCCTGTCCGTCTTGAGGGCGTTTAAGAGGGGCGCCAGCCCCTCTTACTCCACTCATGTCATTGCGAGGGCCGCAGGCCCGTGGCAATCTACTGGCATTAAATCATCCATGAGCCGTCGCCAGGGAGATTGCTTCGCTGCGCTCGCAATGACGTTCATCTTCGGGAGAGGGCAGGGAGAGGGTGACCAATCCATGTCATTGTAGTATATTATGCAACAGAAAAATGAAACTCACCGTTATAGACGCTTTAAGCCTCAGCGACGCCTGGTTCCAGTGCCTCAAGACAGCCCTCTTCGAGGGGAGGGAGTATGTGATAGAGCAGGGCAGCTTCGAGGGCATGCGCCGCAAGGAGATTGAGCTCGTCGCCATCAACATCAGCAAGCCCGGCATCCGTCCCTTAAGCCCCGACGTCCCCAACGGCGTCCCTCTCCCCACCACGGACGAAAATATAGAGGAATACATGGCCTACCTGATGACGCCCGACAAGGCTGAGAACGAGGAGTACACCTACGGTGAGTTCCTGGCTCCACAGATAGAAAAGGTCATAGAACGCTACAAGCTGGGCCATGATACCAACCAGATGTGCATGTGCGTGGGCAGCAAAGAAAGCATTGACCAGAAGGACCCGCCCTGCCTGCGGCTGGTGGACACCCGCATCCAGGACGGGGCGTTGCACTTCATCCTGTACTTCCGCAGCTGGGACCTTTGGGGTGGCTTCCCCACCAACCTGGGCGGCCTGCAGACGCTGAAGGAATACATGGCGAACGAAATCGGTGTGGCGGACGGCGAGATCCATGCCTTCAGCAAAGGCCTGCACCTCTACGAACATGCCTGGGACCTGGCCAAAATGGTCCTCAGGCTCCCGCTGGAATAAAGATCCTTGGGGATTATTAATCTATATCAAGGAGAATTATCTTTATGGGGACAGCTGGGAAGTGACGCTTCAACCTCTCTATGTCATAAACCAACTGTTCGCCATAGGATACCCCGGTTGACATCTGTTTGTGAAGGGAGTGACAAGGGACTATCTCAATCCCTACATCAGCCTTTTTCTCATTAAAGAAGTATTGAAATTTTGCCATATCATAAAACATAAAGGCGTACTTACCGAATTGTACTTCTACTAATACCTTCCCCTTAACAAAATCAATTTGTTTGAAGGCGCCCTTAATTCTGACATCATTATTCGGAATGGTAATAGTGTAAATATCTTTTAATTCCGTGTACTTCTTTTTTGTGAATGCATTGCGAAACTGTTTATTCATATCCTTGGGAGAATAAAGTTCTCGACCAGGCATAGTTTTTTCTTTGCTTATTTTCAACTTTTTTGCGTGAACATCACTTATGATTGAATATATCTCGGATTTGATGGAGGGATATCTCAGTTCCAATATTTCTGAACCCCCGAGATGCGAATATTCATAGACTATTTTCATTCAACCGCCCCTTTTTTTATACTTGCCTCGTTCTTCAAATAACCGGGGCTGCAATTTCCCATTTAGCCCCACTACTTTTGGAGGAATGTTCTCAGCGCTTCCGATGGGATCATATACCATTCTCTCCAGTGGCCTAATACGAAGTGTACCTTGATCAGCTTGTTTAAGCCGGTGTTTTGCTATTTTTACGTAATCAGGCATGATTTCAGCGCCAACTGATTTGCGATTGTGAATTAACGCGGCAATAGCAGTTGATCCTGTTCCGATATAGGGATCCAAGACCCAATCCCCCTCGTTAGTCATTGAAAGGACCAGGCGTTCTATCAATTCAACGGGGAATTGGCACGGATGGCTTGTTTTCTCAACATGGTTAGCTTTTACGTTAGGTATTATCCAGACGTCACCAGGATTTTTGCCCAATGGATTCCCAGAAAGCGTGCCTCTCTTTGGTCCTTTAAAATGTTTTTTATTGGGATACTTTTGAGGTACTCGGACTGGATCTAATTTAAAGAGATAATTACTATTTTTAGTAAACCAAAGAATGGTTTCATATCTACCAGAAAACCTTTTTGAGGCATGTAAGCCATGACCGAAATGCCAAATTATTCTATTACGAAGTTGTAGCTTTAATTTGTGAAATATCGGGTACAAAATTATATCTAAAGGTATTACTTCGCAATTATCAACAAAATTTCCTACTTGCCAGCAGATGCTGCCATTTTCTTTAAGAACACGAGCACATTGTTCAATAACTGAGACCTGCTTTTTAATATAGTTGGTTAAATCGGATTTTTTTTCATATTCCTTTCCCAAATTATAGGGGGGCGATGTAACTATAAGACTAACAAAATTGTTGGGCAACGTCTTCAATAATTCCAGGCAATCGCCTTCGTAGAGAACTATATCGGCATTCCTACTGAAGCGTGGTGAGATTTGGATTGTCATGTTTCTGAAAATTTCTATTGTTTTTCATATTATAGATGTTTCCTTAGGCTGCAGTAAATCGATCCTACTGGTTCCAGGTATAGCCGTTGTCCCTGCTGTGGGAGAAGGCGCGGCCTGAGCCGCTGGTGCCGACGTAGCCGATAGTGCCGTCGGCCGACCAGGCCACCTGGGCGTTGGATGCGCCGGTGGCAGGCTTGGCGCTGGGTTGCCAGGTTGGGTAGCTGGATGTGGGGTTGGCAGTGAAGTAGGTCTGTATCAGGAAGCATCCTCCGCCGCTGATGCAACTGGCTGCGCCGGCCAGCATCTTGCCGCTGGCGGTGCTGCCGTAAAAGGCTATTGATGCAACGGCCGCTGGGACGCTCATGCGGTAGACCTGGTAATCGGATATATGATACACGTCACGGCCGGGATGGCTCTTGTTCCAGGAGACGAACACGCGCCGGTTGTATGGATTGCCGCTGTTGTAGTCGGAGGGCAGAGATATATTGGCACTGACAGGTGTTCCCGGCGTGCCCACCCCCGGTACTCCCACCTCGACCGGGTAACCGGTGAAAGTGTTCCAGGTTATAGTCATTGCGCCCAGGTCTCGCAGGCCGGCGTAAAGATATGTATGGGCCACGCTGGAGGCCACGGCCAGCAAAGTGCTGTCCCCGCCGAATGACGGCGAGTAAGATATGGCGAACACGTCCGCAGGCCAGCCGGGCTTGCCCGTACTGGCGTCAAACCATCCGCCGGAAAAGGCGGACAGCACGTCTATAAGCACCCTGCCGCCGGCGGCGCCGGTATAGGTGCCGACAGCGATCTCACGCTTGCCGTATCCGGGTGAAATGGTTATGCAGGTAACTGCCTGTGCCCCGATGACAGCGGGCAGCCCGCTGTCATTGAAGGAGTTTCCGCCATCGGTGGAAATATAAACCTCGCGGCCGGAGTCGGTGACCACGGCCACAAAGCCGGGGTCGTCCGGCGCAATGGCCAGGTCCGTCCAGGGCAGGCCGCCTGTCACCCTGGCCGAGATATCAGACCAGAGCATACCGGCGGAGTCCGACTTATAAAGTTTGGAGGCGACGGCGTCCAGAGCGTAGACGGTCTTTCCGTCGGTACCTACCGCTATGCGGCTTACACTGGCGCCAATGAGCAGCAGGTCTCCGGTGGGCCCCTGCTGAGGCGCGGGAGCTATCACGCCCGGCGGTGAATTGGCGATGATGAAGGCCTGGCTGGCAGGCGGGTCCTCCACATTGCCGCTGCGATCCTGTGCCTTTACATAAAATACGTAGCTTTTATCAGGCAGGTTGGTGAACGACCTGGCGGTATCCGGCACGAACGGTGTGTAGTCCTGATCGTAGCCCTTGAGGAAGGTGGAATAGGCCAGAGTTGAGGGGTCGACCGAGGACAGGGTTGAAGCCCACCTGAAGGTGACGTTATTGTAGTTGATGGTGCCAGAAGGCCCCTCGGTAATGGCCGTTTTAAGGCGCTCCGCTGAAGATGGCAGTAGGGGAGGCGCCGACGGTGCCGGCAGGTTGGGAGAGGGCGGGGCCGGCGCCACGCATGCGGCAGGTATTATTAAGGAAGCCAGCGCCAGGAATATGAGGGCCCTTAAAGGTATCTCGGTCATATGTCCATTATAGGCAAAGTTGCTTTAATATGTCATTGCGAGCCCCGATAAGATCGGGGCGAAGCAATCTCCCCTATTAGCCACGCGCGGAGATTGCCACGTGGCCCTTCGGGCTCCTCGCAATGACGTGGTAAGAAAAAGGGGCAGACTTGATGCTAAAAGATTGCCACGGCCACTGCGTGGCCTCGCAATGGCATCGAGAAGTCAGGTAGAGAGCATGGTATAATTTATAGTCTTTTAAAGTCATCAGGAGGATAAGGTGCCGGAAAAGAACGAAAAAGTGACCATGGAGACCATCGTCTCGCTGTGCAAAAGGCGGGGCTTTGTCTTCCAGAGCAGTGAGATATACGGCGGCCTGGCCAGCTGCTGGGACTACGGCCCTCTGGGCGTGGAGCTTAAGCGCAACATCAAGGACTTCTGGTGGAGGAAGGTTGTGCAGGAGCGAGACGACATGGTAGGCATCGACGCCAGCATCATGATGCATCCCAGGGTCTGGGAGGCCAGCGGCCACGTAGCCGGCTTCTCCGATCCACTGGTGGAATGTAAGAACTGCGGGCACAGGTTCCGTTCCACCGATATCAACTCCACCACCTGCCCCGACTGCGGCGGCCCTCTGACCGAGCCGCGCATGTTCAACCTGATGTTCAAGACCTTCATGGGCCCGGTGGAGGATGCAGCCAGCGTCATTTACCTCCGGCCGGAAACGGCGCAGGCCCAGTTCGTCAACTTTGATAACGTGCAATCGACCACGCGCAAGAAGCTGCCCTTCGGCATCGCACAGATAGGCAAGTCGTTCCGCAACGAAATAACCACCGGCAACTTCATCTTCCGCACGCGTGAATTCGAACAGATGGAGATAGAGTACTTCGTCAAGCCGGGCACGGACGACCAGTGGTTCGACTACTGGGTGGATGAGAGGATGAGCTACTACGTGGGCCTGGGCATAAAGAAAGAGAACCTGCGCCTGCGGCCGCATGAGAAGGAGGAGCTGGCGCACTACGCCAAGTGCTGCAGCGACGTGGAGTACAAGTTTCCCATCGGCTGGTCCGAGATCGAAGGCATCGCCAACCGCGGCGATTTCGACCTGACACAGCACTCCAAGTACAGCGGCAAGACGCTGGACTACTTCGACGAGGAGAAGAACGAACGCTACGTGCCTTACGTGATCGAGCCCTCCTCCGGCGTGGACCGCACGCTGCTGGCCGTGCTGGTAGACTCCTATGACGAGGACGTCGCTGACGGCGAGAAACGCGTGGTGCTGCGCATCAAGCCGGAGATTGCGCCCATCAAGGTGGCCGTGCTGCCTCTCAGTCGTAATGCCAAGCTCGTTCCGAAGTCGAAAGAAGTGCATGCGCTGGTCAGGCCGCATTTCATGACGCAGTTTGACGACGCCCAGAGCATCGGCCGGCGCTACCGCCGGCAGGACGAGGTAGGCACGCCGCTGTGCGTCACCATAGACTTCCAGTCGCTGGAGGACAACCAGGTGACCATACGCGAGCGGGACTCCATGCAGCAGGTCAGGGTCCCCATAGCCGAGCTGGTGGATGCGCTGAAGTCAAAGTTCAGTTTTTGACTATTAAGCCGCGTTACAGGTATAAGGAATTAAGCTGGCCGCATGAAAATCGTACATCTGGCAGATGCTCATATAGGACTGGAGACCTACGGGTCGCTCGACCCCGCCACCGGGCTTTCCACGCGCGTCATAGACGAGCTGCGTGCGCTTGACACGGTGGTCGATTATGCCGTTGATAACAAGGCCGACCTGGTGCTTTTCTGCGGAGACGCCTATAAGAACCGTGAGCCTTCACAGACCTACCAGAGGGAGTTCGCGCGCAGGATAAAACGCCTGTCAGAGGCGGCCATACCCACGGTTATCGTGATAGGCAATCACGACATACCGGGCGCGCCGGGCAAGGCCAACTCGGTGGAGATATTTGATACGCTGAATATTGATTACGTGCATATAGCACACAAACCGGGCATCCTGAATATTAAAACACCTTCCGGCGAGGTGCAGGTAGCAGTATTTCCCTGGCTGCGGCGCAACGCCTTGCTGGCCAGGGAGGACGTGAAAAACCTGAGCGTCGGCCAGGTGATAGAGCAGCTGCAGGAGGCCATGGCGGCCAGGCTGGCCGAGCTGGCCGAGGGGATAGACCCCTCCAGGCCGGCCGTACTGGCGGCGCACGTGGCAGTGGCCAGCGCTAAGACGGGCACGGAGAAAAGCATGATCATCGGTAACGACCCGGTGGTCATGCTGAGCACCGTGGCCAACCCGGCCTACGACTATGTGGCGCTGGGGCACGTCCACCGGCGGCAGGTCCTGAGCGAGACGCCGCCGGTGGTCTATGCCGGCAGCCTGGAAAGGCTGGACTTCGGCGATGAGGATGAGGGAAAAGGCTTCTATACGGCGGAGATCACGCCCAAAGGTAAGCAGAGGCAGGTGAGCTACGAGTTCCATCCCATCGACGCCCGGCGTTTCCTGACGCTGGAAATTAAGGTGGCCGACGAAGAGGCCGACCCGACAGAAAAAGTGCTGGAAGCTCTCCAGGCGCGATCGGGCGAGATAGCCGGAGCCATCGTCAGGCTGAAGATATCCCTCCCGGGACAAACAAGCTCGCTGCTGAGGGACGGAGAGATTTTTAAAGCTTTAAAAGAAGCATATAATGTAAGCATTGCCAGGGAGATAAGGCAGGCGGACAGGGGCCGCGGCGCCGGGTGGTCCGCTGAAAGCCTGACCCCGCTCGAGGCGCTGAAGAACTACCTGGAAAGACTGAATGTTCCGGATGAGCGGCGCAAAAAGCTGCTCGAATACGGCGAAAAATTGATCAATGAGAAGATAGCTGCAGACAGGGGGACGCATGCAGTCTAAAGTATACCAGCAGATTGATAAAATACGGATACGCTTCGGCATCCGCGACAAGATACTTATCTCATTCCTGGCACTATCGCTGATATCTGTGGGCATCATCAGCTCGCTGGCGTTGAGGTATATCGGCAGCGTGGGCGCCCTGACCAAACAGTACAGCGCCTCCATGAGCGAGACCGTAATGTCGGTCAGCATTGCCGCGCTGGAGGACCAGGGCAGGCGCACCATTTCTCAGAAAGCCCAGGACGTGGCCAAGGAGATATATTTTTACCTTCAACTGCATCCCGGCCTGACCGAGAAGACCATGATCAATGATGAAAAGTTGAACGCCATAGCGGTTGAGCGTGTGGGCAGGACGGGATATACCATTGTATATGACAACACCAGTAAAATTCTCTTTGCATCGGATCCCACCATAGAGGGCTCCAGCCTGCGGCAACTGGGGGGCGAGCCTTCCTACTATAACTCCATCATCGAGCGCAGCCTGCTGGGCGTCGAGTCTTCCGGCTATTACAGCTATAAAGCACCCGGGGAGGATAAGGAGCGCACCAAGTATATGTTCACGGTGCCGGTGGAGTCCTCCAACCTGATAGTGGCGGCATCCACCTACCTGGACGAGTTTTCATCGGCGGCCGAGGACACCAAGAACCGCATAAGCACCGCCGTTGACGAAATGAGCAAACAGGTGGATAAACAGTCCAGGGAGGCAGAGCTGATATTCATCGCGGTCATCGTGGCTATGGTGGTGGTCGTATCAGGCGTGTCCTTCCTGCTCTCGGAGACGATTACGCGGCCGGTGATGGCGCTGATACAGGGGACGGAGCACATCAGTAAAGGAGAGCTGGACTATAACATCGAGGTGAACACCGGCGACGAGATGCAGGTGCTGGCCGAGCAGTTCGACGCCATGGGCGCGGCGCTCAAGGAATCGTACAGCAACCTGGAGCAAAAGGTCATAGAGCGCACGGAGAAGGAGCGTCAGCGGGCCGAGCAGCTGCGCACCATCAATGAGGTGAGCCGCAAGATCAGCTCCATCGTCAACCTGGACGAGCTGCTGGCTTACGTCGGCAACCTTCTCAGGCAGACCTTCCACTTTTACAACGTCAACATCTTCCTGTTCGAGCCCAGCTCGGGCAAGCTGATGCTCAAGACACTGCATTTCAGCGGGCAGAAAAACGTGATACCGGTGGGCGTGCCGCTGGAGATGGACGAGGAAGGCATCATAGGCAAGGCTGCCAAGTCGGGCGAATTCGTGCTGGTGGGCGACACCAAGGCCGACCCCAGCTACAAGAAGCCGGATGTGCCGACAGAGACGAGATCGGAGCTGGCGGTGCCGGTCAAGATGGGCGACAGGGTGCTGGGCGTGCTGGACATCGAGAGTGCGGAAGAGAACGGCTTTGACGAAGCCGACATATTCACAGCGCAGACGCTGGCCGACCAGCTGGCCGTAGCCATCGAGAATGCACGCCTTTACCAGGAGACGCGGCAGATGGCGGTGACCGAGGAGCGCAACCGCATGGCCAGGGAGATCCACGATACGCTGGCCCAGGGCTTCACGGGCATCATACTTCAGCTGGAAGCGACGGAGCAGGCCCTGGGAGACACCAGCGATGACGTGCAGAAGCACCTCAACCAGGCTCGCAGCCTGGCGCGCAAGAGCCTGGCCGAGGCGCGACGTTCGGTCTGGAACCTCAACCCGCAGGCGCTGGAGCAGCTCAGGCTGGACGAGGCCATCCAGCACGAGGTGGAAAGGTTCAAGCAGGACAATGAAATTGAAACGAGCTTCACCATGTACGGTGAGCGGCGCGATATACCGCCCGAGACGGGAACGGCCCTCTTCCGCATCTGCCAGGAATCGCTGGCCAACATTATCAAGCATGCCCAGGCCACGGCCGTCGACGTTACGCTCAACTTCGAGGACTCGGCAGTGGAGCTGACCGTCAAGGACAACGGCATGGGCTTTGCCTTCGAGCCCAACGGCAAGTCGGTCAAGGGCGCGGGCTACGGCCTGATAAGCATGCGGGAACGGGCGCTGGGGCAGAACGGGAAGTTCGAGGTCCAGAGCGAAAAGGGAGCCGGCACCATTGTTTCGGTCTCGATTCCCCTGGCGTAGGAGGTAAGCGAGTGGAAGCAATCAAGATTTTAATCGTGGACGACCACCCGGTGGTCCGGGAGGGCATCGGCGCCATGCTGAGGCGTGAGCCCGATTTTCAGATAGTGGGTGAGGCCTCCAACGGGCAGGAAGCAGTGAAGAAGGTGCATGAAGTGTCCCCCGACGTAGTATTGATGGACCTGCGCATGCCGGAGATGGACGGGGTGGAAGCTATAACCAGGATCAAGGAAGAGAAGCCGGAGGTGAAGTTCATCATACTGACCACCTACTCGGATGACGAATATATATTCAGGGGCATCGCTGCGGGCGCCAGGGCTTACCTGCTCAAGGACGCGCCACGCGACGAGCTGTTCAAAGCCATACGCGCCGTGTCCAGGGGAGAATCGCTCATCCAGCCTGTGGTCGCCTCCAGGGTGCTGGACAAACTGGCGGAGCTGTCCAAGAAAACGCCGGGCGTGGAGACGCTGTCCGACAGGGAGATAGAGGTGCTAAGGCTGATGGCCAGCGGCGTATCCAACAAGGATATAGCCGACCGGCTTTCCATAACGCAGAGCACGGTCAAGACGCATATAACCAGCATCTTCCAGAAGCTCAACGTGACCACGCGCACAGAGGCCGTCACCACCGCCCTCAAGAAGGGGATCATACAGCTTTAACGGGTCATACTTTAGTATGATTTTCCCTCATAGGAAGGTCTGACTTAAGGGTCAGCCCTTCTGCAGCGGTAAAACCGCACTATCTCCCGATTATGCCTATCTGTTTTATACGATAAACTTAGCTCAGGTTAACAGTTAAGAGTGTTTGAGCATGATAAACCTGAGTGAGCTAAGCAAATACGCCAATAGTTTCGATGTCGGGGTTACCGAGGTATCCTTCGGCAGCGGCGATGTCAAGCTGAACGGCCGCCTGCTATATCCTGAAGGGGCGTTGAACGTACCCGGCATAGTCCTCTGCCACGGCTTCGGCACCAGCTCCCGCACGGTGGAAGCGCCGGCACGTATACTGGCAGGCAAAGGCATTGCCGTGCTGATCTTCGATTTCAGGGGCCACGGCAAGAGCGACGGCATAGTTGACGAAAACATAGTTGCAGACGTCATCGACGCCTGGAACTTTCTGAACTGTTATCCCGGAGTGGATAAAGAGCGTTTAGCCCTGGCCGGACACAGCATGGGCGCTATGGCCGCCATACTGGCGGCGCATGAGGTGAAGCCGCGTGCACTGATAGCGCTGTCATGCCCGCCGGCAATCGACGGAGATGTCAGCAA
The DNA here is from genome assembly GCA_964605885.1 of uncultured Dehalococcoidales bacterium. Classification (GTDB taxonomy): domain Bacteria; phylum Chloroflexota; class Dehalococcoidia; order GIF9; family UBA5629; genus CAZSED01. The sequence continues at coordinate 15,325 of CAZSED010000031.1, forward strand.
GCTGTCCTTTGAAGTTCCGCTTGAATTGCTGGAGGGAAAACAACCGGTCAGGGAATACCCGCGTGACGGTTCTCTTCCCTGGATGAGGGGATTTCCAGCCTTGATCTCCCAGGTCTGGATGCGGCTGGCCGGATACAAGGTCCGCGTGGACTGGAGGCAATTTTTCAATATCTTTAAGAGAGCCCGACTGGCTGCCATCGTGCGTGATTTAAGGGACTGCGCCGTGCTGTTCGTTCATTGCTGCGGCGACAGCATAACGCCGGTTTCTACGGCGGTAGCGCTTTACCAGACAGCCACAGGCCCCAAAGAGATCCTCATCTCCGAGGGAGGATTTCATTCCACCCCGCTGCTGGCCGGCAGGGTGCTGCGTGATTGGA
>CAZSED010000032.1:0-15658 GCA_964605885.1 uncultured Dehalococcoidales bacterium
GGGGTGTAGCGCAGCGGCTAGCGCGCATGGTTTGGGACCATGAGGTCGGTGGTTCGAATCCACTCACCCCGACCAATTTAAAATATCTGAGGCTGGCTAAAGGCTGGAAGTTGTTAAATGGAGCTGATACAAAGGCTGAGCACTATAATCGGGGCAGTCTGCATAGTCATCGGCCTGTTGCTGCTGCCCCTGGGCATCTGGTTCATGATAAACGGAACTAAAAACAAGGATAAGGTATCCATTGTCATAGCGGTATTCATCCTGTTATTGGCCGCCGCCACGCTCTACGGTGCAATTTATCTCTTCACCAACGGACTGATCCAGGCCAGTCCATATATGCAGTAGGACCTTTCTGATTTGTGGTACCTGTCCCCTGCGCTATAATATTCGCAAAGGCATGGAGGTTTGGTGGATATATGAGCGAGAAACTGCAAAATTTCACTTCCAAAGGTCTGTGGATATCTACGCTGGTAATCATCGCTCTGATGATAGTGCAGAGCTTCAGCGGGAACTGGGTAACGATATTTTTGATATGGCCGGGCGGGCCGGGTGATCAGCTGGGCCAGGCATTTACTCAGGCCATGGCCGGGCTGTCCGCCTATCACGCTAAAATGGGTTTCGCTATCGGCGTTATCTCCATCCTGATACTGGTGCTGGCCTTTGTACACAAGTCCAGCGTATATGTGCGGATTTTCGCTGTACTGGGTTTTATTATTACTGCGTCAGCGGCCATGGGCGGCATACTCTACGTTAATTCGGGATACCAGGACCGCTGGAGCCTGGGGCAGATGATGGACAGCTTCGTGGGCGCCTACGGCGCTTATTTCCTCCAGCTTTTCTTTATGAACCGGACGCCCAGGTTCCCCTGGAGTAAAAGCAGCCCATAGGCGCGTCTATACCTTCAAAAATCGGCACGATGGGATTTGGGTTACAGGCTATCCGGCGGGCAAACTATTTAGTCACGCCGCATTTGTTCAGGAAACGGCTGTAGAAATCAGAAAGCTCCTGGTCCTTAAGCTGTTTGCCGGCCTCTGTCAGCGGCATGTTCAAAGCGGCCTTGTTGATCTTGCCCAGGTCGGGCAGCAGGTCTGCCAAAGCGGATTTATCAGCGTTGGAGTCATTGACCTTGCTCGACTGAAGATCATAGGCCGTAATTAATTTTTGCGAGAAAGAGGCCAGCTCAGGATCCTTTACCTCGCTGCTGGCTTTGTTGAGAGGGTCAATCAGCGCCTGTTTATAGAGCCTGGTAAACTCGGTAGCAGATACGGAGTTTTGGCTGTTGCTGTCGGCCCTGAGCATGGCAGGTATTGCCAGCGATAACGCCAGCACGATTATACTGGAGAGCCCTAGCGTAATCATCCACAACAACTTGCTCTTCATCGCCTACTCCAAAAAATAAAAAAGTACTTAGTTACTAGTACTATAGTACTAATTTAGCCTAACGGGTCATGAATGTCAAGCCGGAAGGTACAAAAGAATAAGCCATCTGGCTCTTGACGAAGCAAAAAGGATGGTTCTCTGAGCCGATTTGGGTCCAAGATAATGACCCCTATTGCGGATCAGGGGGAAGCTGATAACATGGCCGACTGACAAAGAATCAGGACGTCACATACTCTAACGGTCGCACTTCGTACAATTTGATAGAGTCTGTGGTGCAGTTCACTGCACAGCATCCACATCCATAGCACTTTTCTGCATTGACGTGAGCCTTCATCTTCTTCTGTCCGGTCACCTTGACCATCTCTATCGCACCAAAGGGGCATTGTTCAACACAATCCTGGCAGCCGCTGCATGACTCTACGTCTACTTTAGCTTCAAATCGGCTTTTAGCCATGCCTTTGTCGAGGTTCCCGTAAGTCAACCAGGGATATATGAGCACGCAGCAATCCGGACAGCAATTGCAGACAAAATGTCCGGCTTCCGGTATGTTCGTCACAGTGTGGATCAGCCCCGCCTCAGAGGCAGTCTTAGCGATTTTTAACGCTTCTTCCTTGGAAATTTCCGTTCCGGAGCCACGCTTGATAGCATATTCGGCGCCCCGGTTAAGCTGAAGGCAGACTTCTATGGGGCGCTCGCACCTCTGAGCCATCCTGCGGCAGGGGCATTTTACTACAGCGATCTTGGTGGAATTCTCAATGAATTTAATTATGTCCTCATTGGGGGTAACCTTGTCCGGTTCAGCCACGGATTTCATAGCCGGGATCACGCGTATAAAAGGCTTGGGCATGTTAGCTGCCAGCTTTGAAACATCGGGAAACATTTCCTGGTCGCAAAAATCCATCCAAGCATCGAGCAGATCACGGCCCCAGAGCTCATCAGAACGCCTGTCGCTTCCCGTGGAGTCATGCAGCTGAAAGACACTACGCGCCGGCCTGTAACCCTGGGACGACTCGAAGACAACTCCTTTTGTAAACAGGTCATCCAGCAGCGATTTAACCTCTTCGGCTGATTTGCCTGATTTCTTGGCCAGGTCATCGTAGGTGGCCGGCAACATGTTTGCCAGCTTGGCCTGGTCCACGCTCATTAAGATCTTAAGTATCTTTTTAAAGCGTTCGGAATCCTGATAATTGTACTTGGCTGCGAAGGTGGAGTATTCGTCGCTCATTGTTGCCTCCGGTAAAATTTCTCACGCGGAGATGAAGCCAGCCTTGGATGTGAGTGCTGAAATTCTACAGCGTTCTTATGACGGCAACAACTTTACCTTGGACGTCTATGTTGGCGGCGTCTGTCAGGATGGGTTTCATTTGCACATTGGCCGGCTGCAGCCGGATTTGATCAGCTTCACGGAAAAACTTCTTAAGAGTGATTTCTTCTTCTTTCTTCAGCCAGGCGGCAATCATATCACCATTCTCAACCGATTTGACCGGCTCCATCAGTACGATGTCCCCGTCGTCGATCAAGGCGTCTATCATAGAATGGCCGCTTACCTTAAGGGCAAATACGTCTTTGCCACGAGTTATCTCACTGGACAATTCGAGCGTATCGACTGCTTCAGTGTGCCACGTATCGGAGGAAAGCACAGGGATGGGCGTGCCTGCGGCTATAGTGCCCAGCACCGGAACATGCACGGTGGTTTTTCTGTCCGGAAGCTGAATGCTGCGAAAAACCCTGGAGTCCCTCTCTATCTGGTGCTCGCTTTCCAGCACCTTAAGATGGTGCTGTACCACGGCAGTGGAACTCAGGTTACAGCCCCGCATAATGTCCCGAACGGTAGGAGCATAGCCGCGATCGTCGTAAAAATCCCTGATATAGTCAATTATCTTCTGACGGGTGAGGTTTAATCCTGGTTTCCTCATATTTTCACCTTCCGTACGTACATTTGTTCTTAAAACAAGTGTACATAACGATAACAGGCTTGTCAAGCTTGGCTCAAATCAATTTATCGCTACGACGGCCGCTCAATGCACCAGTTTACCTTGAAGCGACCACGGTGTAGAGGAAATAACTTCAACCCTGACCAGCTTGCCCGCAAAATCTCCCTTTGCCTCAAAAAATAGCGGCTTGTCGCTGTAAGTCCTGCCGTACCATTTGCCGCCCTTCATATCTTCCACCAGCACTTCAACGATTCCGCCGACCAGCTGCCCGTTTGCTTTCTCAAGGATACCTCTCTGCAGGGCCTCAATCTTATGCATCCGCTGCATCTTGGTCTCATATAGCACGTTATCTTCGTATTTTTCCGCTGCGCTGGTGCCCGGCCGTACTGAGTAGGCGGCCACATGGACAGAGGCAAAGCAAGTCTCTTCTATTGCCCGGAACGTGTTCATGAATCCTTCCTCTGTCTCTCCAGGGAAACCGACAATAATATCAGTGCTGACCGCAATATCGGGAACTTCTTTGCGGAGATGGTCTATGATTGACCGATAGTGGTTGTAGGTATAATGCCGGTTCATAGCCTTAAGAGTGCGATTGTCCCCGGACTGCAGAGGCAGGCAAATATGATGGCAGACCTTGTCCAGTGTGCCTATAGAGTGCATCAGTCCTGCAGACATATCCATAGGATGGTTGGTCAGGAATCTAATCCGGGAGAGGCCATTGATAGGGTTGAGAACGGCCAGCAGGCCGGCTAGGTCGGTGCCGTCAGCCAGGTCCTTGCCATAGGCGTTCACATTTTGCCCCAGCAAGACAATCTCCCTGGCTCCCTGTTCGACCAGGTTTTCAGCCTGCTCAACGATGCCTGCGGGCTGGCGGCTTATTTCACGACCTCGCCGGAACGGCACTATACAGTAGGAACAGAAGTTGTCGCATCCCTGTATTATGGGAATATAAGCGCTGACAGGTGTAGCGCCGGCCGATGGCCTGCCAATCTGGCCACTTTGCGTGAGTGAATCCGCAGATAGCCAGTCCCGGAGTGGTTCTATCTGGCCTGGTTTGCAGAAAAAGTCAACCTGTGGAAATTTATGGCTCAACTCCTTCAATTCGTCACCAACAAAACAGCCGGTGACTGCAATACGCATATCGGGGCGTTCAGCCTTTATACCTTTGAGATAGCCCAGCATGCCCCTGACTTTGTCTTCAGCGCTCTGCCTGACAACGCAGGTATTTAATATCATAAGGTCGGCTTCCTTAAAGTTCTTTACACGTTGGAAGCCCAGGGAATCGAGTTGATCGCTGATGCCGGACGATTCCGCTTTGTTCATCTGGCATCCTATCGTCCAGATACAATACTTCATTACACGACAACTAAAAGAGAATGGTGCAGGCGGGTGTGAAACGGCAGATCGATGGCGGAGGGAAAGGGATTCGAACCCTTGACCCCAGTTTCCCGGGGCAACCGCTTAGCAGGCGGCCGCACTAGACCACTATGCGATCCCTCCAGCGATTTTCGGTCGGTTGGCGACATGAAATATAGCATAGTTTGAATTGGAGTTTCAAGCAAATCAGATACGCAATAATATATGTGCAGGCTGATGCTTTACTGATATAATTTTCTTATGACGGCAGCCGGGAATCTGATAACGGTGCAGGTTAAACCTTCATTCAGACTTCCTTTCACCAGGACACAGCTGAAAAATATAATCGGTCTTGTTCTGAAAACGGAATGTCCACGGAGGGAATGGGAAGTAGAGTGCCTGATCACGGATGACGCTTCCATCCGCAGGTTGAACGGCAAATACAGGAATAAGCATGAGCCGACCGACGTTCTATCCTTCACACTTACAGACAGGGGAGGTTCTGATCCTGCTATTAAATTCCCGTCCGTTCCCGGAATAAGAACGAATTTAGGCCAGGTCATAATCTCGTATGAAACTGCGGCCAGGCAGGCAGCTCAACGTTCCGCCGCTATTGGAAGTGAAATAAAACTATTACTTATCCATGGCACGCTTCATCTCACGGGAATGGACCACCAGAAGCCGGCAGACGCCCGGAAAATGCAGGCTAAAGAGCGCAAATATATCAACTTGATTGACAAGGTAAAATAGCGGTCATGGCAGGTCCTTTCAACGTCTGGGGGAACATTTACATGGTGGGCGGGTCAGATATGACGCACTCCATGGACTGCTGTATCTACCTGGTGGATGCCGGCCAGCTGGTGCTGATAGATGCGGGGGCAGGAGCTAGCACCAGCAGGATCATAGACAATGTGCACGCGTTATCTCTTATGCCGGAGAAATTGAGCCATATACTGGTCACGCATGCCCATATTGATCATGTGGGCTCGCTGTATGACCTGAGGAGTAAATACGGCGCCAGGATCGTGGCGCATACGCTGGATGCCGGCGCTATAGAAACGGGCAAGAAGGTGGGGGCAGAGTATTACGGCATAAAATACCATCCGTGCCCCGTGGATATTAAGCTGGAAGGCGAGGAGAATGACGTCACTATCGGCGACACTAAATTTCGCTGCCTTCATATTCCTGGGCACACTCCCGGCAGCATAGCTATAGTAGTCGAGAATGGCGGCAAGAAAATACTCTTCGGCCAGGACATCCACGGTCCGTACCTGCCGATGTGGGGAGGAGAGCCCAAAACTGCTGCAAGCTCCCTTCAGAAACTGCTGGAGCTTGAAGTGGATATTTTATGCGAGGGACATTACGGAGTTATTCAACCGGCTTCTGAAATCAGGACTTTTATAGGCGATTTCATTCGGAACTTGAATACAGGCTAGGCAAGCTCTCAGATAATTCTTACCGCCCTTCTTTTTCCCCGGTTGCTGTCGATAATTTCCTTAATATCATCTACAGCCTTCTCGACTCGACCCTTAACGTTCACTACCTGGTAATCAAACATTCTGGCATATCCCAGCTCCTCTCGAGCCTTGCCGACACGTAAATTGATAGAATCTTCGGGGTCGGCGTTGCGGTTCGTCAGCCTGTCGGCCAGATCGTTCAGGGAGGAGGGGATCAGGAAAATAAACACAGAATCCGGGATGGTTTTTCTCAATGTTGCCGCGCCCTGGACATCCACCTTTAATATCACGTCCTCGCCCTTCTGCAGGGCTTTTTTAACCTCGGACTTCAGCACGCCATAAAAATTGCCGTAGACTTCTGCATATTCCAGGAATTTGTCCTGTTTAATACCTTCCTCAAACTGGTGTTTTGACAGGAAGTAATAGTCCTGGCCGTCAACTTCACCCCTGCGCTGCGGCCTGGTAGTCGCCGTGACGACATGATGAAATCCGCCGAACTTTTGCTTCATCCTGGAAATTACAGCGTCTTTCCCCACGGCGGACGGGCCGGATAACACTACAACCAGAGGAATTCCTTTTCTATCGGACTTAACCACGGGTACCATCTCCAGGCGATTATAGTACAGTTTAATATTAATGGAATGAAAAATAAACAGTGTTTCGTGCTTTTATCTGAATATCTTGAACTGGCAGGCACGATTCGATATACTCAAACGCGACATACGGCAGAAGCGAGTAGTCTTATAAAGGAGATCGGCCTGATGAAAAAGAGTATCCGCAGTGTTGAGGTAACGGGTAAGATGGTGCTTGTCCGTGTGGATTTCAATGTTCCGCTTGATCCCAAGACTAACGACATAATGGACGACAGCCGTATTATCGCTGCCCTGCCTACCATTTGGTATCTGGTCGAACACAAGGCCAAAATTATTCTGTGCTCACATCTGGGCAGGCCTGATGGCAAGGTTGTGGAATCGTTACGCCTGACGCCTATTGCAGAGAGACTTTCACAGCTGGCCAACCTGCCCATCTATACGGTCTCAGACTGTATTGGGCCGAAGGTTAAGAAGGCCGTGGCCAAACTGAAGAACGGAGATATCCTGCTGCTGGAAAACTTGCGCTTTCATCCCGAGGAGGAAGCTAACGATCCCAACTTCGCCAAATCACTGGCAGACCTTGCCGAGATATATGTAGATGACGCTTTCGGCACAGCTCACAGGGCACACGCCTCTACCTACGGTGTTGCCAAGTATCTTCCGGCCTATGCCGGCCTGCTGTTGGAAAAGGAGCTGAAGGCGCTGGGAAACCTGCTCACCGATGCGCAGCACCCGTTTGCCGCGCTGCTGGGCGGCGCCAAGGTGAGCGATAAAATCAAGCTGATAAATAACATGATTGGCAAAGTGGAGATACTGCTTATAGGCGGCGGCATGGCCTCAACCTTCCTGAAAGCTCAGGGCTATAAAGTTGGCCTTTCATCGGTAGAAGAGGATAAGAAAGACCTGGCAAACCAGCTTGTAGCCACGGCTAAGGCAAGCAACGTATCACTGCTGCTGCCTCTGGATGTAATAGTGGCCGACGCCATCAGTGACCAGTCCAAGTACTCCATTGCCCCCATATCCATGATCCCGGACAATAAATATATTGTGGATATCGGGCCGCAGACAATAGAGCTTTTTACTGAAAATCTTAAGAAATGCCAGACGGTTTTCTGGAATGGGCCCATGGGTGTGTATGAGATCTCCCAGTTCTCACGCGGCACCAGGGCTATGGCAGAGCTGCTGGCCAATCTCAACGCCACCACGGTGGTTGGCGGCGGATCCACGGCGGAAATAGTCACCGAGATGCACCTGGGCTTCAAGATGACACACGTATCGACAGGCGGCGGCGCCAGCATGAGCTTCCTGGAGGGCGCCAAGCTGCCCGGAGTTGAAGTACTTCTCGATGACGATAAATAGGGCAGACGACAGGCCTGATACGCCTGTACTTTCATTTAAGGGGAGAATTCTATGCGCCGACCTTTGATAGCCGGAAACTGGAAGATGAACACCAGCGTTGAGGAGGCCATAACACTAGCCGGCTCTATCATCGACCAGGTCAGGCTATTTGATACCGTTGATACGGTTTTTTGCCCCCCGTTTATATCTTTAAGGTCTTTAAAAGATACCGTGGCTGGGACAGGTGTGGAACTGGGTGCACAGAATATGTATTTCAGGGAAAAAGGCGCTTTCACCGGCGAGATCTCGCCGCTGATGCTCAAAGGCCTCTGCAAATACGTGATACTGGGACACTCAGAACGCAGGCAGTTCTTTCATGAGACAGACTCCCTGATAAATGAAAAGGTCAAGGCCGCGATTTCCTCCGGGCTTATCCCTATCTTTTGCATCGGCGAATCACTGGCCGAGAACGAAGCCGGAAAGACGGAGGAGATACTTGACGTTCAGGTGAGGGACGGGCTGAAGGATGTTGCGGCCAACCCACATCTGGTTGTAGCCTACGAGCCGGTGTGGGCAATAGGGACGGGCAGGGCCGCCACCGGCGTCCAGGCGGCAAAGACAATAGGGTTTATCCGCCAGAAAATTGCTGCGGGCTGGGGGCAGGACGCGGCTGACAGCCTTCGCATTCTGTACGGAGGCAGTGTGACCGGGGCGAATATAGCCGAGTTCATCAAGGAGCCGCAGATCGACGGCGCACTGGTAGGTGGAGCCAGCCTCAAAGCCGGGGAATTCGTGGATATCGTCAGGCAGACGGCCGCCTTGAAAAAGTAAAATGAGATGCCTGGTAGCCATCGTAGGCCCCACGGCCGTTGGCAAGAGCGACCTGGCCATCCAAATCGCCCGTAAATACGGCGGCGAGATAATAAACGGCGACAGCAGGCAAATCTACAAATATATGGATATCGGCACGGCCAAGCCGAATCCTGCGCAACAGAGACTGATCCCACATCATTTACTAGACATAATATTACCAGACCAATCGTATAGTGTGTCTCTTTACCAGCAGTCGGCATTCAAGGTTATTGATGATATTCAAAATCGGGCCGGCCTTCCTTTACTGGTAGGGGGAAGCGGGCAGTATATCTGGTCGGTAATCGAAGGTTGGAGCATACCGCGTGTCGCACCTGACCAGGACTTCCGCCTGAGACTTGAGTCCAGGGCGGGTCAGCAGGGGGCGAAAGAACTTTATCAGGAGTTGAAAGATATCGATCCACTGGCCGCCAGCAGGATTCTGCCGAATAACCTGCGCAGAATTATCAGGGCACTGGAGATATACCATTCTACCGGTGTAAAGCCTTCTGAACTCCAGGTAAAGACAGGATTGCCTTATCCCGTGCTGATACTGGGACTGACCTGTCCCAGAGAGCAGCTATATTCGTTCATCGACAGGCGTACCGACGGCATGATCAAGGCTGGGTTTGTAGATGAAGTGAAGGGGCTGCTGTCGATGGGATATTCGCCCGGCCTGCCATCTATGTCCAGCCTGGGCTATCGCCAGCTGGCAGCGTATTTGAGACAGGAGAGCAATCTCGAGACTGCGGTGCAGAACATCAAATTTGAAACGCACAGGTTCGCACGTGCCCAGTACGCCTGGTTCCGCCTGAAGGACAAAAGGATAAAATGGTTGCAGGCTGGTGATGATATAAACGATGAAATAAACTATACTATAAAGACTTTTCTTGAGAGTGCCGGCTAGATATGTCAATGAATATCAGTTTTGTAAAGATGCAGGGCACGGGCAATGATTTCATTATGGTGGACGCCCGCAGGCTCGATCTGGACTGGCCTGCACTGGCCATAGAGATGTGCCGGCTGCATTTCGGCGTTGGAGCCGACGGCCTGATCTTAATCCAGGATTCGAAGAAGGCCGATCTCAAGATGCGCATATTCAACGCCGACGGCTCTGAGGCCCAGATCTGCGGCAACGGGCTGCGCTGTTTTGCCAAGTATGCCGTTGATAGGAAGATTGTCCGTGGGCCTGCGCTGACGGTGGATACCCTGGCCGGAATCAAGAAGATTGAAACGACCAGCCTGCGCGGCAGTGTAGGGCAGGCGCAGGTCAACATGGGCATGCCGGAGCTAAGCCCGGACCGTATCCCGGTATCAGTAAAGGCCAGGGGCCCCGTGCTCGACCACCCGGTTAAGGTAGCGGGCAGAGAGCTCAAGCTGTCCTTTGTATCCATGGGAAATCCACATGCCGTATGCTTTATTAAGCAAAATGTAGATAACTTCCCACTATCGGACATAGGACCTAAGGTGGAGCACCACAAACTCTTCCCACAACGCACCAATTTTGAGATAGTCAATGTGGTCGATAAGAACACACTGAAAGCCAGGGTATGGGAAAGGGGAGTTGGCGAAACGCTTGCCTGCGGCAGCGGGGCCTGTGCGGTGGCGGTCGCCAGCCGGTTGAAAGGGCTGACGGGCAATTCGGTTAACATTCTGGTCCGTGGTGGAAAATTGACCATCACCTGGGCCGGAAAGGGCGACGTTTATTTAAAAGGCCCTGCCGAAGAAGTGTATGAGGGAGAGTATAAAATATGAACTTAGCACGACGACTGGACAAGATACCTCCATATTTATTTGTGGAGATAAATAGAAAAATAGCGGAAAAGAAGGCCAGCGGGGTTGACATAATAAGCTTTGCCATAGGGGATCCGGACCTTCCTACCCCCGAGCACATAGTTAAGAAGCTGATTTCTGCCGCGCAGGACCCGGTAAATCACCGTTATCCGGAAACATTTGGCCTGCCGGAGCTGTGCCAGGCTATAGCGGGCTGGTACCAGCAGCGATTCAACGTGTCTCTCGACTGGGAGAAGGAAGTGTTGCCCCTGATCGGATCCAAGGAAGGCATAGGTCATATGTCCTTCTGCCTGCTTGACCCCGGTGATATCGCACTTGTGCCGGACCCCGGTTACCCTGTCTATTCGGTCAGCAGCCTGCTGGCCGGCGCCGAGGTCCACTATATGACCTTGCGTGAAGAGAATGGATTTCTGCCTGACCTTGATGCAATCCCTGGCAAGATATTGAAGAAGGCCAGGGTATTGTGGATCTGCTATCCCAACAATCCTACCGGAGCCGTGGCCGGGCCGGAATTCTTTGAGAAGGTGGTGGCCTTTGCCTCCAGGCACGGGCTGGCAATCTGTCACGATGCGCCTTATACCGAGGTGGCTTTTGATGGATACAGGCCACACAGCTTTTTAGAGACACCAGGGGCCAGAGAGCTCGGCGTCGAGTTTCACTCCCTGTCCAAGACTTATAATATGACGGGATGGCGAATCGGCATGGCGGTCGGCAATCATAAGATGGTCGACGCCCTTTTCCGCTTCAAGTCTAACCTGGACTCGGGCATACCGCAGGCTATACAGCTGGCTGCAGTTGAAGCATTGACAGGCCGGCAAGAGGACATTGGAATAAGGAACGTAAAATACCAGAGCCGGCGCGACCGCATCGTCGACGCGCTTCAGCAAATCGGCTTGAAGGTCACCAGGCCCAGGGCGGGCTTCTATATCTGGGCCAGGGTGCCGGACGGCTATACATCTGTTCAATATGTGGCTTACCTGCTGGATAAGGTGGGCGTAGCGGTCACTCCCGGCACCGGCTACGGAAAGTCAGGAGAGGGTTACGTGCGGCTCTCCATTACACAGCCGGATGACCGCTTCGACGAGGGCGTGCGCAGGCTGCTTACCCTGAAATAGAGCTGAAAAAGTGCTGTTTGGATGACAAAGGATCTTGTCAGCACACGCCAGCAAAAAGAGCGGGCGGTGCTTGTGGGCGTGGCCTCCAGGTCCGAGCGGGATGGATGGTCAATTGAAAGCTCCCTGGAAGAATTAAGCCAGCTTACAGGCACGGCCGGGGCTGAAGTGGTGGGCCGGGTAATCCAGCGCTTGGAAAAGCCGTCCTCCACACATTACCTGGGTGCAGGAAAGCTGCAGGAGCTTGTCGACCTCAAATCCCGGCTGGGCTATGATACGGTCATCTTCAATGACGAACTGCTGCCAAGGCAGCAGCGTAATCTTGAGGACAAGCTCGGCGTTAAAGTCATTGACCGTACAGCACTTATCCTCGATATTTTCTCGCGCAGCGCCAGGACCAGGGAAGGAAAGTTGCAGGTGGAACTGGCGCAGCATGAATACCTTTTACCCAGGCTGGCAGGACAGTGGAGCCACCTGGAGAGGCTAGGTGGCGGGATAGGTACCAGGGGACCGGGAGAATCCCAGATCGAAACTGACCGCAGGCTTATCAGGAAACGCATCACAAATATCAAGAGGCAGATCGAGGACGTCCGACATCACCGTGAGCTTTACAGGCGAAAGCGGGGAAAGTCTGCCACGCCGGTAGCGGCCCTGGTAGGCTACACCAATTCCGGCAAGAGCACGCTGCTTAACGCTCTGAGTAAAGCCGGCGTGCCGGCGGAAAACAAGTTGTTCTCGACGCTTGACCCTGTGACACGCAGGATACGCCTCCCGGACGGCAGCATGGTGTTGTTGACGGACACCGTAGGTTTTATCCACAAATTGCCTCCTTTGATAGTTGCAGCCTTCCACGCCACTCTGGAGGAGTTGGACGAGGCCGGCCTGCTGCTGCACGTGGTTGATATAACCAGCCCGGATGCAGTCAATCAGAGCCGGACGGTTGAGGAGATACTCGGGCAGTTGCAGTTGGATGCCAAGCCCAGGTTAACTGTCCTGAATAAGATCGATAAGCTTGTGGACAGCCCGGCAGACGCTACGGACATCAATATTGGGGAACAGCCTGCACCGGATTCAACCGTGGTCATTTCAGCCCGGCAGGGCTGGAACCTTGACCTGCTGTTAGAGAAGATGGGACAACTGCTAGATCAAAATTGACTGTGTCGGAAATTGTAACTTTTACGACACTGGTAGTCGGGGGTTATAATAAGGCATGAAGGATTGGTCCAGTAAATCCTCCCTCAAAAAGCTGACCGATGATTTTCTTGAATACCTTCTGGTGGAAAAATCACTATCACCACTTACCATACATGAATACCGTCACTACCTCTACCGTTTCCTCTCCTGGCTGGATGAAAGTACCATTGCTTCATCGCCCGCTTCTATTGAGCTTGAGAATATAAGAAAGTTCAGGCTCTACCTGGCGTCACTGCAAAATAAAGACGGCCGGACCCTTAATAAGAATACACAGACCTATCATATTGTGGCTCTGCGTTCCTTTTTACGTTATCTGAATGTTAACCGGGATATAGCGACACTAAATCCGGATAAGATCGACCTGCCCAAGGCCAGCCCAAGGATGGTAAGCTTCCTCAATGCCGAGCAGCTGACACGCCTGCTTAACAGCCCGGTCATATCAAACGAAATCGGCCTGCGCGATAAAGCAATTCTGGAGACCTTGTTCAGCACCGGTCTGCGAGTTTCAGAGTTGGTAAATCTGAATCGTAACCAGATCAATCTGGACAGAAAGGAATTCGGCGTCAGGGGCAAAGGAAACAAGGTCCGCGTCGTATTTTTGTCTGAAACAGCGGCCGACTGGATAAAACGGTACCTGGCTGTCAGAAAAGACAAATTATTGCCTCTATTCATCAGGAAAGGCGGCCGTCAGACGTCGGATAAGGCAGGAGAAGGAAGGAGGTTGACTGCGAGATCAGTGGAAAGGATCGTCAAGAAATACTCCAGAAAGGCCGGCCTGCCTTTTGACGCGCATCCCCATACCCTGCGTCATTCCTTTGCTACAGACCTGCTTATTGCCGGCGCCGACCTTAGGTCCGTGCAGGAAATGCTGGGGCATGAAAGCATCCGGACAACGCAGGTCTACACCCATGTTACCAACAAGCACCTGAAAGAGGTCTACAAGAAATACCACAGCCGTAAATAGTAGTGTTATGTCAAGTTCTATTGCAGAGGAGGAGCCATGAAGGAATATGAAGTGGTCATTATCGGAGGCGGTCCGTCAGGCCTTACGGCAGGCCTCTACTGTGCCCGTTACGGTCTCAAGACAATACTGCTTGAGCGAGGCCTGTACGGCGGCCAGATAGTTAACGCCAGCCACATCGATAACTACCCCGGTTTTCCACTGGGCATATCAGGCATGGAGCTGGGCCAACTGATATACGACCAGGCGTCAAAATACGGGCTGGAATCACTTACCATGGATGTGGGCGGTATCAAAAAGGCCGGAGCACTCTTTGAAATTGCCTGTGAAGACGGTCAGTACTCCTCCCCTGCTGTTATAGTAGCCACCGGAGCTGCTTACCGAAAAATCGGGCTTGAAGCGGAGGAGCGTCTCAACGGGCGGGGCATCTCTTACTGTGCCACCTGTGATGGCTTCCTCTTCAAGAACATGGATGTTGCGGTCGTCGGCGGAGGCGACACGGCTATAACGGACGCGCTCGAGCTAAGCCAGCACTGCAGCAAGGTGTACGTCATTCACAGGCGTGATCAGCTGCGCGCCAGCAATGCCCTGCAGCGCATAGCCTTTACCATCCCCAAGATCCAGTTCGTCTGGGACACCGTTATCGATGACATAGTGGGCAAGGAAAAGCTGGAGACTCTGGAGCTGCGAAACGTCAAGTCAGGCAGACAATCGGCGCTCAATTTATCTGGACTTTTTGTGGCGCTGGGATCAACACCCAACAGCCAGCTTTTCGAAGGCTTTTTGGCCCTGGATGAGAACAAGAACATAGTAACCGACGAGTTGATGAGAACCAGCCAAAGCGGTGTATTCGCAGCAGGCGACGTGAGGAAGAACTCTCCCAAACAGGTTGCCACGGCGGTGGGCGACGGCGCCACGGCAGCAAAAGGTGCATTCAGCTACTTAAAGGAACGCTAGGCTGGTGGGCTCGGCAGGTTTCGAACCTGCGACCAATCGGTTATGAGCCGACCGCTCTGCCCCTGAGCTACGAGCCCCCACATCAAAATCCGGCACCGGGCGATATTAGACCGGCAATTTAATAGTATAACACAGCACATTTTAGCCGTGAAGTTAGCCAAACGTATGAAAATTGGCCTTGACTAAACCATCCTTTATCCTTACAATATTATTTAGCACTCAGCTGGAATGAGTGCTAATTTTAAATGAATTAATGATTTTTAACATTTCCCGGAGGGAAAGATGCCCATTTACCAGTACGTTTGCCCAAAGTGCAACAAGAATTTTGATCTGAAACAGAGCTTTAACGACGAAAGCGTGGTAGCCTGCCCCAAATGCAAGGCGGAGGCCCGACGCCTGTTCGTGCCGGTCCCCATCATCTTCAAGGGCTCGGGTTTTTACGTGACCGACAGCAAGAGTATGTCCGAGGCCCGGCTTCCTGCTAAAACCCCGGAAAGGAAGAATGAGTCCTCTGAATCCAAGAAGGCTGAAAAATCCGCTCCTACCAAGGAGCAGGACAAGCCCAAACAGGCCAGCGTCTGATCGTCTACCCCCGGCAGCCCAATCCCATTGAATTCGCCTGATTCCCTGTGTTAAACTCGTTGTGAGTCCCTGTAGCTCAGTGGATAGAGCGGCTGCCTTCTAAGCAGCGGGTCGTGGGTTCGAATCCCCCCAGGGACGCCACTCTAACCTT
>CAZSED010000033.1:0-3757 GCA_964605885.1 uncultured Dehalococcoidales bacterium
AGGGTGAAGCTCAGCTTCCAGGCCAACACGGCTATCAACCTGGCCGGGCAGAACGCGCTGGCGGCCAACAATGAGTCCAACCCGCCTGTCGCCTCGGACAACTCCACCATGCTGCGCGCCTACAGCTTTACCCCGGCCGGCGCCATCTTCAACCCGGCCGCCAGCATGACGCTGCAATATGATTCAACCTCAGTGCCTGCTGGAGTCAGCGAATCAAGCCTGTATATTGCCTACTGGACCGGCTCCGCCTGGCAGGCGCTGTCATCCAGCGTGAACACGACAAACCACACGGTCTCGGCCTCTGTCTCACATTTCACCATCTTTACCGTCAGGGCGCCTGCGCCAGCTCCCGCAACCACAAGCACCACCACTACGACCACGACCGCTACCAGCGTCAGCTCCAGCGTGCTGGGCACGTCCGGCTCCTTCAGCGTGAGCGGCGGGACGGTCGCCTCGGCTGTCAGCCTGGCCAGCGCCGACAGCAAGGTGAGCATCAATATAGCCTCCGGCACGGCCGTCAACCTGCAGGGCAGCCAGCAGCTTACGGTGGCGCAGCTTGCCTCGCCGCCTGCTTCGCCGGCAGGGTCAAAGGTGGTGACGGCTTACTCCTTCGAGCCCAATAATGCCGTATTCAACCCGGCCCTGACCGTGACGATTAAATACAGCGCTTCCTACCTTCCGTCCGGGGTGAGCGAATCCGGGCTGTACATTGCGCTGCTGGAGGGCTCGGCCTGGACCCCGCTTCCCTCGACGGTGAACACCGCGGCCAAGACGGTCAGCGCACAGGTAAGCCACTTCTCCACCTACGGGCTGCTGGGCACTGTATCTGAGACCACGCCCACCACGCCTACCACGCCTACCACGCCCTCCACTCCCGCCTCCACCAGCCCGTTCATCACCGCCGACCTCAGCGTTTCGCCCGAAGCGGCCAAAGCAGGTGAACAGGTGACGGTATCGGTGCGCGTCATCAATGGAGGCGCGGCTGAGGCCGATAAGAACGTGGTGCTCAAGCTCAACGACAAGTTCGAGGCGCAGAAAACCGTTACGCTGGGCCCCGGCAAGTCCCAGGTGGTCAGCTTCACGGTCAGCAAGGACGCGGGCAGCTACACGGTCGCTATCGACAACCTCAATGCCAGCCTGGTGGTATCGGCGGCGGGCCCGGCCGGCAACCAGCCTTCCGGCATGTCGCTGCCGGTGATCGGCATTATCTTCGCCGGCGGCCTTGCCGTGATAATACTGGTCATAGTGCTTATTGCCAGGCAGAGGCAGTATTAGTTTACAATCCGGTGCTGCGGCCGGGCTGCCCATTCGAGGGCAGCTTGGCCGCTTTTCCATATCGTACATACGGTCCACATTGTTCCCAACCTATCTATACGCCCGGCATTGACCCATTAGGCTAACAATTAGTAGCTTTTTTTAGATTGACAGCCGTAACAATAGCGAGCTAAAGTAGTTATGCGTGATGGACAGCTTTAAAGAGCTAATGGTCAGTATTCTAATAATCATTGCACTGCTTACTGGCGGCATAGGCAGCGCGGCTTGCATGCCGGCGCCCGCCACGCCGCCGTCTTCAGTTACTTCAACGGACAAGGAGACGCCTGAGATGGAACTGATAAACAGCACAATGTCATTCATAAAAGCGCAGCACGCGGACGCGGCTGCTTATATCAAGCAGGGCACTGCCTTCAGCGTGTCCGGCACCTCCGGCAGGCAGCTTGGATACAGCTGGGTGGCCTACTCCGGCGGGGGCTGGACCGTCACAATCGGCCGCCCCGTCGTGCCGGAGCCGGTCACTGACATCAAGGCCGTCTATGAGAACGACAGGATAACCTGGACGGGTACGGAGAGGGGCGGCATCATCACTGAATCAGGCTATAGCCGGAAGGACTGAAGCTAGTTTAAGGGAAGGATATGCGGGACAGCCAGGGAAATAAGCAGCAGACAGGCTTCACGGCGCCGGTGCGCAGATACCTGGCGGCGCTCTTCCTACTGGCCGGCGCAGCGCTGGCGCTGGCTCCGCTGGGCTATGCTGCCTACGCTTCACACTACGGCGGGCACACTTCCAGCGGCGCCCTCTGGCAGGACGGTGACCTGCAGACCCCGCCGCCCATGCAGATCAGCACAGCGGAAAAAGCTGTGCGCGGAGACCGGTACAAGAACGCACCTGAGTTGGTGCTGAGCTCGCTGGTGCCAAAGAGATTCCCATCAAGGACTACCAGTGGTTCATCCGGGACACTGGGTAGTACGCTCAACTTATTGGAAGACAGGGGCTATGCCTTTCCATCCAACCGCAACCAGGGTGGTTGTGGAGACTGTTGGGTGTGGGCCGGTACGGGTGTGCTGGAGCAGGCCCTTTATTCACTATGGGGTATTAACGATATTCTGTCCGTGCAGTATTTCAGCTCCACATACTACAACGGTAGTGGCAACCTGGCATGCTGTGGCGGCAACGTATGGAACTTCACGGACTATTATTCTAATGCTTTAAATAAGGCCATACCATGGTCCAACACGAACGCAGACTTCGTCGACGGCGGTAAATCCACTTGCGGGCCTACTCTTAGGTCGCCCGGAATTATCTCTACCACACCTAATTACCCTATCCGCTCCATCAGCTATGCCAGGATTCCTAACTCCACTTCTTCCGACCAGGCCACGGCCATCGCCAGTATCAAGAGCGTGCTGGACTCGGGCAAGGCAATTTTCTTCGACTTTTACCTGACAAATGATGTGCCTGCAAATAACGACTGGGGGCTGTTCAGCAGCTTCTGGGTAAACCAGCCTGAGAACGCCATATATACAGGCGGCTTTTCATGCAACAAGTCAGCAACCTACTGGGCTGGACATGCGGTAGTATGCGTGGGCTACAGCGATGGCAACGCCGACCCGAGCAACGACTGCTGGATAATGATGAACAGCTGGGGAACGCGTCCCCTTCGTCCCAATGGCCTGTTCCGCATTCCTATGCACTATAATTACGCCTGCTCTTCAGGCGGGTACTACAATACAGAATGGTATTCCATACCGGTGACCATCATGCCGCCGGTACCTGCCATGCCCACATTGTCTTCGCCCACCAATGGGTCTAATCAGGCTGGGGCATCTGTAACCTTCTCATGGAACGCCTCGCCCACCGCCACTGGGTATTACCTCTACGTGTGGGATGCAGCACAGAACTATATCTTCGCCGGGCAGACGGGCAACGTGACCAGCAAGACCGTAACGGGTTTCCCCAATAACGGCACACTTTACTACTGGGTGATTTACCCATTCAACGTCTCCGGCGTGGGGCCCCATTCGCCGGTGTGGTACATCATCAACGGGGGCTCCGTGCCACCCATGCCCACTCTGGTATCGCCACCTATTGCCACCAACCAGCCGGGCACCTCCGTGACCTTCACCTGGAATGCCTCTCCCACCGCCACTGGCTATTACCTCTACGTCTGGGATGCAGCGCAGAACTATATCTTCGCCGGACAGACGGGCAACGTGACCAGCAAGACGGTAACGGGCTTCCCCAATAACGGGACGGCCTATTACTGGGTGATCTACCCCTTCAACCTGCTGGGAGTGGGCCCGCACTCGCAGGTGTGGTACTTTGTCAACAATGGAACAGTGCCGCCTGCGCCCGTGCTGGTGTCGCCTGCCACCGGCTCGCAACAGCCGGGCACCTCCGTGACCTTCACCTGGAATGCCTCTCCTACCGCCACTGGCTATTACCTCTACGTCTGGGATGCAGCGCAGAACTATATCTTCG
>CAZSED010000033.1:3857-14614 GCA_964605885.1 uncultured Dehalococcoidales bacterium
GGGCCGGAGCCGGCAGAGGCCTACCGGGTGATCTGCCCGGAGACTTTGCCCTTCATCTCATACCCCTACGAGTGGTGTTTCAGCCAGCTGAAAGACGCCGCTCTGCTGATGCTCAAAATACAGAAGATGGCGCTCGGCCGCGGCATGACGCTCAAGGACTGCAGCGCCTATAACGTCCAGTTCAGCGGCGGCAGGCTGCTGCTCATCGATACGCTTTCCTTCGAAAAATACCTGGAAGGCCGGCCGTGGACGGGCTACAGGCAATTCTGCCAGCATTTCCTGGCGCCGCTGGCCCTGATGAGCTACAAGGATGTACGCCTGGGCCAGCTGCTGCGCATCTACCTGGACGGGGTGCCGCTGGACCTGGCGGGCTCGCTGCTGCCCGGGCGCACGCGCCTCTCACTTCCGCTGCTGGCGCATATTCACCTGCATGCCAGGAGCCAGGCGCACTACGCAGACAGGAAAACAGACGTGAAAAACCTGCGCCTGAGCCTCAACGGCCTGTACGGCATCATCGAGCAGTTGGCGGATACCGTGCGGGGCCTGACCTGGCGGCCCCGCGGGCGCGGCTGGGATGCCTATTATACGGATCATAACTACTCTAATACGGCCTTCGAGCACAAGAAAGAGATGGTCGGGCGCTTCCTGAAGCGGCTGGGCCCTGCTACTGTCTGGGACCTGGGCGCCAACACCGGCGTTTTCAGCCGCGTCGCCGCCGCAGGCGGCGCTGAGACAATCTCATTCGACATGGATGCCGCCGCCGTGGAGATAAACTATCTTAGCTGCCTCAAAGAGAAGCAGGAGCATATCCTGCCGCTGGTGGTCGACCTCTCCAACCCCAGCCCTGGCACAGGCTGGGAGAACAGCGAGCGCATGTCGATGGCCGGAAGGGGGCCGGCCGATACTGTGCTGGCGCTGGCGCTGGTGCACCACCTGGCCGTCTCAAACAACGTGCCGCTGGAGCGGATTGCAGGGTTCATGAGTGGTCTGTGCAGGTCGCTGATCATAGAGTTCGTGCCAAGGGATGATTCCCAGTTACAGCGCATGCTGGCCACCAGGGATGACGTTTTCAGCGGTTATACGCAGCAGGGCTTCGAGCAGGCATTCGGACGGCATTTCATCATAGATGAATGCGCTGCCATCAGGGAATCCCACAGGACACTGTACCTGATGCGTGCGAGGTAAGCGCCATGTGGATCCGGATAAAAGAGCTCATTTTCAGTAGCCCCTTCGCCTTTTATACAATCCTGTTTGCTGCTTTCCCTGCGCTCTTTCTCTACGCCTACAACATCAGTATAGCCTCTGCCCGGGACATGTGGCTGGATATGGCCGTCTCGGTCGGCGCGGCACTAATCGTCTGGGCCCTGCTGGGGCTGCTGCTGCGCGACGCGCGCAAGGCCGCCCTGGCCGCCGGCCTTTTGATCATATTTTTTTACTCGTACGGCCGCATCTATGATGCACTGGCGGCGTGGAACTTTTCCATTCCCTGGCATCCCTACCTGCTGTCCATAATGCTTTTCATATGGGCGTACTGCGTTTATTTCATCAAAGTGGCCCACTACGATTTCAAGCGCCTGACGGTGATACTGAACGTGGCGGCGGGGGCACTTATCGTCTTTAATCTGTTGAGCATCGGCTGGTACGAGATAAACAGGCCGAAGCCGGCCGAGCCGGAGGTCGTGCCAACGGCTGCGACCACCGCAGCAATCCAGTCGGATAATAGCTCGGCCATAAAGCCTGGGCCGGACATCTATTACATCATACTGGACGAATACGCCCATCCCGATACCATGAAGCAGTACTATGATTATGATGATAGCTGGTTCATAAAGAGCCTGTCCGATAAAGGATTCATTGTAACCGAGGGGAGCCGCAGCAAGACACATGAAACACTGATATCTATATCTTCGACGCTGAATATGCAATATGTTGACCCGGCTACGCGGGAGGAGAACGTGGCCCGGCTTATGGACGAAAACAAGGTGGCGGCTTTTCTCAAGTCAAGGGGATATCAGTATATTTTTATCGGCGGCACCCCATTCAAGGCTGATCTATTTTACAACTATTACGAAATGGGCAGAACAGGAGATAAATTATCTGACTATAACCGCATGCTGATAAAGACAAGTATGCTCAGACCCTTCTTAAGCTACTTTGACAGCAGCGAGTTCGACAACCTATACAGGCGCGGCATCAACAACGCACTGGCCGAGCTGAGGAGGATGCCCTCCCTTCCTGGAAAGAAGTTCGTGTTTGCGCATATAATGTGCCCGCACTCGTTCTTCGTATTCGGGCCTAATGGTGAGTTCATACCTCCCAAGGACTGGGACAATTACGTAGATAAACAGTACTATCTCGGGCAATACATATATATCAGCCGGCAGATATACAGCGTGCTGTCTGATATACTTGACTCAGGGGCCTGGCCTCCCATTATAGTGCTTCAATCAGACCATGGTCTGAGGCCGCATGTTCCAGGATTCGATGTCAATGACCAATGGGAGAAGATACTCAACGCCTATTATCTGCCGGGCGGGGGAAACGAGCAGATATACAGCACTATATCGCCTGTCAACAGCTTCCGGGTCATCTTTAATTATTATTTCGGCCAGAATTACCCTTTGCTAAAGGATTGAATTTCCAATTTACTCTAGCTGCGATGAAAAACACCGACATTTTCAAAGGCAAAATTATCTGGGGCCACCTGGCCGTCCTGACGTGCTTCCTGGCGTACCTGGTATTTTTTGCGGTTCCGCTTTTCAACCTTATCGAGAAAGCGCCTTATGAATCCAGGCAGATAGAGATGACTCTTCCCAGTCCAACCAATGATGTGACCTACTGGTTTGTGAGCACGATGGCTGCTGCGGACTCAATACAGGTTATCGGGTGTGCTTTAATAGATGACCATGAGGCACAGAAGGCTTCGATATTTGTTGTATTAAGTGCTCATGAAAACAACGGGCGTCGCTATATATTCGATACCCAGCAGTTTGCCAACCTGATTTACAGGCTGAATATTAATGGAAGGGATATAGATGCGGGGAATGCCAAGTTCTTTTGCTGCATCCCTATCAAAGGACTCGAACCTGGCACATACCAGGTCGGACTATACCTGATGGCTGACAATATCAAGTCATTTGAGAATACTAACTATGTGCTTAAATCAACAGGGCAGCGAGCTGATATAACAGTTAAATTGTCCTCCGGGCAGAATATCGATCTGCCAGCTGAATCTGGCGATTTGAGATTTTTTATAGACAGAGTTCACAAAGCTTATTTTTTTGACGATCAACATACAGTTATTGAGATTGTAGGGTGGGCATTTATAGACGGCGAAAGCCCTGAACTCCAGTCTGTTTATGTGGTGCTTGATTCACCTGACCGGCAATACATATTTGATGCCAATTCATGTACAAGGGCGAATCTTTCACAGGTCATAGGCGACAACAGTACGAAGCTTGATAACGCTGGTTTTACTGCACGCATACTATTCAGCGATATCAAGGATGGCACCTACAGGCTGGGCCTATACATCAGAAGTTCGGATAAAGGTAAGCTACAGTATACGGATCATAGTCTTAACGTGCGAGAGGGTGATGTGGAGTGGATGCCAGAGGTGGCGTCCCCCCAGGCTATGGAATTGCCGGCCACATCCGGAGGCATCATATATTTTGTGGATAATATTGAGAAGGAAACCGTTCTGAAACAGGAACTGATATTCATGTGGGGTTGGGCTTTCCTCGATGGAAAAGATAGCGTGGGCCAAAAAATATACGTTGTTCTGCAATCAGATTCAGATACGTACGTATATGATACTCTTCCGCAAAAAAGGCCCGGTGTCACCGCTGCCTATAAGAGCACTCGCCTGAGCCTGGATGATACGGGCTTTCTTACCAGAATTGACACCGGGCAATTGCTGGATGGTAAGTACAGGATAGGCCTTTGCGTAACCAGGCGCAGCGAGCAGGGGCTGCAGTTCACAAACAGGTTACTGATGAAGTCGCAAGGATTAATTACAATCTCAAAACAATGAAGCCCACCGGATTAACGGCATCATTTGCTTAATCGTAAAGAAGCTCTACTAGCAGTTTACGGTTCATCACCGTCCTTAACAGAGGCGAATATTTCTGCAGCTCATAGGCCCTTATTCCGTGGTTCTCGACGCCCTCCAGTCCGGTCAGGCGGATGCGCAGCTCCTTCCCAGCCACCCCATCCGACGGAGGCAAATCAATGGTAGATCGGGTACCGCTTACAAGTGAATGAGGCTGGAATGGAACGGCATAGATGACCTGATTCTGCGGGGACAAAATTTCCAGCATCAGCGCTGCCCTGCCATGGCTGTTGTCGTCCAGCAACAAGAATGCAATTCTCATTCCCGTGGCATGGCCCTGTATTGCCTGTAGCTTGTAGCAGAGCGCTCGGCCGCAGCGTAAAAATGGCGAGACGCCCAGCCAGTAGCTGCCGGCCTGGATTCCGTTCTGCGTTGCGCAGGACTCAATGAAAGAGAGGAACTGGTCGCTTACACCTCCGGCATAATCGGGGATCCCGTAAAGGAACCTGCTAAGGTACCCGGCGATTATCCTGTTTCTTTCAAAGCTGGAGCGCACGTAATCCGAGATAACCCGCTGCAGGTTCTGCTGTTTCAGCTCATAGCGGGACTTTATGCTATCAAGTTGTACCAGCGTGGTCGCATTATGTTTCTTTACTACGTCGAGTTCGGTCTGCAAGCCAAGAGCCTGCTTCGTTGCATCGTCAAGCTGGGCCTGTAATCCGGCAGCCTGCTTCCTTGTGTCGTCGAGCTGTGACTCAAGGCTGACGTTGCGGGACCTGAGATGCAGTACCTCCTCGTTGTACTGGCGCTGGGCGGCGGCAAAGCCCGAACTGGAACTGTCGGCCGTGCTTTCATCCGGCTGGCCGAAGGTGATGGCTATTGAATGGCTGACGCCTGACACCCTTGAGCACGCAAGGCTTTTTATGCGGCTGCCGAAGCTCATATAGAGAAAGGCTTCAAACCGGGCCAGCGAGTAGGCATTATTATAAAAGGAAGTACCGTCTGCAGTTGCTCCCGTAAAGGCGATGATGTCCTGTGCCTCATAGTTAAACCAGGTCACAATATACAGCTTATCTCGGCAGATTCTCACCAACTCGGTTACTGCCTCCTCATAGGCTGGAAGGTGCTGCAGCACCTGGATGCAGACGACGTTGGGCTGGGAGCTGTCTTCAAAGGGTAGTTTAAAAATATCTAGAGGGTCAAACCTGACATCCGGATATTCATGCCGGGCAATTTCCAGCATCTTCAGGCTGGTATCCCCGCCCTGGTAGGTAGTGGGTTTGACGATCTTGTGGTCCAACATCAGTTTGTATATAAGCCCGCTTCCGCAGCCTATCTCCAGGATATTGGAATTTTTTGGGAAATGGGCAGATAAGTCCTCCGCAAGATGCTTACGCCAGTTAGCTTCGACTTCGCTGGCACGCCAGTAAGAATCGATGGAAGAGGCGACCTCAGGCTTGTCCCAGTTCTCCCAGTAACGTTCTTCCATATAAGCTTACATCCTATTTAACCTATTTGGTCTGGCCGCGCATGAACAACATCTTGCCACCGCCCCGCATATTGGACATGTGCGGGACATAAGCAATTCTGACAGGAGCCGCAGGCCATATCAGGCACCACTCCCTTTCAGCAGCGTCTTAATCATCTCAATAAAGTCATCGTACCTGCTATTAGTAGAATAATATTCGCTGACCAACTTGTAAGCGTTACTAAAGAGGTCTTTCTTCTTATCCGGATCATCTGCCACTGCTGATATCGCATGGTACCAGTAATCGGCGCTGTTATTTTGCTCCCTGGGTATTATAACTCCGTTAAGGTTCTGTGTAATTATGGAAGAATAGGGAGGCATTCCGCTGTATATGCCTACGGCCCCCGCGGCGGTGATCTCCAGAAACTTGTTGGGGCATTTGCTCTGGGAAGTTATGCAGTCATCCAGAGGCGCAACCAGTATATCAGGCCTTATACTTGCCAAGATACGCGCATAATTATGGTAGTTCTGGTAGGGTATGAACCTGAGCTGGCCCTTTTGATGCAATTCCTTTAACTCCTCAGGGACGTTCACGCCAAAAACGAGCAACTCCCAGTCT
Organism: uncultured Dehalococcoidales bacterium; assembly: GCA_964605885.1. Taxonomy (GTDB): domain Bacteria; phylum Chloroflexota; class Dehalococcoidia; order GIF9; family UBA5629; genus CAZSED01. Next base: position 9,996 of record CAZSED010000033.1, read on the forward strand.
TGATTGTCCTGGATGAACCTTGCCAAGCCTTTGAAAGCGGCATCGCTGTAGCGTGGAGAGCCCACATAGCCTGCTATCCCTTTCTTACCTTTGTGCTTTTGGGCAACGGATGCAAAGTGGCCCAACTCGATGTTAATATCCAACCGGATGAGCTTGCGTGCATACGGACGCACGTACTCTGCCAGGACGGGCGAATAAACCAGTGTAGCTGTGCATCTCCTTAGGCACTGAAGGAAAACTTCATAGGAGGGTTTGCCCGGGGAAAATAGAGGCCTGTAGATAGCAGGCCAATCCTCGCCGACTGTGAACCAGTTGTCATCTATCATGTACAGTGTCGGTATGCCCTTCTTATCGCAAATGTCAAGTATATTCGGCACATTCTCATGACGGCCTCGTGAAATTATCACCAGATCGCAATCATCGATATCTTCTTCACGCGTGGTAAAATCAAAGACCGGCTTCCAGGAAAAGTCTTTCCTGCCCCTTTCCGTCTCAAAATAATTGTAGAAACAAAGCTGGTTATGGACCCACTCCCAGTATCCTCCCGTAACAACCACCTTGATTCTCCTACGGCTGGCTATATCGGCAGGATTCCGGTAACCCACTATATACCTGTGGGCCGCATCTTTTGAAACGGGGTAGGTCCTGCTGAACGGGTAGTTTTCCGGGGTCCACTCGCTGCGCATCGCTAGGGATTTGCAGTACAGCATTTGATGGTACTTTGATAACCTTACGAAGATGTCCCAGCCGGGATATCTCTGGAGTATTTGTGCTTCATCGAATCCGCCAATTTCTATCAGTGCATCTTTTCTGAACACGCTTCCCTGCAGACCGATTAAATTCTGGCATTGAAGCCAACCATAGTGTATCCCGGATTCTAGGTTCGGTTCGCTTTTTGAGGCATCGGTATAAATGCAATCAATCTCTGGTTGCTCTTCCAGAATCTGGCAGTGCCTAGCGATCTCCAATCCATCGACCATAACACCTGGCCAGAGAAATGTACAGTAAGATCCTGAGCTGTTTTTTAGGCCTTCATTAAATAAGCCCCCCATATTATCTGTCTGCTTATCCGTGACCAGGATATTGCATCCGTCCAAAGAAGGTCCTACGCAGACCAGTGGAGAATATTTCCAAATGGGGCCTTCACAGCAGATTATCACCTCCATGTCCGCGGTAAGCTCCCTCAGGGACGAGAGCGTCCGCGCCAGAGCCGGCTCGATCAGAGAGTAATCGCCCGTGGCGGCCATTATCAGCGAACAAAGTTTACCGTGAGTCATATTATAGTCATGTTGAACTGGAATTCTAGCATAGTAAATGGACTATCCGGCATGCCTATTTCTGCGCAATATTAAATCGAACAGAGGGGACAATCGTAAATATATCGGGTATATGGTAGGCTTTTGTATAAGATACCTTGCACCATCGATACATAAGCGCTTCACTCCATGCATCCTGGCATATTCCATACCTCTTACAATTATATTGCCCCTAACAGGCATCGGGTTCGTTATTAAGGCTGATCCAGGGATTTCCGGCGCGTCTTGAGTGGTGATGCTGGCAAATGGTTTTAAAATGTCCTGGAATATATCACAGAGAAAATAGCGGTGCAGCTGCCGGGACGGATCACATTGCCTATGTTGGTTTATAACCTTCTTTATTACGTCGAACATTGCATTTGAAGATTCCCTGCCATCATACCTAAGCTTGGCTGCCTCGTATCCGGCAATTCCCATTTTACGGGACTCTCCAGAATGGCGCATCACCCACTCCATTTTATTGGCAAACGAAGCCGGGTTTTGACGCTCGCATAAGAAGCCGTATTTGCCATCCTCCCCCACAATTTCCTCATGGCCCAGCACCCGTGATACTATCAGCGGCCTGGCGTGTGACATGGCTTCAATCAGCGTCATGCCGAAACCCTCCAGCATGGATGCGGAAACAAGGGCATTCGAATCGGTTAGCAGGGAATCGGTATCAATTACCCGGCCATGCAGGCCGACTAATTTTCCAAGCTGCCGCTGCTTCACCATTTTATTGAGTGTGTCTTTGAGAGGGCCTTCGCCATATAAGTCCAACCTAAAATCCAGGTTTTTATCATGCAGAAGCCCTGCCGCCTCTATCAGGCATTCCAAACCTTTATTGCGCTGCCAGGCGTTGAGGCATATAAACCTGGGGATGCTGCCGGATGGATAATCGGCCGGCTTTTCAGGGACGAGAGTAAAGTTTGGTATGGCCTGCGCATCCTCCCGGAAGAATTTATAGTATTCCCTTAGCCAGTGCGATATGCAAACGACGGCATCGGCGCTATAGAGCATCAACCGGTCGCAGGCCGATTTAAACCCTTCTCCGGCTTCGGGGAGCATCGTATGATCAAGTATGCCGCAGAGCCACAGCACGCTGGGAAGCCTGAGCTTTGCTGCCGCCAGTATTCCGGGCAGCTTACTGAGCGTGTTGACTACGACGCATTCTATGCCCAGATTGGTAAGCTGGCCAGCAAGCTCATCCGCACTTTTAACAGCCTGCCTGAAATGGGTACTGATTGATTTTGCATCGTCCTTAACAAAAATATACCAAGGCAACGTGTCGCCTAAGGGCTGGAAATGCAGACCCATTTGTTCAGCCACCTGTTGCATCTTCCCACGGGTATCGGCGAATACGTATGCCTCAACTTTGCCGTCATCATCGAGACGCTTGGCCATATTAAGCAACATCTTCTCGGCGCCCTGGATATTGGAAGTGTGTGAGACAAAGGCAATTTTAATTGGAGCCTCATGCATGCTAGGAGTTACCACCTTTAAGCAGCGTCTTAATCATCTTAATAAGGTCGTTGGTCTGTCTCTCATCAGAATAATTATACTGGCCAGCACAGGTGGGTAGCTGCCCCCATCATCGAATAAGATGTACCTTGTGCCATGTTGTGCCTGTATCGAACGGATAGAATTGTATCACAGAAAATTACCTATTGATCACGCCTTTTTCTATGCATTATTAAATCTAAAAGGGGAGAAAGGCGCAAATATACCGGGTATATGATGGGATTATGTATCATACGGGCTACGCCGTCAAGGCACAAATTCTTGAATCCGCGGCTTCTAACGTAAGCCATGTCTATTGCGACCCTGCCCCTGGCCAGCAGAGGATATGTATTAAAGGCTGATTTGGAAATTTCTGGTGCCCTGTGAGACATGTAAGGTTTGAGCTCTTCGAGAAATGCCGACAACTGTTCCTGACGGTTATGCCTTGATTTAAAGAAATCATGGGCATTTTTTCTTATGCGGAAGCCTAAAGCGGAATCGTGCAGAAGTGTCTGCATTGCATCAGTCCATGCACCCACTTCGTTCTGGCATAGGAGCCCCGTCATACCATCCTGGATGACGCTGCTATATGGCTGCACATTGGTGTAAATGCCGGCACATCCGATGTAGGTATATTCCATGAACTTGTTGTAGAACTTATAGGTTGTGAACTCATCAATCTCCTGCGGGGCAAGGCCTATATACCAGTTCAGGCTAGCAGCAAGCACGAGGTAACGCCTGTAGTCGCGGATATAGGGTCTATATCTGATATTTCTGCTGAAAGAATATTTAATCTCGGGAGGCGGGCCAATAATATCGCACTTGACCTCTGGAACAGAATTCAGAACTCTTAGGACGCTCGGCAGGCATAGCCTGTTGACGATGGATACATGGTCGACCGAGCCCGAATAGCCTATTATTTTCTGTCTACTGTTTTGGAAGGGAATACCGAAATTATCGTCGGGTGACATCACCGGCAATAGTCCGGCCTTATGCCCATGCAGGGCAGAAAGCCTTTCGGCTAACTTGACCGTGGGAGCAAAGAATTTATCCGTTAAACAGAAGAGCGATTTTATGTTGCTTTGTATTTCAGGATCGCTGAAGAGCTTATAGGCCAGCGAATACAGTGGAACGGAGGTCAGGTCGTCATCCCAGTATCCAAGTATTATCCTTTCATAATTTTTAGCCGCGCGGGCGAACTCCACTGTGAGGGCGCTAATTCCTCTGACGATGAAAAGGATATCGCACCAAGCTATATCCAATATAGATAGCGCATCGGTGTTCTTGTAGGTAACAGCACAGGCATCTTTTTTCTGTGCTTCATAAAGTGGTATAAGAGCTCCCAACTCCACTGAAGGTAGCCTTTCTGTAGATGTGACCAGTATTCTTACCGGTCTCATATTTACCTCAAAGCCTGTATCCGGCGAATTGAACTTGCTATGAAAGTGCAGCAATAAGGAATATATTCAATCTGATGGAAAGGTAGCCATCCCACTGTTACTGCGTAAAGTACTTCATCTGCTGCTTGGTAAGCCTCATATCCGTAATCGAGTCGTCTGTTTTGACCGCGGTAAATCCACATTTATTGTAAATCCTGACGGCGGCTGCATTGCCCGAGCGTACCCTGAGGTACACATATTCAAGATCAAATTGATTAAAGGCCCAGGAGAGAAGCACATCTATGGCCTCCTGCGCATAGCCTTTGCTGCCGGCATCCGTCTCGCCAATCATGAACCTGCCGAACTCCGCTGTGCGTTTCTCCAGGTCCAGGTCGTACAGGGACAGCTGCCCTATGGGCCGGGAATCCTTCCTGTTTTCAATGAT
>CAZSED010000034.1:0-13046 GCA_964605885.1 uncultured Dehalococcoidales bacterium
TGAAGCCGTCCATGCCGAACAGCGAGGGCGCAAAGATGCCGAAGACGGCCAGGGCCGTGAAGATCACCCATGCCACGGTGGTCTGCAGGGGAGGATTGTCTTTCATTTTAGCCTTTGTCCCCTCATTACTTTCAACCGAAGCCTATCTATATTCGTAATAATATTTTACTGGACCCCCTGCCAATACCTGAATTTGAAGATTGTCGTTTTGGTTTATATCGGCTGGAACAGTTATCGTATAAGTTCCGGCTTTACCGTTAACCTGAAGATAGTGGTTTGAAACACCGCCAACATAAACCATGATATTGTCAGGATTGGGCCCCAAATTGCACCTTGAGGCACTTCCAGTTTGAGTAAATTCTATCTGGTACTTTCCATTTGGTTTAAGATACTTCGGTAAACTGGTCCAGCTAAAAGAGACATGAGCCACATCATTACAATCTGAAGCACAACAATTCTTGACGCAGGAGTTCTCAGTGCATTTTACGTTTGATTGCGTGTACATCGGGTACACCGCTGTACCGAGTGGAGTTTCGTCTACTAAGGGTTCTATCTTAACCAGGTGCCACCCTGAACCGGAATCATCGGGCGATTGTGTCGCTGCGATATTAAATCTCAATGGATCTGCTTTCTGCTCATGCCTGGTTTTAGCGGCGTCGGTATCCTGCCAGTTGGCTTTCAGCTCAACTACATGCTGACCTGATGAGAACGCGAGTCCGATGCTCTCTCCCTTGCCCGCTTCCTGGCCGTCGCTGTACCAGGTGAACGTAGCGGTGGACGGGATGTTGGTATTGAAGGCAAAATAATATTTGGTATTTTCCTTAGCATTATTACTCTCTATCGCGGGCGGTGGTATTATTGATAACGAGATATTGATCTTCTCCACCTTAAACTTGGCTTCTGCCTGAGCCCACTGTTCCTTTGAATCTGCGCCTTTCCACTTGGCAAGCACCAGTATTTTATAGTCCCCCTGTTTGAAAAATTCTGCGGGAGCTACGGCCTCCATTCCTTCCGTGCCCTGAGCTTTTAAAACCTCTTCTTCATTGATATACCATTCATAGGTAGCACTATCGGGGATTCCTGTGGGCTCGGCATAGAAGATGTGTTCTTTTGACGAATCAAGAGGCTTGTCCGGAGCGGGAGATGGAAGTTTAATGTGGAGAACAGGCGCCGCATCAAGAGTTTCAAAAACAGCGGTGGCATCTACACTTTTTTTCAGGATTGCTCCGGAAGCAGACGTTTCAGTCCATGTTGCTACCACGTAGAATTTAAAAAGATTACTATCTTTAACTTTTACGGAATTCAAGAAATTTTCTTGAGTGACAAAAACAGTCTTATCGGTTCCCTCTGTCACCGGGGAATCATTAATGTACCAGGTATAATGTGCCTCTTCTGGAATTTCAATAGGATCAACCAAAAATACGTATTTCTCGTTTATCTGGCCACTCTCTGGCAATCTCAGGGTCAACCCAGCTGCTGCATTAACATGGTATTTAATCTTTGTTGAATCCATTAGGCCATAAGCCGGGGACCGCAATTCAACTGATACCTCATAGTCGCCGGCATCACTATATGTGTTGTTTATCTCAAGATTATTGCTGGGAACGTCCTGGTATTTCTGGTTCTTACCCGGGTACCATGTCAGGGTGCATTTTTGACTGGGTATATTTTTGCCTGAAAGTGTAAACGTGGTTTGCTGTCCCGCGATGCCCGGCGTTGGTGTGGCAGTAATTTTCTCTAGAATTGGTGATAAGACCTGAAGTATTTGTGAGCCTTTGGCATTGCCCTGGCAGCCATTTTTATCCCAGCTGGCTTCGCATCTGATAAATTGCCATCCTGTAGCCAGCATCGTTATTTGGAATTCGGTACCACTGATTGGACGTGAATCACTTGTATAAGTGGCGCCGTCCGGTATATTCTCCGGCTCAATCCAGAACGTGTAGGTATCATAAAGGCAACCGCTTTCCTTTTCCTTTAACTCTTTTGGCCCTTTTACGCTTATTTTCGGCTCGCCGATTTTAACACTGTAGCTGGCTTCTGTTGATTGGGTATTTCCGTTAGACTGCCAGGTGGCCTTAACTGAGACCAGCGGGCTGCCGTGATTTTTAAACATGTGAGTAATTGAATCCTTGCCGCTGTCGATTGTCTGGCCATCTTCAAACCACTCAAAACTGGTCCCCGGTTGCTTATTGGTGTAATTGGCCGTGAAGGTATATTCAGTGCATACTTTCCCGGTCATATATGTGGGCAGGTCGCTTGTAATGTATAGTGATTTTGATTCGGTATCGAAGAATTTGCTCGCCTTAAGCCATTTATTTTTATTGTCAGCGCCCGTCCAGTTTACAAGTACCGAGATCTCGTATTTTCCAGCGGGCTCGAGTGATTTGGCTGGGACAGTCAGGGCTGTTTTGTTTGCACCTCTATCCATTTCTGTCTCGCCTATTTGCCAGATATAAACGGCATCCGGCGGAATAGCCTTGGGTATTGCGGTGAATGTATTAGGCTTGTCGGGGTCTAACGGCTTGTACTCTGTGGTTGCAGGTGCCGGGAGCACAATATCAAGAGTGGGTTCAGCATAAACAACGAACACCACCTTGTCGCCTGCAATCTTTTTACTGTCCTGCATATATTGCACCGTGATGGTCTTTTCGCCGGTAAATTCAAACGTGTGAGTTACAGTTTCCACGTCCGTGTAAACGGCGGCACTCTCGTTTGGACCGCCGGAGATAGACCACTCTATTTTAGAACCGGGGGGTATGTTTGCCGGGTCGGCAATGAAGGTGCAAGGTTGGTTAATATACCCGATGCTTCCCAGAGTCTTTATGGTCACAACAGGCGTATTTGACTTACCCTTCCACCATCCATCTTGGTACCATTTTTGTCCCTTTTCATTCCACATATACCCCTTATTAATAAAAATGATAGACGTGGGTACGTATAAGTGGTCTTTCATATCTTGCAACGGCATGATACCATAAGCATTGTCGTAGTAATATGGCTTACCTTGATAGACAAATTCTATCCAAGTATGTTCAAACCATACGTCTTTAACTATGCCGTTGACGTTCCTGGGGTCCTTTAATTGACCATCCACCCCGTAGGCTTCTACGCCAAGCCTTCTCAGCATGCTTAGTGTAGCGCTGGTAACACAGGTGCAGTCACCTCTCGGGTTACCAGTTTTATCCTTCTTATTTAAGAATACATCCGGTGGAGTCCAATTTGTGTCTGAACCTGCCACCATTTCTGTATAATCAGGATAGTTTGGTGAAATAGAGCGCTCTTCCTTAAATCCAATCTGCTTATATCCGGCTGTGGTCATTAGCTCGGGATTAAGCTTCCCGGGATGCTGCGGGTCTTCCAGAGGGACCCATTTCCCTGTTTTTACATCTTTGACCCCCGCTTTTTCAGAATACTTTTTGACTGTATCATTTTCTGGCATAACATGTTTAGGTGCAGTGCCTTTTGCCCTTGGATCTCCTGTTATTTTGGTATATAGAATGTAGCCTCCGATAATTACGCCGCCCGCAATAGTTAATCCTAATGCGGATCCGGGAAAGTTGGTCGCGGAGACTGTAACCGTACCCTTTTGGGCATCCACATATCCACCAACTACAACCCAATTTTTACCGTCCCAGTATGCCATTTTAATATCTTCGGGTTTGGCTCCGGTCGGCAGCAGCGTTTTATCATAGGGTATGGTGACCTGGACCGGTTTATCAAACTGAATGCCTGCAGGCCCAACATCGTACAGATTGCTTATGGCCATTGCTACAGGCGGTGGTTCGTCAGTATCCGCATAGTAAAATTCCGACGGCAAAGCGGTATACTCCTTTACAACTATTTCAGTATCTGATTGAACTGCTCCCGAGGGCACTTGCAGTGATATGCTCGCGTTTTGGATGGTCGTGCCATTTTCTGCAGTTGCTATTGCTGTCCATGTGGAATTTGCTGGAATATTGAGCTCGGTAGGCGCTGCGTTCTTAAGTTCAACCACTGGGACTTCTGCGCCTGGCACAGCGGCCGTGAATAAGATCAATAAGACCATAAAGAATTGTAATAAAGTCACTCCGATGCCGCCGAAAAGCATATAGCGGGCTTTTTGTGGCGCCCTTCCTTTGACGGCCGACCATGCTACGAGCCCGCCTATCCAGGCCAGCAATATGGGCAACAGCCACCAGAGATTACTCACGGATTGCGTTGTACGCGGTTGAATGACCCCGGTTTTTTCAGGCGCGGTCGACGGCTTTTCCGGTGGGGTCGTCGGATCAATCGTCTTTGCTGCTTGTACTACGGTAGCCGACCCGACCTTCTCATTTTCCGCCTGTTGGGGCGCCGGCTCAGGTGCAGAGGGGACAGTGGTTGGGGCTTGCTCAGTTGTTACCTCGGTGGCGGCAAAAAGCTTGTCAACGCAGGCCTGGCAGTAGCTCTTTCCGTCTACCTCTTTGTGACAGGCGGCGCAGACCAACTCGCCGCAATTTATACACGCGCCGACCGCTTCCTTGCTCGCATGACGGTAACAACTGGACATCTCCACCTCCTCGCAAAATGAGATCGGGCTTAAATCGTTAGCGTATTATACAGGAAAAAAACGGGACGATAGTCGTTGGAGCCTGTCTGCCCGCAACCGCTGAACTATGTTTTAAATTGCGCAACCAGCTCCCTGGCCTTCGCTTCCTGTCCCTGCGGCACCGGCACGCGCACTGTCCAGCTTATGGGGCTTGAAGTATTGTAGGTAAAAAGGATGGACGGGGGCTTCTCCTCCCTGTATTGGGCAGAGCCAAATGAGGCTAAACTACCGGCTGTCCATACGTGGAGCCGCCTGTTCACATAAATTGCGTCATTGCCGATATAGGCCTCCCCGGGGTATCCGGCGTATTTCCTGCGTTGATACCAGTGATTGAGCAGGTAGCTGCCTCCAAAGAGAAACGTGAAAAATAACGCGATGCAGACAACCCATATCCACGGCCAGATTGCCCCGAATATGACCGCAAGTATTCCAAAAATGACGGCTACTACAACCAGCCTCCATATGTCGGCCCTTTTTTCAGCTGCGTATTCATTCTCCATGAATTTCTGCCACTCATCAGCAGGATACGTCCAGTGAACCAGGAAATTTTTACCGTCCAAAAACTGGTCCACTTTATCGGCACGTACCATGTAATACACTGCAACCCCGATTCCTGTAAAGGTCATGAGGAAGCCGACCATGATCACTAATACTCCAACGGCCCCGCCGATATCGAGGAGGAAAGAGGCCGCCAATAAAATTAGAAATACCGCGGCTACGATCCACCAGATATAAGCGGTAGTGCGCACAGGGTTGTCTCTGTTCTTCATCGTTTGCCTCGTAACCTGTTTATAACACCGCGCCCGGCGGACCCTCAACAAAGTTGTAGCTGTCTATGAATTCGATGTCCCCTTCCCGGGTAACATTGAATGACGCATAAGTGACCCGGTGCACGTAAAGCTCACTGCTGTATACAAGTTCAACCAGGTAATGGCCGCTATCCGTCGCGGTTATCCTGGTGAAGTTTACAGGAGGCGCTGCATGGATGGTATATTTTTCAAAATGCGCCAGGGTGTTATCGTAATCGGCCTGGCTGAGGATATACCGGTGCTCCCTTTCATACTCGGATACGGGCGGCTCGTGATACATGAATTCGACATACTCGAGCATTGCGTCAGTAGTTGTCAGGGGGGCAAAGAGGAATTTTCCTTGATTGCTATCCATGGTTTCAATCGCAAATCCCTTGCTGGAGTTATCGGCAATGGCTACCACATGGCCAATGCCGTCACCGCCGGATAATTCCACGATGGCCCGCTTCAAGGTAAATCCTTGCCTTAGCTTGAGATGGGGATATCCGCGCATGCTGATATCCTCAAGTATCCGGACGCGCATGATATCGCCTTCAACATTGAGCCAGCCCGGTTCATAACATATCCGGTGCGGGGGAAAATACGGCTCGGGATGCCCCATAAAACAGCCCAATGCCGGCAGGGACAGTAACATCGTTAACAACGCTATCCTATATAAATATTTCATGCGTCTGATAGCTCCATATTCAATTTGCATATAACTGCCGGCGAGGCAGGGATCACTCCCCAAATCGCTGAAGCAGCTTATATATGGCCTCGGTTCCGAAATCCAGGGCCTTGATGGGCACCCTTTCGTCAGCCGCGTGGAAGAGCTGTTCGAAATTGATGTCCGCAGGCAGCTTGAGCGGGGTAAATCCGTATGTCTGTATGCCAAGCTTGGCGAAAAGGCGGGCGTCTGTCACGGCCGGGAAGAGCATAGGTGTGGGAGTGCTGCCCGGATCACTCTCGCTGAGTATCTCCGACAGCGTGTCATAAAGACCCATATCGGGCTGGGGCATGCCGCCCCCGTAATAGGAAAGCTCGTATTCAACATCCGTGCCGGCCAGCCCCTTGAGCTCGTTGATGATATCGTCCGGTGTAAATCCCGGCAGCAGGCGGCAATCCAGCCCCAGGGATATCTGGCAGGGTATCTGGTTGAAGCTCTCACCTCCGCGTATAGTGGTGGCTGCGACGGTGTTGTGCAGTATGGGATCGAACATGCGCACCTGCTGGCCGAAGGTATCGAGGACCGAATTGGTCAGCGCCGGTATGAGCATCTGCATGAAGGTCTGCTTGAGCGGGCTGGGCAGCCCCTCGGCCGTGCAGCGGACCTGCTCCTTGGCGACGGGCGTGATATGCACCGGCAGGCGGTGCTCCAGGCTGTGCAGAAAGCGCGACACCCGCGCCATGATGCCGCCGCGCTCGGGCCACGCCCCGTGTCCGCCCTTGCCGTAAATGTTGGCTATCAGGCCGCAGCCCTGCTTCTCAGTCACCATGATGGGATAGAAGCGGCGCCTGAGTATATGTGAAGTGTAGCCGCCGAATTCGCCGATAGCGTATTTAACGCCCTGGAAAAGCTGCGCCTGGCTGGTGACCAGGTATTCGGCGCCCCAGGTGCTGCGGCTCTCCTCGTCGCTGAGCACCGCCAGCAGCACATCGCCGGCCGGCGCCAGGCCGTCGGATTTAGCTCGGACCATGACCGCCAGCATCATGGCGATTGCGCCCTTCATGTCCAGCGCGCCGCGGCCCCAGATATAGCCGTCCAATTCCTCCCCTGAGAAAGGATTGAGCCTCCACTTCTGATTGGCGGTGGTTACGACGTCTATGTGCCCGTACATCAGAAGAGGCGGCGCCGAGCCGCGTCCCGGGATACGCGCGATCAGGTTAGGCCGCGACGATTCCCCCGCCACGATGGTGTTCTGTACCCCCGCCCAGTCCAGCAGCCCCTTGATATAGTTGATGCAGGCAGCTTCGTTCCCCGGCGGGTTGACCGTGTTATGGCGGATCAGGTATTTAAGGATCTCGGACGGCTGTGTATAGGCTGCGGGCTGTTCCTCAGAAGGCGAGCTACTCATCGCATTTCTCCTGTGCTTATACGGCGGACTTCTGCGAACTCACTGTCCGGCCCATTGTAGTAAATGCCCGTTGCGCTGTCCAGCGCCGGCCGGCATTTTGCCTGTGTCAGCGTTTTCCGGGATTATTGACTTGTCCCTGAGGTCTAACTATTATTACCGGAACGGAGCTGGATGCGGTGAATGTTCCTTTCGGTAACAGGTTTAATCTGCCCGAGCTGGGCAATGACGTTCGTGTAGCCATTTTTCTGGTTTTCAAAGCCATCGCCAGGGGCAACAAGTATACGCTGGTGCTGACTATTCTGGTCACGACACTGGCCTTCATCAATATTGTTTTCACCTCGTCCATTATGAACGGGGCCATCAGCAAGGCCTACCAGCAGGCGCAGGAGAACTACGTCTCCAATATAGTAATCCTGCCGGCCATCGACGATAAATACATCAGCCAGGTGCGGCAGCTCAAGACCAGTATCGATACACTGCCCGGCGTCATTAGCTGCAGCTCACGCTATGCCCAGTCAGGCCTGATCAGGTACGATCCGGAAAAAGATAACCTGGATGTGCGCGAGAAGGCCTGGAACATCAAATCGATCAATCCCGAGGAGGAGATAAAGGTAACCAACCTGCAAAATTATATGATCGCCGGCAGGTACCTGGAGGAGGGCGACCGCAACCAGATCATTATGGGTAGGGAGATATCGGGGGGTTACGGGGCCAGCTTCCAGATCTCCTCGCTCAAAGGGGCCAGGGTCGGGGATGAGGTGACTATAATCTACGGAAACGGGGTCAAGCGCGACTACAAGATAAAGGGGATCTATAATACCTATTTCCCCCTGGCCGACCTCAATGTATTCGTGACGGAGAAGGAGATGGAGTCGGTGCTGGGCCTGCACAACCGGGCCTCCGAGGTGCTGGTTAAAACGGACGGCTCGGTGCCCGAGCGTGTCTACATCGACCGCCTCAAGACCATGGGCATTGAGTCTGAGCAGATCAACGTCTGGATGGACTTCATCGGCTATATCAGCGGGCTGACGCAGACCTTCGATATAGTTAAAAATATCGTGACCTTCATTGGTCTGCTGGTGGCGGGTGTGACCATATTTATCGTTATTTTTATCGCCACCGTCAACCGCCGCCGTCAGATAGGCATACTTAAGGCCATCGGCATGAAGGAGCGCATAATTATCCTCTCCTATATGCTGCAGGCGGCATTTTATGCCTTCCTGGGAATTGTTGCCGGGCTTATTTTCATCCATATCGGCCTGGTGCCGTACTTTGTGCGGAACCCCCTCCCCATGCCCATCGGGCTGGTCAGCCTGGCGCTGGTGAGAAGCGACATGGCTGTTGCCATAGTGAGCATGCTGATGGTGAGCGTGGTGGCCGGCTTTATCCCGTCATGGATGGTGACCCGGCAGAATATCATCAAGGCTATCTGGGGCTGACAAGATGGCGATTATTGAAGCTAAAGGTGTGAGAAAAACATTCGGCGGCGCAGTGCCGGTCGAGGCGCTCAAAGATGTCAACCTGCGGATAAATGAGGGGGAATTCGTGGGCATCATGGGACCCAGCGGCTCGGGCAAGTCCACCCTTTTGCATATGCTGGCGCTGCTGGACGATGTCACCTCCGGGACGATCATAGTGGACGGTGTAGACATTGAGCGACTATCTTCTATACAGAAGACCCATTTCCGCCTGACCAAATTCGGCTATGTTTTTCAGGAATATGCCCTGCTGCCCGAGCTGAACGCGCTGGAGAACGTATGTCTGCCGCTCATGATGCTTGGCGCCCCCGCCAGGGAATACCGCAAGACGGCGCTGGAGATGATGGAGACGGTGGGGTTGGGCCAGCGCGCCAAACACCTCATCAGCCAGATGTCGGGCGGCGAGCAGCAGCGTGTGGCCATCGCCAGGGCGCTGGTCAATAGATCCAAGGTACTTTTCGCCGATGAGCCCTGCGCCAACCTGGATACCAAGAACTCCGGCATCGTCATGAACCTGCTGCGCCGCCTGTGCGACGAAAGGAAGCAGACCATTATCATGGTCACCCATGAGCCGGAGCATATGCGGTTCACCGACCGCGTCATCTGGATCAAGGACGGCATGATTGAGAAGGAAGGGAAAGCTGAGTGCCAGTAACGGTCGTGGCCCTGTTTGACATGGCGACTTACCGGACCGGCAAAAAAACACTGAAGGGCCTGTCGTCCATAGACAGGCCCTTCAGTCCGTAACAAATACCCTGGCCTAGTTATACCTGGTCAATTCGTCTGCCAGAGCCTTTTTGGGCAGAGCTCCCACCTTGCGGTCAGCCAGTTTCCCGTCCTTGAAGATGAGGAGGGTGGGTATGGCCTGCACCTGGAACCTGGCTGCTATGTCCTGGTTCTCGTCGGTGTTGAGCTTGCCGAAAGCAATCTTTCCTTTAAGGTCAGCCGCCAGTTCGTCGATGACGGGCGACATCATGCGGCAGGGGCCGCACCATGGGGCCCAGCAGTCCACCACCAGTGAGCGGTTGTTCCGTATAGCCTCTTCCAGGTTGCTGCTGTTAAGATCGAGCACGAGTCCTTTTTCGTTCTCCATGTTTCCCTCCGTGTGTTAATTAAACTATGCACACATTATATTTGGGGGTAACGGGAGGGGAACATGATTTATGTCACTATGTGACTGAAGTAACAAAGATCAGCTTGGCAGGCGGATTATCTCTTCGGCGATGAGGTCCGCCAGGTGTTTTTCGCTGCGAGGGCTGCCGTCCAGGCTCTCGCCGGCGATGATGAGGTGCCGGCGGGCCTGGGACTTGTATTCTCCCTTATCGGCGCAGGCGCGGCGGCAGCCGCAGAGTATGACGAGCAGGTCCAGTCCCGCGGAATCGGGCGGCGCGACCTCGATGTCCTCCCTGCCGCGGGCGAGCTTGCGAACCTGCAAGGCCAGCGAGGACAGGTCGATCTCGGGATTACACGAGCCGCAGAACTTTAGCGCTATTTTGATGTTGGGCCTGCCCGCCAGGTATTATCAGCAGACGAAGAAGGGCTGATCGCCGATCTTGGCCAGCTTCTCCGCCAGCTTCTTCTTGCGTTCCAGGCTGCCGCGCCGCTCGATCATGATCTTCTGTGCCTGCGGCGAGCCGGCGCCGTGCATCGACTCCGCCAGGGCGGTGCCGCAGGTCATGGCGTCGATCAGGCGGATCAGGCGTATCCTGGTCTCCGCCGGAACGTCGGCGACGCCTTTCATGTACTTGTCCACCCATTTGCCCACCGTGGCATCTTTCAGGTCGAACTCGGAAGGCATGGTGGCCAGCAGGCCGCCCGTGATGTCGTGCGCCAGCCGGGCTATCTCGTAGACGTTGCGCGTTACGTTGAGCTTGGTGATGTTGGCCAGCAGGGGGTCGGCCTGGTAACATCCCGCCGGCTGCTGGAATCCCTGGCAGGAGCAGGCGATCGAGCAGCAGTATACGGTCTCGGTCAGGTGAATCATCTCGGCCAGCTTGTCCCTTACATGCGACGCTTTAGCGGTGCCCTGCGCCTGCGCCAGGGCGAAAACGGCCCCCACCAGCACATCGGCCAGTCCGCCCTTGCAGCCGCCATAGTTCTGGCGGTGGAAGGTGGCAAAGCGCTCCACCAGCTCGCCGGCGAAATCGTATTCACCGCACATAAAGACATATTCGTTGGGAACGAAAACTTTGTCGAAGACTATCAAAGCCTCTCCGCCCACGCACCCGTACTCCGCGTTGCCCTGGTCCATGGAGCACTCGCATTTACGCGTATCGTTGGACTGGCGGCCGAAGATATGCAGCAAGCCAGGCGCATCGATCGGCACATAGAAGCAGACGGCGTAGTCCTTGTCCTCAGCCCGCATGGCCGCCGTCGGCATGACCAGGTGGCCGTGCGAGTTCACCGCGCCCGTGATATGGACTTTGGCGCCGCTGACCACGATGCCGTCCTTCTTCTTCTCGACCACGCGGACGTACAGGTCCGGGTCCTTCTGCTGGCTGGGCGCCAGGCTGCGGTCCCCCTTGGGGTCCGTCATGGCGCCGGAGGGCATCAGGTCTTTGCTCTGAATCATTTTCACGAACTTCTTGAAGCGCTCATGGTAGTCCGTGCCGTATTTTTTATCGATATCGTAGCTGATGGAGTAGGTGGCGTTCATGCCGTCGAAGCCCACGCAGCGCTGGAAGCAGCTTCCCGTCTGCTGCCCGATGGCGCGCAGCATCTTGACCTTCTTGACCAGGTCGTCGTGTCCCTGGTGGATATGCGTGAAGCGGTTGATTTTCTCACCTGTAAGGTGGGACTTGGCCGAGCATAACTCCTCGAACTCCGGCGCCAGCGCCATCTCATAGGTCAGCGCGGCGGCGTTGACGTGCGGGATAAAGGCGGGGTGCTCGGTTATATCCGCGATCTTCTCCCCCATGTAGTAGATCAGGGGCTTGAGGCCCTTCAGGCTCTGTTTATACTGCTTGCCGGTCATCTGGGCCATGGCGAATACCTCCCTCGAGAATAATTAACGGTGCGCAGACAGCATAGCAAGAAATTATACACCATACAACCATCGGGAAAGGTTGTAACTGACAATAGTTGTAATATACAATAATAGTATGTTACAATGATAGTCAAAGAGGTGAGGTAATGATGAACCAGAAGCAATATATCCAGGTTAACCAGGCGCTTTTCTCGCTGGCGCATGCATATGAAACGAGGATGTTGAAAGATGCCAGGGCCAGAGCCGGGGATATGAAGCTTTCTGATTGCGCCGTGATAATGGTGCTGGGACAGCTGGAGCCGATCAGCGCCAGCCAGCTTTCCAGCCGCATGGGCATTAATCCCGGCACCATTTCACTTTACCTGCAGCATCTGGAAAACAAGGGCCTGATCGTGCGTGAAAGGGATAAGAAAAATCGACGTATCTGGTGGCTAAGATTGACGGAGCAGGGCCGTGAAGCCCACACCTTCATTATACGGGGCACCGTGCAGTATACAAGGGACTTCTTATCACCACTGCAGCCTGAAGAGCAGACAACCCTGCACAAGTTGTTGTTGAAGACATCACACGGGCTCGGTTTTGAATGGCAGTGAATCCATGCAGAAGGGGAGAACATCGATATGAAGCGCAAGCTCGTCCTTATCAATCCGGTCAATCCTGTGCGCACCGGTCTGACCGTGAATAAAAGCTCCCGCTTTCCGCCGCTGGGGCTGGGAATTGTGGCTGCTTTGACACCGCCTTACTGGGACGTAGCTTTGATAGATGAGACCTGGGAGCCTTTCACCTATAGGGAGGCCGACCTGGTCGGCATCACCGCTTTTACAGCAACGGCTCCCAGAGCCTATGAAATAGCGCAGCTGTACCGTTCGCAGGGTGTGCCGGTGGTACTGGGGGGCATACATGCTTCGATGTGTCCTGAAGAGTCGTCACGCTTTGTCGATTGTGTGGTAAAAGGAGAGGCGGAAAAAGTGTGGCCGACACTCATCGCTGATTTCGAAGCGGGATGTTTGAAGGCAAGTTATTGCGGCCAGACTGGCGATCTGGCGGGCAGTCCCTGTCCCAGGCATGACGTGTTCAATCCAGGTTATATGTTTGCTTCGGTGCAGACTTCGCGCGGCTGTCCCATGGACTGCAGCTTCTGCTCGGTGACCG
>CAZSED010000035.1:0-12877 GCA_964605885.1 uncultured Dehalococcoidales bacterium
CAGGAAATAGAGAAGGTGCTGGACGTAGACGAGGTGCTGCGCTACCTGGCGGTATCATCGCTGATAGGCTACCTGGACGGCTACCTCAACCACAGCACCAACACCTATCTTTACGAGATTGACGGCAAGTTCAGCATGATACCCTGGGACCTGGTCGAGACCTTCGGCATTTACGGCTGCAAAAGCTTTGTCGGCGGCAACTGGTCCAACTGCACCAGCCGCCAGGGCATGTTAAACTTCTATATTGACGAGCCGACCTGCGCGCCTTTAGCTGAGTTTCCGCTCGTCCAGCGGCTGCTCTCCCATCAGCCATACCTGAACACCTACCACGGATATTTCAAGCAGCTCCTGGGCGGCCCCTTCTCCGTGCAGGCGATGGACTCGCACATCGATGCGCTAAGGGCCATGATAGGGCCATCGGTTGCCGGCGAATACTACAAGCTGTTCCTGCCAGGCGACTTTGAGCGCAGCCTGGAGGAGGACGTCAGCGGGGCCATCGGCCTCAAGGCCTTCGTCCGGGAACGCAATGCGTCGGTGGCCCGGCAGCTTGCGGGAACTCGGCCCAGCGCCGGCGACGGCAGCGGCAACATGGACCTCTGCCGGTAGGTGGATAAGTTGCGTGATACAAATTCTAAACAAACAAAGCAAGAATGCCTTGACCTGGGCAGGAGGTTTGAGAGGAAGTTCTTCGTGCAGCCGGGGAACATCAACCTGGCCCTCATGCTGCTCAAGCAGCTGTGCCGCCCGGACAGGGAATATCCCAACGGGCTGGTCAACAGCCTGTACTTTGACACGCCTGACCTTGAAATGTACTTTCAGTCGGAATCCGGCGACTACAGGAAGAAAAAGGTGCGCATCCGCTGGTACGGCGCGTGGGGGTACCATCAGGATGAACGGCCGGTGTATCTGGAGTTAAAAATGAGGGAGGGCTTCGTCACCCATAAACGGCGTGTGAGTCTAACGGTGCCGGCCGGGAGGCTTGAGCACTCTCAGGTTGGGTCAGGCATTATAGCCAGGCCGTTGCTCATGGAAAAGCTCGCCGCGCTGGGAATCTACCCCTCATCGCCTCTGCAGCCCGTTATCGTTATATCGTACCAACGCCACCGCTTCACGGAGATGTTGACCGGCACGCGCCTTTGCCTTGACCAGAATATCCGCTCATATATGGTATCCCCCGGGTTGGGATATGTAGAGCCTGAATTGTTGCTGGAGGGCGGAGTTATCGAGCTCAAGGGGACGGGCTCCGAGCTGCCCGTCAGCCTGAGGCGCGTCAAAATGCTGGGCACGGACTGGACGCGATTTTCCAAGTACGGCAACTGCCTGGAGGCGCACCTGATGTCACCCGGCTCGGCCGGAAGGCTGTGGCCCGCCGGCAGGATGGCCGTCGGGTAACACTATCCGCTGCGAAAAGTAGAAGGAGGGATAAGCATTGCAAGAGCTTTTGAATTTTCTTACGGGTTTGCAATCCCACATCACGCTTTCCGAGGCGTTGCTGGCCATGGGTTTTTCGCTTGTCGCCTCGCTGGTTACGCTGCTGATGTACCACCTCTTTTACGGGTCAAAGAACATCGGCGCGGGAGTCAACCGCACTTTCCTCATCGGAGGGCCTGCCGTGACCGCTATGTTCCTGGTCGTCCGCGTCTCCATTCCACTGGCCGTGGGCATCCTGGGGGCGCTTTCCTTTGTCCGCTTCAGAACGCCGGTAAAGGACCCCGCCGAAATAGGCTACCTTCTCCTGCTGGTGGCTGGCTCGATCGGGGCCGCCACCAATAACTACCTGCTGGTTATCATTTTGTACGTGGTTGTCTTCATCGCCCTGGGCATACAGTGGCTGGTGGGAAACCGCCTGACATTTTTAGGCCGCGGACAGCTCATGATCACGCTGGACCAGGCAGCCTTTCCCGGCCTGGAAACTAACCTGAAGGTATTTCTCAAGGAGCGGCTGCCGGGTCTGAGCCTTGAGACCATGTCCGTGCTGGAGAACCGCGTCAGCCTGCACTACCAGTACAGGCATCGCAGGGGTTTCGATTCAGCAGCCATGGTAGCCGACCTCAACAAGATGGCCGGCCCGGCCAACCTGGAGGTGTTCATCGGGTAGGGGCAGGTGAGAATATTACTATGAATACGGCCGGTAGACGCATTGAGACGCGCACGTCCATGACCGCCCAGTGGACCTGCTTGAGCCGCGCGGTATCATCCGTGGAAAGGAATCCCTGCTACAGGTGCGATGATTACGTTGCACGCCGCCTGGTGCCGGGCTTTTTCGCCATCCCCGGAATAGGCAAGCTGTTCATCAGGCTTCTCGCCGCCAGGGGAGCTTATGAATGGGTCATTGCACGCACCAAATATATTGATGCCGTGATGAAAGATTGCCTGTCCAATGCATTCACACAGGTCGTAATCCTTGGCGCGGGGTTTGATACCAGGGCCTTGCGCTTCCAGGCCGAAGCGCAGAAGGCTACGTTTTATGAACTGGATGCGGCGGTTACGCAGGAGGCCAAGATCGGGCAGTATAAAAACCGGCATCTCCCGCTGCCTTCAAATCTGCTGTTCATACCCATTGACTTCGATAAGGAATCGCCAGGGCTAAAACTGGAACAGGCCGGATTCCAGCGCAATGCAAGGACCTTATTCTTGCTGGAAGGCGTGCTGCAGTATCTTCAGCCCCATTCCGTTGACCAGAACTTCAAGCTGATATGTGAGCTGTCCGGTGCGGGCAGCCAGGTTGTTTTTGATTGTATTTACGCCTCGGTGCTCCGCCGCGAGAACAGGTACTATGGAGAGCGGGGGTTCAGCAGGCAGGTGTCGGGCGAGGGCGAGCAGTGGCATTTCGGCATTGAAGAAGGGGAACTGGAGCATTTCGTTTCCACCCACGGCTGCAGGCTTCTGGATTATAAAGATGCCACCGCGCTGGAAGAGATGTATTTCAAAGACGCCGCCGGGAAAATAGTGGGGCGGGTTAACGGTACGCACTTCCTGGCCACGGCTTTGGTGATCAAGGCTTAGCTCCACCCGCCAGATCAACGAGAATATATATAAGTAAAACAACAGCGATGAATAGATTTGAAAACATGGCGGTTCTTTCCAGGACATTTTTATTTTTACTGAATATATGCCTCAAGCCGGCAAACCCAAGGAAAAGGCAGCCGACAATGGCGGCAGGCAGCACCCAGCTGCTGATCAAAATGGTTAGGCAGGCAAAGGCACCCATGGCAATATTCGCAAAGCCCAGTTCCTGCACAATAATAGACTGATTGAAATCCCTGGTTCCCAGTATCTTCTCCGCAGTAAAACGCGGGTTGATAACCTGCATCAGGCCCGCAGTGAACAGCCTGACGCCCACAGCCCAGAAGACGAACCACTTCCCTGCCAGCCACATGATGCTGGTGCCATTGTGAAATGCCAGCACCTCGACCACGATCGAGGCCACCGGAAGGACGAACATCAACAAAATGATACTGACGAGATACATATAGTCTTCCTTTGATCAGTCCACCAGGTGGTGCTTCACCGCCATGGCCACCGCCTCCGTCCTGCCGGACACTCCCAGCTTTGACAGTATATTACTGACATGAAATTTTACCGTTGACTCATTGATAGTGAGGCGCTCGGCAATTCTATTGTTGGACAGGCCTTCCACCATCAACGCCAGTATTTCTTTTTCCCTGCCCGTCATGTTCAGGCCCGGGGTTGAAGGCTCATTCACCTTCTGGATCAGCACCTGCGCCGCTTCCGGCGAAAGGCTCGGCTGTCCGGCAGCAGCCCTGCGTACGGCGTTGACCAGCTCATCCGCCGAGACGTTCTTGAGCAGATAGCCGCCGGCGCCCGCTTTCAGCGCGCCCTCCACATATTCTTTTTCCTTGAAGCTGGTGAGCGCAATCACGGATATCTGAGGCCAGCGCTGCTTGATCTCCCTGGTGGCCGCCACGCCATCCAGCCTGGGCATGAGCAGGTCCATCAACACCACATCCGGCTTAAGCCTTTCGCACAGCCGCAGCGTCTCCTCGCCGTCACCAGCCTCCCCGACTATCTTGAAATCCTCCTGCATGGACAGCACGGCGCTCAGCCCGCTGCGCACCACCGTGTGATCGTCTGCCAGCAATATCCGTATCAAATTGGATGGCGTCATTGTTCAGTCTCCCCCGCCTTATTTTGCCAGATTACCGTTATCCATGTGCCCTGATTAATTTTGCTCTCTACCTTCAGTGCGGCGCCCACCTGGCCTGCCCTTTCACGCATGTTTCCCAGCCCGAACCCGCCCGCTGCCTGCTCCATATCGAAGCCGTGCCCGTCGTCAGCAATATGCATTTCTACTTTGTCCGGCCGGCATTGAAGCGTCACCCGGCCGCCAGCCGCCCCTGAATGCCTGGCCATGTTGTTCAAGGCTTCCTGTGCAATCCGGTAAAAAGCAATTTTAACATCCACCGGTATTTCGCACCTTCCCTCGATCTCCACGCTTACCGGCAGGCGGGCCCTGCCGTTGACCGCTTCCGCCAGCTGCCGCAGTAGTTCACCCAGGTCCGCATCGGCCAGTGCGGCCGGGCGCAGCTCGAATAGCAGCGTGCGCATCTCCGCCAGCGAGCCGCGTGTCAATTGCCGCAACTCTTCCAGCCGTTTCAAACCCTCATCTTCGTTGCGCTCCCACACGCGCGGCAGCACGTCCGCGATCAGGCTGGCCGAGAAAAGAGTCTGGCTCACCGCGTCATGCAGATCGCGCGCCAGGCGGGTGCGCTCTTCAACCGCCGTCTTCTCCTGCAACTGCTGCGCCGCCAGCTCCTCCGTCTTTTTCTGCTCCGTCCTGTCAATGCCGATGCACAGCACCTCTTTCAGGTTGCTGTCATCGTCAAAGACCGGCTTGCAGGACCAGGCTATGGACACCTTACGTCCATCATTTAGCATGTTTTCAGTCTCGTAATGCAGGTAATTTTCGGGGTGGGTTGTTATACCGCCGAGCATTGTTTCCAGGCTGCCGGCGGCCCCGACTTCATCCTGGACTATTGTTCCCAGCGCAGCGTGCCCCGCTATCTCCCCGGCGTCGAACCCGAAGAAATCACGGGCGAATTTATTCATGAACGTTATTTTGCCTGCAGGATCGACTTCCATGATTATGCTGTTGGCATTATCAATAATATAGACATACTTGACCTCGCTCTCATGCAGCGTTTCCTGCACGATCCTGCGTTTTCTGGCCTCCTGCTGAAGGACGATGAAGGTGAAAAGCAGCGCCAGCCCCGCCACCACCAGGGCCAGGGGCCACCAGTTGCTCACGCCCAGCAGCAGGGCCACACCGTAGCACAGGACGATGCCCCCGCCGATCAGCCTGATGGGCATAAAGGCTTGCTGGCGGGAAATTATAATCCTGCGGATGCCTGTCACGATCAGTATGGCGCCTAGGCCGATGAGAAAGACCGCCAGCCAGTTGCTGGAGCTGATGTAATGCATCTGGTAGAGAAAGACAACAACAGCAATAAGTATCAGCAGCAGACCGGCGAAAAGATAAAATCCGGGAGCATCCTTGTGCCTGTGACGGCGGCGCAGCTCCTTTTGCTCATGCTTCCACTTCTTATGTGCCGCCCAGCCTGAGGATTCGTCCTCCGCCGCTTCCGCTTGATAGCAGGCCTTGTTGCGCTCTCTGTCTTCCGTCATCTGATACAAACCAGTTTACACAAGTTGTGATTGTCTTGGTAAACCATTATAGCTTATTGCCGGCGGTTAGAAGCACGCTTGCCAATATGCTTCTAACCGCCGGGCCTGTCAGTCCCAGGTGTAAAAAACGCGGGAGAGTACGGCAATGCCGACAACTACCAGTATCAACGGCCACCACTGGCTGATGGGGAAGCTGAGCAGATTGGCTGCCAGGAACAGGCCGCCTATTACTATCAGCACTATGCCGGCGAAAAGGCCATGCCTGTGGCCGTAGCCCAGTTCCCGCATCTCCCTTCTCAGTTCCCTGCGGCGTTCCTTGCGTTCACGCCAGCTCATGTCCTTGCTGTCGCTGTACCCTCCCTGTGCGCCGCCTTCCAGTTCTTTTGACATTATTTACCTCCTTTTTTAATCGGGTGACAGAGCCGGCCCCTGCCGGTCTCTGCGCCATTTATGCTTCCAGTTTACCCTCGGGAAGCGCCTGAATCGCCCGGCATCCGGGCTGATTGCAGGCTGTACTGAAGCAGGGGTTTGACCTGTCCGGCTGGCCGGTCACAACCCTTCCAGTGTCCAGGCATATTACTGCCATGACGCCGGGCGTGCTGCCGCCTGCCCTGCTTTACACTTGGTAACTGATTAGACTGCTGGACGCAAAAATAAGGAGAAAAGTAAATGCCACAGAGAACAGAACAGGTAGAGGCCATCACAGGGATTGACAGGGCCAGGAAGTATGCAGAAGAGGAAAAAAGGTACACAAGGCTGATGTTCGGGCCCCTTTTGAAGGATGTTAAAAAACTCAAATTAAGTGGTAAATGCCTGGAGGTCGGGGCAGGCCCGGGACTGCTGGCAATTGCAGTTGCGCAGGACAACCCGGATGTGAGAATAACTGCCGTCGATATCTCGCAGGACATGATCTCAGTGGCTGACGAGTACATCCAGGCCAACGGCTTTCAGGACAGGATCCATTGCCGTCTGGTGGATGCCGCAGACCGGGAGGGTCTGGCACAACTGGGCAAATTTGACCTGGTATATTCCACCTTCTCCCTGCATCACTGGAAAGATCCGGTAAAATCCATCAGCAACCTCTGGTATTCCGTTAAAGACGGGGGTGTGCTATATATCTACGATTTCAGGCGGGTCGCCTGGCTGAAGCTATTGCCTTTTGGCGACGGAGATATAGCTTCCATCAAAGCCTCATACACAAAATCTGAAGTCGACATTTTCATGCAGCAGGCCGGCATCACGGATTACCACATCAAGCTGGTATTCCCCTTCTTCATACAGTCCGCCGTCGCCCG
The DNA here is from genome assembly GCA_964605885.1 of uncultured Dehalococcoidales bacterium. GTDB lineage: Bacteria > Chloroflexota > Dehalococcoidia > GIF9 > UBA5629 > CAZSED01. Next base: position 6,942 of record CAZSED010000035.1, read on the forward strand.
TAAATGAAATTAATTCAGATAAATAGCCAACCTGGAAATCTTCATCGAATTACCTGGCCGGGATAAACTTTTTATTAATAATCGCCGTTCTATCATTTGCAAAACACCTGCCGGGAGGTAAATATGAGTAATATGCTACGCATAATAATATTTGCAGCATCGATCGCCCTGTTAGCAGCGGTACCAGGCACGGCAATGCCGGCGGCTGCCGATGCCGGTGAAACCGCCATAGGGGATGTCAGCGATCCGGGCATATTGCCGGATTCTGGTTTCTATTTCATGAAGAGCTGGGGCAGGAACCTGCAGCTGATGTTCGCAGGCAGCGACACGGAAAAGGCCAGCCTGATGCTGAAATACGCCAACGAGGACGCACTGGCACTGCAAAAAATGTACCAGCTCGGCAAATACGCTGAGGGCAATAATTATGCAGAGCAGTACGCCCTGCAGGTGCAGAACACCGTCCAGGCTATGGAGCAGGTAAGGGCGAGACAGGGGCTAAGCGGAGCGGAAGGCCTGGTCAACTCTCTGGAGCAGAATTATCTCAAGCAGCAGGAAGTGCTGCTGTTGGTAGTGGAAAAGGCGCCCGAAACCGCTCAAAACGGCCTGCTGAACGCAATCGAGAATTCCAACAAGCACGTTGAGGCAATGATCCTTGCCCAGGACGGCGAGGCGGCGTTGCTGCAGTATCAGGAGCAAGTAAATCAACAGACCAGCAATATGGGGCAGGACATAAAAATCCAAGTGCAGCAAAGGCTGCAGGCCTCTCACAGCCAGGCAGTTCAATCTTCAGGCGGCAGCTCCTCCGGCCAGGGTGTCATGACCCAAGGACAGACGCTTACACAGACACAGACACAAACTCAAACACAGACCCAGACTCAAGCTCAGGGGCAGATACAGGCCCAGACGCAAACACAGACCCAGGCACAGGTTCAAACCCAGACGCAGGCTCAGACCTCCGTACAGACAGGCCAGCAGCCAGTGCAAAGCCAGGGGGCAGGTCAGTCGGGTAACGGCCCGGGTAGTGGCGGCCAGGGTGCCGGGAACCAGCAGCACGGTAGGTAGGCGCTAGTCGCATTCAAGTTCGCTGTTGTCCCTGTGTGTGCTGACCATGTACGTGAGGACGGCACGCAGGGTCTTCCAGTCAACGATGATATGGACCAGTGTTATCACCAGCGTGACGGCGGCAATCCACAGGTGCACCTCTTTCCAGCTGCTCTTGGTCATATCGAAGAGGAGCGGGACGCGCCCTGACCTCGGCCCCTCCGGCGCCAGCCACAGGATAACTCCCGAAACGGCGACCAGGAACCAGGTGACAAGCAGGACAATGGCTACTACAGCCCTGGCGTATACCTTGATATTGACCTTACCGGTACGCTTTTCATCTAACATCACACCCTTCACACAACTGTTTTTCATCCAGGCGAACGCCTGGCCTTAACCACGGCTTCCACTTCGTCCAGGTGCATCTTGCGGTGTATGGAGCGGTCCACGGCGTGTATGTCTCCAATGGCCACCATCGCCTCCACCAATTCGGGAGAGGCCTGCTCCAGCTCACGGTCGAGCGCCTCGGCCATGGCCAGTGTCATGCCGGCCAGTTTCCTGGGGGGAATTGCCGATAAAAAGGGGAGCAGCGCATCGTTAAAAACGTCTGTATCGACGGGCGAGGGCGAAACGCCCTCCTTCTTCCACTTGCGAACCAGGGCCAGCCGCCGCTCATCCCAGAAGGCTATGTGCCCCAGCGCCGCCGCCACCGTCCATCCTTTATCGTTGAGGGGAAACATTAACTCCTCATCGGAAATTTTATCCACCAGGCTGCGCAGCCTTTCCCTTGACTTTGCGTTCTCAGTGACAAATTGTCGGTCCACACAACCTCCTTTGCCCGGTTTATCTCCACTCTATCCTGGGCTCTTTGCGTACCGGTATTCTGTGATACTTGAACTTATTGTACCCGAGCAGTATGCAGCCGTAGGCCGCGTGGTCCTCGGGGAACCCCAGGGCCTCCCTGATCGGGGGAAATGTGTTGGCCATGATGTATACGTATCCCGCCCAGCAGGTGCCCAGGCCCAGGCTGCTGGCCGCCAGGTCCAGGAAACTCAAGGCGTTGGCGCTGTCAACAGCCCCGGTGAGTGAAATGGGACTGTCCTTGCTGGCATGGGTGACGATCAATACCGGGGCGCCGCGCAAAAAGGCGTCGTGGTGCAGCTTTTGCCTTTCCAGCTTTTCTTCCAGGTTGGAGCTTGCGGCCATCTTCGGCAGCTCCTTGATAATCCACTGCAGCCAGTCGATGCCAAGCTTTTCAATGCGGTCCAGCTCTTTTTTATTGTCGATTACCAGCCATTCCACCTCTTGAAGGTTATGCGCCGTCGGCGCATAGCGGGCCACTTCTATCAGTCGGGTGATCAACTCGCGTGGCACTGGCTTGTTCTTGAAGACTCTCACCGAACGGCGGCTCTTTAAGAGCTGCTCGACCTGTTCGGGAGTGACCTTGAGGCCATCCTGTATCTTCGGGGATGTTTCCAGCGGCGAGTCCCGGTGGCTCAGGCTTCCTTTTGGGCATACCACAACGCAATGCCCGCAGGCGTTGCAGCTAGTTTCCGCCGCTGCCGGTATTTGCGGATAATCCCCTTCTGGCAAGGTGATTATGCGGCGCGGGCATTCATCGGCGCAGATGCCGCACTTGTTACAGGTTTTCTGATCGATTTCAATTATGGACATGAGAGTACTACGTTACGCTCGTCATGCTATGTTGTCAATAGATTACGTATTCAGAATTTGAATCGTCCTACGCAGATTGTTTTCGTTTCAGTATTCCATTTACAATGATGTAATTCCGCATAAAATTAGTCTCCTTATCTATGAAAGTGTGCATCCATTTAAGCGATTTTAGGGCGTCTTCCCTAGGATTAAGCCCCTGCCCATGTGTGTACTTGTTTCGCAGTTTTGCCATATCCTCGCATATAGATAGTGTTTCTAATGACAGGACATTGTTCTTTTTTAAAATGCTTCTGATACTATTCATTTTGTCTTCTTGTGTTGCACCATATGATTTAGCTTTATCTCTTTGAAACCGCTCAAAAGAAATGCCACACATTGCAACGCAAGCATAGAAGTGGCCATCCACAAATACGTCCCTAGCCTCTCTAATGAGGCGACAATAGATGCCATCTTCTATGAGCAATGGTGGCAGTTGCGAAAGCCTTTCTAGGGCTGCTGGCTTTTGGGAAGTAAAATTCAGCCCGTCATATAGTATTTCTGCGATTTGCTTTTGCTTGCCCTTCAAAATTTTTTCTTGCAGGTGCCGTTTTGCTGCATTGGGTCTGAAATCAAGATAAGCAGCTTTTGTTTGTCCACTTACCCTAACTAGACCCTGACCACATTCCTGAATCCATCCATAATTGCCGTCCTGTAAATTGGCTTGAGCAATTCCGAGAACCTGAGATAAATCTTTGCCATTATAGGGCCGTACTATGTAAGGTTCGGCATTTTCAACCTGACAGACTATACTGTATTGGATTATAAAGGACACGGATAACTCCAAATATATTAATCATCCACCTACTGGAAGGAGAGCTGAAGATATCCATTTCTGACAGCAAATTCTAATGCCTGAGGAAGTGCCTCTACCGGGAATTCTCCACCACGTGCTACCTTTCCATTTACGTCCAACCAAGCATATTTCACCGACCTGGCAGATCTAGTGCCATTATCCCATGAAGCTATCCCTAAGCGTATTTCGCAATCAGGATCATTTCTGGCAGGCTCCTTAAAAATTGTCTTCATGTCACGCACTCCCTCATTAAATTTTGATATGCTTATATCATACTCTTTCAAGAGTGTAAAGATATTCGTATAGTTAACTTCAACTAATCGATTAGTCAATAACTTATTGGGATTATAAAAAAGCCGGCTTCTTGCGAAGCCGGCTTTTTTAGCCTTCAATTGGCACCGGCCGTACTATTTGAACCTGTTGACAAAGACATACGTATATGAAATAATTCTCGACGGCCTATTTAAACGATTGCTCTATAAGATGCTTGCTGCCACTATTTGGGAGGTAACATGTTAGGAGGTTGCATGAATAAGAATCACTATCCGCGTGTTCTGATTTGCTTGCTGATCCTGGTTGCGCTATTTGCCGCTGGATTAAATGTATCACCACCCCCGGTAATAGCATCGACTCTAACCGTCACAGTAGCAACGCCGACAACGGCCACAATAGGAACGCCTTACACCCTGACGCCTACCGCCTCCGGCGGTACCCCGCTGTATACATGGTCCACGGTAAATAAACCCTTCTGGCTGTCCCTGGACGCCAGCACGGGCGTCATGACGGGCACTCCGGGTGTTTCGGCCACCACGGTCACCTTCACGCTCCAGGTGAAAGACAGCCTGGGAGTGAAGGCCACTCAGGCTGTAACAATTAACGTGGTCACGCCGCCGACGCCCACCCTGAATGTTGCTACGCCTACCACTGCCACGATTGAGATACCCTACACCCTGACGCCGACAGCATCCGGCGGCACTCCGCCGTATACGTGGTCCACCGTGAACAAACCATCCTGGCTGTCACTAGATGCCAGCACAGGAGTCATGACGGGCACGCCTGGCGTCTCCGCTACGATGGTGACCTTCACGCTTCAGGTGAAAGACAGCATCGGAAGCAAAGCTACCGCCAGCGTCACCATCAACGTCGTCCAGCCACCTGCCCCCACCCTTATCGTGGCGACGCCAACCACAGCGATAATAGGGGTGCCATATACGCTAACACCAACTGCCTCCGGCGGCACCTTGCCGTATACCTGGTCCACGGTGAATAAGCCTTTCTGGCTGTCCCTTGACGCCAGCACGGGCGTCATGACGGGCACGCCTGGCGTTTCGGCTGCAACGGTCACCTTCACGCTTCAGGTGAAAGACAGCATTGGAAGTAAAGCAACCGCCAGTGTCACCATTAACGTTAATCCGGTTGATCCGGCTGTAAATTTCCCGGACCCGGCTCTGCAGGCCGCGATCAGGAAAGCTATAAACAAACCGACCGGTGATATCTACGCCTCGGAGCTTCTAGTTCTGACGCAACTGGATGCTTCACGAAAATGGGTTGAAAACCTTGCAGGTCTTGAATATTGCACTAATCTTACTTCGCTCATGTTATGGGAAGAATCTTGTTCTCATTGTGCTCCCGGCGACCTTGCTGATTTAACACCTCTGTCAGGCTTAAAACAACTCACTAAACTTAATTTGATGTCGAACCATATAAGTGACGTGACACCGCTGGCTGGCCTGACCAATCTCACTGAACTGGAACTTAGTCATAACTGGATAGGCAACAACCTGACGCCGCTGGCCGGTCTCACCAGCCTCCAAACACTCGGTTTGGGGGCCAACGGGATAACCGACCCGACTCCGTTGGCTAGCCTAAATAATCTCACTGAACTCAATTTGAATGATAACCGTATAAGCGACCTGGCGCCGCTGGCCGTCCTCACTAACCTCCAAAGTCTCGGTGTGGAGGGAAACTACATAAGCAACCTTACACCGCTTTCTGGCCTGACCAAGCTCACATCGCTCAACTTGTGCTTTAATGGTCAGATAAGCGACCTGACTCCGCTAACCGGGTTAACTAATCTTGATCGTCTCCTTTTGCGTTATGATGGTGTGAGCGATCTTGCCCCGCTGGTAAATAATGCGGGATTGGGTGCTGGAGATTACCTGGATCTGGTCGGCAACCCCCTGAGCTCCACCTCCTTGAATACATATATCCCCGCTCTGCAGGCCAGGGGAGTAGATGTGGAATTGTGATCTGCGGCTAAGGCAGTCACTGCAATAAAACGCCCTGAAAACGAAAAGCCGGCTTCGCAAGAAGCCGGCTTTTTTAATCTTCAATTGGTAGCGGGGGCAGGATTTGAACCTGCGACCTTCGGGTTATGAGCCCGACGAGC
>CAZSED010000036.1:0-12871 GCA_964605885.1 uncultured Dehalococcoidales bacterium
GCCTCCGGATGCGACTGCAGGAAGTCCAGCATGTTTATCAGCCAGTCCGGATGAGCCTCCGTGTCCATGTTGACGGGCGCAATATATTCCCCGCTGGCCACGGCCAGGCCGCTGTTAACGCCGCCGGCATAGCCTCTGTTTCTGTCGTTAACCACATAGTTCAGGCGGGGGAAGCGCTTCCTGATGTGCTCCAGGCTTCCATCGCTGGAGGCGTTGTCCACGAAGATCAGCTCGAAGTTCTGATAAGACTGTTTTAAGATGGAATCCAGACAGGCGTCCAAGTACCTCATCCCGTTGAAGTTGACCAGTATGATGGAGACCTTGCTCGGCATGGGACTTAAATATAATTCATGTAGGAATTGATTGCAAGCTGTTCACCCACTCCCTGCCCTCTCCCTCGAGGGAGAGGGGAAACGTTTTTGAAGAGGGGCTGCTGCCCCTCTTAGACGCTCTCGGGCCGTTTTAACGTGGTTGGTGAGGCCGTCTCGGTTACCGATGAGCACGTGGTCCCCCTTGAACGCCCATGGGCCGTTTAAAAAGTGGTTGGTGAGTCCTTTCTCGGTTACCGATGAGCACGTGGTCCCCCTTGAACGCCCATGGGCCGTTTAAAAAGTGGTTGGTGAGTCCTTTCTCGGTTCGATAAGCACGTGGCCCCGCTTCAACGCCCGCAGGCCGTATAAAAGTGGTGTCATGAGGTCATCTCGGTTTTCGGTGAGCACGTGGCCCCGCTTCAACACCCATGGGCCGTTTAAAAAGTGGTTGGTGAGTCCTTTCTCGGTTCGATGAGCACGTGGCCCCGCTTCAACACCCGCAGGCCGTATAAAAGTGGTTTCATGAGGTCATCTCGGTTTTCGGTGAGCACGTGGCCCCGCTTCAACGCCCGCAGGCCGTATAAAGCCGGTTCACGTGGTAGTCTCGATGATCGATGAGTGCCTGTACATCTCTTCAACGCCCTGCAAGCTCACTGATCTGTCTGCAGCTGATAGCCCTTTTCGAACAGCCTGAGGCAGGCGTCCACGACCCCGGCGTCGTACAGCCGGCCGCGGTTGTTTGTGATTTCTTCCAGCGCCTGCTTAAGCCCCAGTGCCGGCCGGTAGGGGCGGTGCGATGCCATAGCCTCTACTACATCAGCCACGGCCAGTATCTTGGCCTCGGGCAGAATATCAGGCCCTTTCAGTCCTAGGGGATAGCCCGAGCCATCCTCCCGTTCATGGTGCTGATTCACAATATCTGCCACCGGCCAGGGGAAATCTATTGTCTTCAGTATATCGAAAGCCGTCTCGGGATGTTGCCTGACTATGGCCATCTCCATGTCGCCGAGTCGGCCGGGCTTGTTAAGTATGTCTGCAGGCACGTTTATCTTGCCCAGGTCATGTACCGTGCCGGCCATGCGTATGCCGTCGATGCGCTCTTGCGCCAGCCTCATTTCCGTGGCAATGGCACAGGCCAGCTCCGTAACGCGTTTCTGGTGCCCGGCGGTATAGGGGTCCCTTTTCTCGGTTATGGAGGCTATCAAGTCGATCGTCTGCCGCAAAGTTCTCTGCATATCGGCATAGCTTTCATGCAGGGCCTGCTGCGCCTGTCTGTAGTCTGTTATATCATGCGCATTGATCACCAGACGAGGTCCTGATTCCGTGAGCGGCAGCATCTTGCCCCTGGCCGAGACCGTACGCCAGGAGCCGTCCTTATGGCGCAGCCTGGCTTCAATGGTTATCAGTGGGTTGTTGGCGGCGGATTTCAATGAGCTGTCGGCGGCGGGATAGTCCTCCGGATGGACAAAAACGCCGATGTCCTTGCCGATCAGCTCCTCCGGCGTAAATCCCAGCAACTGCTCGGCGGAGGGGCTTACGTACTGCACGATGCCTTCGGCGTCCAGAACCAGCGTGATGTCCGTGGAGTTCTCGATCAATGAGCGATAGTAGATATCGCTGTTTTTAAGTTTTTCTTCAGCCAGCTTGCGGTCCGATACATCAATGGAGGTTATGAGGATGCCGTCCGGCACGGCCTGAATGCCCAATTCAAACCATGCCTTGTTGCCGTCCGGATATTCGAATTCATTCAGTATACGGGAAGCTGTGCGGCTCTCCATTGCCCTGCGCAGGGAGGTGAACATCTGCGTGCCGTCGATTCCCGGGTAAGCGTCCATCATGGTCTTGCCGATGAGTTCGTCTCTGCTCGTACGGGCATGCATCACTGCCGCGTCGTTCAGATAGACATAGTGCCAGCCCCTGTCGACGATCTGGACCCCCTCCAGCATACTGGAAAGGGTCGAGCTGTAAAGCTTCTCAGATTCCTGCAGCTTAATCTCAGACAACTTGCGCTCAGTGACATCCATGGATATGCCAGCTATGGCCTCGACTCTGCCCTGTTTGTCCATAAGCGGGAACTTGAGTGTATTTAGATAGCGAACGCCGTTGGAAGTATATATCGGCCGCTCCACGAATACGGGGGCTCCGGTCCTGATGACCTGGCGGTCGGTCTCCCTGAACTTCTCCGCCAGCTGGCGGGGGAATAGCTCCTCATAGTTCTTCCCGATGGCCTGCTGCGCATCGATGTTATTAAATGCCGCCCAGGCTTCATTGACCATCAGGTGTTTACCATCCGGCGTAGAGACGTACATAAGCGCCGGAGCGTGGTCAAGCATGGCGGTAAGCAGGTCACGGGTTTTCTGCAGGTTCTCCTCCAGCTCAACATTCATCATGTGGAGTTTTTCCTCAGCCAGCCACCTCCGCTGGTCCAGGCGGTTAATGATAATTGCTATTATCGTGAGCGCTATGACGATGGTACTGAGGTCAATTACTGTGAACAATCCGGCGCGCATTTCCGGAGGCATGGAGCTTAACTTTTGTGCCAGCAGCCGCAGCCAGCCGAAAATAAATACTATGAACAGCACGGCAGGAAGCGTTATCCTGAGCATCAAACTGCCAGCCCTCTTTCCCAGGAATATTTCAATCGGCCCGTGCTGCGGATTGGCCAGCAGGATGCTGCCGAAAAGCAGTAAAAAGGCTACTGCCGTATATAGGGCCACTGGAGTTAAATTGGTCAGCCCGATGAATTCTCTCAAGCCGTATATGTAGCCGATCAAAGCGATAAGGCTGAAAAAAATGCCCACCAGCGCAATATACTGGTTCACCGCATTCTGTTCGGCCTTTTTGTAGAGGGTGATAATAATGCCCAGGCCTGCCAGCACAAAACTGAGGGCTGTGTTGAGCGCCATGCGGCCCGGATAGGCGGTTTCAACCGCCCCCGGCGGCTCCTTGAACAGCAGCTGGGCAAACCCGGAGTCCCAGCCGAAGATAAATTCGCTTATGACCAGTAATCCCGCGGCCGCCACGGCCACAGACAGCACCAGGGAGCAGTATTTCCTGATGGCATTCCAGATTGTTCGAGACTGTGTTTTGGGTAGTAATAACGTAGCCAGCCCCGCAAGCACCAAACAGACGGCTGTGCTGGATTTAACGGTAACGAAGCTGGTGGACGGGCTTTTAAGCAGCGGGATATCGTAGACCCAGCCTATCAGCACCAGGGCGCCAATGCAGGCGACCGCAAGGCCAAAGTATCCGGATATGTTCTGCAGGAGGGAAATAGTCCGGGCATCACCTTCCCTGTACCATAGTGTCGTATCAGCCTCTTTGCCATCCTCGTTCATATGATTAGGCTCCAATTGGATCCCAGAACGGAACAGGACGCATCAAGCTATCTGAAATCCATATTAGCCAAAGCATTTACATAATGCAAATAGCCGGCGACAGTTTCTCATTGTCCGTCTAGAACAATTGTATTATTATTGAGCGTCATGGTTGAGCTCTTGAAGTACGCACTGGCCAATCAGAGATACGATGCGGCGGCCTATGCTATCGTATACGGGCTGATTGTGGTTAAAAAGTATGGTAAAAAAGCGGGAAAGAAAGGCGGTAAAGCGCGGGTTCTACGGGCCCGCCCTGGATGAAACGGCCTGCCTGATGCTGGAGGAGGCGGCCGGGGTGGAAGGGCTGGACCAGGAAATAGCCGTACTGCGCCTGAAGCTGAGGGACCTGATCAGAGATGAGCCTGAAAGCATAGAGCTGCATTTGAAAACAGCCGGCGCCATAGCCAACCTGGTCAAGACACGCTACAGCATCACCAGGGAGCAGAAAAAATCGCTCAGAGAGGCCATTACCAGGGTTTTCACTGAGCTGGCTATACCTCTGGGGGTCAAAGCCTTGATTAAATGATTCTAAGGCCTTACCAGCTCGAAATTGCACGTGCGGTGCTGGACAGCGTGGAACGGCATAAAGGCCTGACCTTTTCAGTGGAGATCGCCCGACAGGGAGGCAAGAACGAGCTCTCCGCCCATCTGGAGGTGCTGCTGCTGACCATGTTCATGGCCAGAGGGGGCAACGCCGTCAAGTGCTCACCTACCTTCAAGCCCCAGACTGTCATCTCCATGATGCGCCTCAGGCAGAGGCTGGATGACTTCGGCTTCGACGGGATCTGGTCGACCGAGATGGGCTACATAGTCCGGCTGGGCGCCGCCAGGCAGGTCTTCCTTTCGGCTGAAGAGTCCTCCTCCGTTGTGGGCCATACGGCCGATATCCTGCTGGAAATCGACGAGTCACAGGACGTCAGCAAGGACAAGTACACCAAGGAGTTCCGGCCGATGGCCTCTTCGTCCAATGCCACAACTGTCCATTATGGCACTACCTGGGACGACTGCACGCTGCTGGAGGAGATCAAGCAGACCAATCTCGAGTTGGAGAAAGCTGACGGCGTACGGCGGCACTTCCGCTTTGACTGGCAGGAGGTGGCCAGGCATAACCCTGATTACCTGGCCTTTGCAGAGGGGGAGCGATTCAGGCTGGGCGAGGATCACCCGCTGTTTCGCAGCCAGTATGCGCTGCTGCCCATCCGCAGCGGGGGTGGTTTCCTTTCCCATCAGCAGATAGCCCAGCTTCAGGGCAGCCACGCCAGGCAAAGCAGGCGCAGGGACCGCAATGCCATGTACGTAGCCGGCATTGATCTGGCAGGCGAGAGCGAAGTGACAGAGGATTTGCAGCTTACCGTGCGCGGCAGAGATGCCACCGTGATAACCATCGCAGAGGTCTCTCCATCCGAGCCCGGGCTGTGCGGGGAGCCGGCCGTCAGGGTGGTTGAGCATTTTTGCCGGGTGGGCGCCAGGCATACTGACCTTTATCCGCAGCTGGTTGACCTGCTGAAGAATGTGTGGGGATGTAACAGGGTCGTGGTGGATGCCACCGGCATCGGCGAGGCGGTGGCCGCGTTCCTGCGCAAGGCGTTGGGTGGCAGGGTTATCTCCTTCAAGTTTACCCAGGCCTCCAAGTCGGCCCTGGGCTTTAACCTTATGGCGGCCGTCAATTCCGGCAGGTTGAAAGTTTATGAAGGTGACGGATCCGTGGACTACCGGGAGCTGATGTTTGAGTTGGAGAGGGCCAGGGGTGTCTACCGGCCCAACCAGACGCTGAACTTCTTCGTCGAGCCGGCGGAAGGGCACGATGATTACCTGATGAGCCTGGCGCTGTGTGTGGAGGCTGCGTCAAAGATTTCGCCCAGAAGGGCAACCGGCTCCTTCAGGGAATAAAAAAGGAGGGGCGAAATTACTTCGCCCCTCCTTAATGCAGCGATGTGCCTTAGATGAGGCTGGGCAGGCCCTTGGCTGCGTCCTCCATGTCTCGCAGGCGGCCTGTAGTTTCCTTCAGGCGCTCCTTCTGCGTCATGGCGAAGGCCGAGGCCCTGTCATAGTAATCGCGTATCTTCTGCACGAAGGCCATCTGTGAGAAGAGGATGGTAACGTCTACCGAGCCCTTTTCCCTGGGGAAGTCGCCGGCGCGGATGACCGCGTTCTCGGCCAGCTCACGCAGGTAATCGCCCAGGCCTTTGGCTATATCCATGCTCATCTCCTTGGAAGGCGCGGCCAGCAGGTAAAGTGCGCGGCCGGCGTCCTCGGGATTGATGGCTATGGAAAGTTCGCTGACGGCGGCGTCCATGGCCTGCATGGCGCGCAGCGTCTCGCCGCTCTTTTCGCGGAAATTGACCTTGGCCAGCTCCCACGGGAAGCGGAAGCCGGTGGGGATATCTGTCTTGCCCACCCCGATGGCCGTCCAGCCGTCGATGGACTGCATGATGTCACCGGCGTCCATGGTCTTGGCGCCAACCGACTTGCGGTGGGTGACCTCGCCAGCGCACATCAAATCGTAAAACGGCTCAACTATCTGCCGGTTGATCCTGGACAGGTTGAGCGCCAGGCTGGCATCCTTGCGCACGTAGCGCTGGTTGTCGGCCAGGAAGACGCCATCGGCGATGGAATGGATGGACTTGAGACAGGTGGCCGTGTTATATACGCTTCTGAGCTCGGCCACTTCCTCATGCTCAAAGGGCAGCACGCAAAGGGCGTAGACCTGCTTGCCGATGTAACGCTCCTTAAGCATCTGGGCGATGATGGAAATGGCGCCCGAGCCGGTGCCGCCGGCGGTGCCGGCTATCAGCATGAAGGCATGTGTCTGGTAGAACAGTGGGGAAGTCCTGACGGCGTCAATTACCTTGTCTCCGTCTTCCCTGGCAAGCTCGGCGCCCATCTCATTGACCTTACCTACGCCGTGCCCCCAGGTCTTACGTCCGCCGATCAGTATGCGGTGCATATAGTCAGAGCCTATATGAGATAATCCGGTCAGGTCAGTCTGGTCCGTGTTGACGGCGAAACAGCCCGTGATAATGGTGGTTCCTCTATCAGAGCGGGCACGTTGCCCGAGGCGGGCAAATTCATCGGCCACACGAGACCCACACTGCCCCAACCCGATGATCATTAATTTCATTCTTTATTTACCTCGCTTTTTTATATTTAAAAACAGTAGTCCAGCTTAAATTCCAAACATCTTAAAGCCATCACCTTTTTTTGTCAAGATTTTATAGCTAAGAAGACCACCCTCCACGTTTGCTAATTGTCCGTATGCGCCATACGATCAGGCCCACAACTACGAGCACCACCAGTGCTATGACTGACGGCCAGATAAAGTCGAAGCCGACCAGAAACAGCAGTTGCGATGGGCTCCAGTTGCTGGCATTGCCGGCCAGGTCGGTGGCCCGGACCCTCCAGTAGTATTCGCCCGCGTTGGGCCTCTCGGTTGGAGACATGGAATACTGCGGCTTGTCCAGGTTGTCCCTGCGCAGGACCGAGCCTGAAAAATCGGCCTTCTGGCTCATCTCAAGTGAATAAACGACACCGCTTGGGTCGTCTACCACTGACCATTTGAAGTCGATAGCCTTACTGTCCATCAGGCTTATCTTGGTCCCGGCTTCCGGTGCTATCGGGCTGGGGACGGGGGGTGGAGTCGACTCGATTGTAAAGGAGGCGGAGGCCATGGCCCCTGTTGCATCGCCTACCGTTATTACGTGATTGCCAGCATTGCTGGCAGGTGGTTTGAAACTGACACTGAAACTTCCCTTGGCATCGGTCGTGGCCGATGTCTCAACTTTACTGGATTCGTAAGTGATCGTTAGCGGCTGGCTGGCGCCGTACCCGCTGCCGGTTAGCAGCGTTGTCTCGCCCACCGAGCCGCTGGTAGGGTTAATGGTCAGTTCAGGCGTAATGACGACAATATATCCGGTAACATCGTTGTTGCTGGTGGTATCACCGAAGGAATTAACCGTATGCTCACCCCTGGTCGAAGGAGGTACGGTAAACTGCGTGGACCAGGAGCCATGTGCGTCAGCTGTGATACCGCCTGCAACCTGCAGGCCGTCCAGCGTTATCTTTATATTGGTCTCGTTCTCCTGAAAGCCGACGCCGCTGGCATAGAGCGTATCTCCCACATTAATTACATCGCCCAGCCGGCCTGCGGTCTGCTCGACTTTGATGCCCGGGGACACTATGAAAGTAACATACCCGGCTTCATCAACGGTGGTCGTGGCGCCTCTTGTAGTCACCTTGTGTGCGCCTTTGGCAGAAGCTGGGATTGTAAAGGACGTCTGCCAGGAACCGGTCAGATCAGCAGTTATGTTGGATTTGACCAGCACGTCATCATAAATAACTGCAATATTGGTCTCAGCAGCAATGAAGCCTTGCCCCGATACGCTGACCACACGGCCGACCCATCCTGATGAAGGGGTAATGCTGATCGAAGGGGTTACACTGAACAACTGGTTGCCCACCTCTTTTGACGGCGTAGTGGCGCTGCTGGCTGAGATCGGGTGGTTGCTCTTGCTGCTGGCAGGCACTTTGAGAGTATAAAGCCAGCCGCCGGTGGAATTAGCCTGTATGCCGGTTGCCACCTGGCTGCCGTCGTAAAGTATTGATATACCCGTTTCGTTCTTATCAAAACCACTGCCTTGAACGGAGACGGATGTACCAACCGGGCCTTTTTTTACTCCCAGCGACATCGAGGCCAGCACAGTATATTCCTTCTGGAAGGACTTGCTGCCCACCTTGAGTGTAATCAACTGCTTACCCCTGGCCGACTGGGGGCACTTGAAGGTGATGGGCTGGCAATTGCCGCTCTTTATATTGCCCTGGGCGATAAGCTGGTTGCCGTCGCCCCAGTACAGGAAATAATCACCTTCTCCGTACTGGCAAAAAGCCGGTATCTTTATATCTGACCCGACTGTCCCCTGCGTGGGCTCAATTGTCAGTGAGTCTGCATACGCTCCTGCAGATGGAATAATGGCGGCAAGCAACGAGAGGGCGAGTAGGGAGGCCCAAGGCTTTAGCTTCATTCGAAAGTCCTCCGGCTCAGTTTTAGGCTTATCATAGCATAATTTCCTTTATGCGCAATACAGCTAGAGAAGCTTCATTTCTAGACGTCTTTAGCCGTCAGCGTAGCCAGAAATTCTGCGTTGGTCTGAGTCTTAGCCAGACGGTCGATAACGCGCTCCGAGGCATCGGTGGGACTATTGGAGTCCTCGGCGATCATGCTGACCATGCGGCGCAACAGCCAGACCTTGGCTACTGTGGCTTCACCCAGCAGCAGCTCCTCACGGCGCGTGCCGCTGCGTAAGATGTCTATGGCCGGGAAGATGCGTTTTTCTGCCATCCTGCGGTCCAGGTGCAGCTCCATATTGCCTGTTCCTTTGAACTCCTCATAGATCAGGTCGTCCATGCGGCTGCCCGTATCCACCAGGCAGGTGGCAAGTATGGTCAGGCTGCCGCCTTCCTCGATGTTCCTGGCGGCGCCGAAGAACCGCTTGGGCGGATAAAGGGCAACGGAATCAATGCCGCCGGAGAGCGTGCGTCCGCTGGGCGGCATGGCCAGGTTATAAGAACGGGTCAGGCGTGTGATGCCGTCCAGTAAAATAACCACGTCTTTGCCTATCTCCGCCAGTCTCTTGGCCCTCTCGAGTGCCAGCTCTGCCACGCGGGTATGATTCTCTACGGGTTCATCGAATGTTGCGGAGATCACCTCCCCTTTTACCGAGCGTTTCATGTCCGTGACCTCCTCTGGCCGCTCGCCGATCAGGCAGACCATCAGGTGGACGTCGGGGTATTTAGCTGTAATAGCATTGGCTATGTTCTTGAGCAGCAGAGTCTTGCCGGCCTTGGGAGGCGAGACGATCAGGCCGCGCTGTCCGCGCCCGATGGGGGCCACGAGATTGATAATCCGTGCCGAGAGGTTCTTGGGGTTGCTTTCCAGGTCGAACATCTCGTCCGGGAAAGTGGGGGTGAGTTGGCCGAAGTGCGCCCTGCCCTTGGACTGGTCGGCATCCAATCCGTTGACCATCTCAACGCGCAGCAGGCTGCAGTATTTCTCGCCCTCTTTGGGCGGCCTTGCCTGGCCGGTTACCGTGTCCCCGTTGCGCAGGCCGAACCGCCTGATCTGAGAGTTGGAGATATATACATCGTTGGGGCCCGGCAGCAGGCTGTCCTGCCTGAGGAAGCCGTAACCCTCGTCCATGATCTCCAGAATTCCTCCCAGGCTCATGTAAAAGCCTGCCTGCGGCTCCGGTGGCGTCACAAAGGTCGAGAGTTTGGCGATCAGGTCCTCCCTGCTGAGCTCGCTGTAGTTCTCGATTCCCTGGGACTTGGCCAGTGCCATCAGTTCCTCTATCGATTTGGTTTCAAGTTCTGTTAAATTCATCATGGTAACACCTCGAATAAGTTGTAAGGAATTATTTGATCGGGCGCATCAGGCCCGCTGGTATTCAGTGGAAATCATATGTTTTTTACATCACCCATGACCTTGCGCCAGTCTTCCAGAAAACGTGCACAGCCGGTATCGGTCAGAGGGTGTCTGGCCATCTGCATCAGCACGGCATAGGGGATGGTGGCGATGTGTGCGCCGGCCTTGGCCGCCGCAAGGCAATGCTGGGGATGCCTGATGCTGGCCGCGATCACCTCGGTCTTGATATGGGGATACTGCCTGTACACCTGGATAATGTCCTCAACCAGCTGCATGCCGTTCTCGCCGATATCGTCCAGCCTGCCCACGAAGGGACTGACATAGGCAGCGCCGGCCAGTGCTGCCAGCAGGGCCTGGTTTACTGAAAAGCATAGCGTATAGTTGACCTTTATTCCCTGCTGTGCCAGCACGTGCGTGGCCTCAGTACCTTCCAGCCCGGCGGGGATTTTGACCACCACGTTATTGGCCCATTTGGCTATCTCCTTGGCCTCGCTGATCATTCCCGCCGTATCCTGGCTGATGACCTCCGTGGAAACCGGACCGGAGATGATTGAGCATATCTCCTGCACCAGCTTCTTATAGTTGACCTTGCCTTCTTTGGAGACGAGGCTGGGATTGGTGGTTACGCCGCTGATGACGCCCAGCCTGGCGCCCTGCTTGATGTGCTCTATATTGGCTGTATCAAGGAAGAAACGCATATATTACTCCTGCATTTGATATTTTAAAAATAGACCGTCCGCCTGACTGCATCATGATATCGGCAGGGTGACCTGATCGCCTTCAACCAGGGTCTCTTTGGCGGCGCCTATAAAACTGGCGAACAGCGGGTGTGGCCGGTCGGGACGGGAGCGGAACTCGGGATGGAACTGGCAGGCTACCATCCAGGGATGGTTCCGCAGCTCGGTTATTTCAACCAGCCTGCCATCGGGCGAAAGGCCGCTGAAAACCACGCCCTTTTTCTCAAAGATATCGCGGAAATCGTTGTTAAACTCGTAGCGGTGGCGGTGGCGTTCCATCACCACGGGCTCGCCATAGGCCGCAGCCGCCAAACTGCCGGACACCAGATGGCAGGGATAAGAGCCCAGGCGCATCGTGCCCCCCTTGCAGTCTACCGAGCGTTGCTCAGGCATAAGATCGATAACCGGGAAGGGAGTATCACAGTCAAATTCGGTGGAATTGGCCCTCTTGTTGCCCAGGGCATACCTGCCGAACTCAATCACCATAACCTGCATGCCCAGGCAGAGGCCCAGATAAGGGATATTATTATGCCTGGCATAGGAGGCCGCCGTCACCATTCCCTCGATGCCCCGGTTGCCAAATCCGCCCGGCACAATGATGCCGTGGACAGAGCTAAACAGGTTTTCGTTGATTCCTTTTTCAATATCCTCCGACTGCACCCATATGATATTTATATTGCGGTCGTGGTACAGGCTGGCATGGCACAGCGCCTCGCGCACCGAGTAATAGGCGTCCTCCAGCTCTACGTATTTGCCAACCAGTGCTATGTTCAGGGCTTCCTTGGGCTGCTTCATTCGAGACACCATGCTGCGCCATTCCGTCAGGTCTGTACGGGTGGCATTGAGCCTCAGGCGGCTTATGATGAAATTGCTCATGCCGTATTCTTCCATTATCAGAGGCACTTCATAGATTGTTTCTGCTGTGACCATGGGGATGACAGCGTCCTTATCCACGTCGCAGAAAAGCGAGATTTTGTCACGCAGGCTCTGTGAGATGGGATAGTCCGACCTGCACAGGATAACGTCCGGCTGAATGCCGATGCGGCGCAGCTCGTTGACGCTGTGCTGCGTGGGCTTGGTCTTGAGCTCCTTTGTGGTGGCAATGAAAGGCAGGTAGGTCACGTGTATATACAGTGCATTATCCCGGCCCAGCTCGTTGCGCATCTGGCGGATAGCTTCCAGGAATGGCTGGCTTTCAATATCGCCCACCGTCCCGCCGACCTCGACAATGATCACCTGCGCCTTGGATATCTGAGCAACCTCGCGTATGCGGCGCTTGATCTCGTTAGTCACGTGGGGTATCACCTGTATGGTCCCTCCCAGGTAATCGCCCCTGCGCTCGCCAGCGATGACAGCCGAATAAATCTGGCCTGAGGTGACATTGGAGGCGGAGGTCAAATTGACATCAATGAACCTCTCATAGTGGCCCAGGTCAAGGTCAGTCTCGGCGCCATCCTGTGTAACGAAGACCTCGCCGTGCTGGTAGGGTGACATCGTTCCGGGATCGACATTGAGATAGGGATCGAGCTTCTGTACGGATACGGAAACGTCGCGGCTCTTGAGTATGCGGCCGATGGATGCCACCGCTATACCCTTGCCTACCGAGCTTACAACGCCACCGGTCACGAATATATATTTAACCATCTATATAAGCACTACCGAAGAGGTATACTTAACGCTCCCCCGCTCACATAATAATATACTGTAAATAAAAAACCTCTGAAAATTTTACAGGCTGCCACAACCTATGCTAACAGCTATTAAGTTAATCCGGGTTAGAATACACGGTGGAAGATTTGAATGTGCCCTGATAAATAAGGCCAATTGAATCTTAAGTTAATTATAGAGACAGCAATTTATACCTGTCAAGTCAACCAGCCAAAGCTGTTTGCCCGGTTTTCATAAATATAGTACTGTAGAGTTGATGGCCCTCAAGAAAAACCAACTCAGCGATCAGCAGCCGGAGTTGAAGCTCTCGGAAGAGCGCTACCGCCAGCTGTTCGACCACATCCACAGCGGTGTGGCCGT
>CAZSED010000037.1:0-12380 GCA_964605885.1 uncultured Dehalococcoidales bacterium
CCGGTGATCTCTGCCTTGAGAGGGCAGCGTCCTAAACCCCTAGACGAATGCGCCACCGAAGCGTTAAACATTATATCAGTGGCACCCTGAAACGACAATTCAGGCTGGATTTGAGCAGTGTCAAGAATTCAAGGCCTATTCATGGCGCAGTGACACAATCAGGTCCAACCGCGCAGCGAGAAAGCGGGGCATCAAAACAAATCATAAAAATTGCACTCAGGATATAGAATTTTCATTACATTTAATACTTTTCCCACAGCGTCCAGGCCATTGACCGTCAGTGGCCGGTCTGTTAATATTCGACCTGTAAAAAGAATAGTTACAAGGGCGCTGTTGTTATACCGGCAGCTTAATTGGAGAGCAAGACGGTGTAATTCCGTCACAGTCCCGCCTGCTGTAAAAGTCAGAACGCCGGCCCTGTGACCATTGGCTGCTCCCGCGGAGTCTGGGGGTGGGATTTATTTTTTCCGTCAAATCCCCGTCTCCTTGGAGCGGGGATTTTTATTTAGGAAAGGAGGTAGAATGCGCAACCATAATATCCATTTACTAATGGTCTCGGCCGTGCTGCTGGTTATCTCACTATCCTGTTCTATCTTATGGCCGGCCGTCCAGCCGAAGTCTGCAACCTACGAGAACTGTACACCGGCCACTAATGTCATCCAGCCGGCCTCGCCCGCCGCTATGGGATATCCTCTGACTGTCACCGATGACCTGGACAGGCAGGTTACCATTCACCATCTGCCGCAGCGCATTGTCTCGCTGGCGCCCAGTAACACGGAAATACTCTTCGCACTTGGTCTGGACGACAGGATTGTCGGCGTTACCGACTATTGCGATTATCCCACGACTGCCAGTACCAAAGCCAAAGTAGCCGGCTTCTCTACGCCCAACATGGAAAAGCTTGTTTCATTGCAGCCCGACCTCATCGTTGGCACTGCCATACATGAGAAAACAGTACTGCCCGCCCTGGAGAAACTGGGATACACGGTCTATATTGCCACGGGGCAGAGCATAGATGCTATTGAAAACGACATATCCGTGTTGGGAAAAATAACAGGCAGCACGGCCCGTGCCGAAGATGTGCTCAGCCGCATGAATGCCAAGATTAAAAGCGTCACGGACAGGACAAAGAACCTGACCGATGCCCAGAAGCCCAGGGTGTTGTACGTTTACTGGTATGATCCGCTGTGGTCCATGGGCGCAGCCTGCTTTATCAACGATGTCATCGAGCAGGCCGGCGGAATAAACGTCTTCGAAAACGACTTCGAGAAGGCCAAGAGCGTATCGCTGGAATCGGTGCTCAGCAAGAACCCACAGGTAGTCATCGTTTCGGGCATGGGCACAAGCGGAGACGCCGTATTCAAGGCTATCAAGAGCGAGAGAAGGCTTTCTCCCACGGAGGCCTGGTCTAATAACCGCATATACAAAATCAGTGACGCCGCCCTGATAGAACGCCCAGGACCCCGAATCGCCAACGGATTGATTGAACTGGCTGTAACGATTCACCCGGAGCTGTTCGGCGTTAAATAAATTGTCGTCGAACCGGTACAGCGGCCTGAGCCGGCTACTTATCACCCAAGACAATTAGCGTACAGTAAGGGCCGTAGCTGGTCCCGCTCTTAAACATTTTTCCGTTGAGGTAGATGTTGGCCGTTATGGTGGCTGCGTCTTCGGTATTGTTATGCACATAGATATATGGCTGGCTGTATTCGAAGCCGCCGAAGTCCATCCGCCAGGGCAGCGGGACATCATTATACTGGGCGCTGCCCCCGCTCTCATTGGTAATCGTTATATCAACCAGGTCTGCGTTGCCGGTCACTTCATACACTACGTAGTCAGGCGCCTCCTTGCAGGCATAACCGGCGAGTATGAAGAGCACCACCAGGACCACGGCCGTTAAACGCAGAAGCTTGGTTACTTTCATTTGATCAATCCCCCGGTTTTGCCACAATTATACCCTGTCACTTCACCAGCCGCATGGACCAGACGATGCCGGTATGATCGGGACAGTGGATCTTGTAGACCGAGCGGTCCGCCGAGTCCCAGGAAGGATAGCCCAGGAACACCCTCCAGGTATACAAATCAAGCACGTTCAGGGCTGCTGCGCACACCTCCTGGGGTTTCTTATAGGGTGTACCGTAGTAAAACGTGTCGCCAACATTATGGTGACACTGTCCGTTTTTCTCTATCACCTTGATCTCAATCCTGCCGAATTTGTTCCAGAGTTTCCTGTAGTCGGCGTCCGTCATGTTTTGCAGGTCCACATTAAGTCCCAATTTTTCCTGATCTTCCTTAGCCATAGTTCCAGCCTCCTTAATGGGCTCTAATTTTAATTTGTTGCTGTCTGTATGGCAAAGAATTGGCATATCCGCCTCCGTGTTTTAAAATGAAAACAGATGACAGTTATCCTCAAAGCGGCTGTGCAGCTGGCAGTCTTCTCGCTATTCATCCCCTTCATCATTGTTTCCAGCACGTCCGTGAGTGCAGATGGTGCCTCATGCCGGGTGCACGAGTTTCACGGCACGGTCACCAGCAACGGGCATTCTGTCGGTTCGGGCTTTACGGTCTCCGCTTTTGTGAACGGTCAACAGGTCGCATCAACCACCACTGACACGCAGGGGAAATGGGGCTATAACCAGCCCTTTATTGTAGATGCTCCTGCCGGGTCCACCATCGATTTCTATATTAACAGCACGCTGGTCGGCTCTGCCTCAAGCTGTATTGAGACTGACGAGCTTAATCTTTCCGCAGGAGGTGCTCCGCCACCGGTAAGTACCCCATCCTCCACCTCCTCAACAACCCAACCGGATACAAGTGTAAAATCCTCTGCAACTATTACTTTCTTTATCGGTCCTCAAAGCTCCGGCTCCAGCTCTTCCAACACAAACCCTGCAAATACCTCTTCCGCAGACCATTCGCCTGCCGCATCTTCTGCCCCAACAACGCCCGAAGTAACGGCACCGGAGCAATCTTCGTCCCCAACCAACTCTATACCACCTCCAGGCACTCCCCCCGATAGCGCAACCTCACCTGCCAAGGCAGATGCTGGCTCAGCTCAGGAGTCATCACAGAAAAGGCCTGAATCTCTTGACCCGATACCCATACTGGCCGCCGTGGCACTGGGCGGGCTGGTCATAATACTGATAATCAGCAGGATTTGAGTGGTATGGAAGGTCTGGCTGGGGATCCAGGATTCGAACCTGGCCTCACGGATCCAGAGTCCGCTGTCCTACCGCTAGACTAATCCCCAGTGAGTCGAGATTATAGCATGCGCGGTCAATGCGCATCAATCGCTCCCAGGTACTTTAATATGTTGCGCACCACGGCACGGCCAACCGGCACCATCAGCTCGCCGCTGGAAAACTCAAAGCCGGATGCGGCCATCATTTCGCTGGCCACTTGCCGGGCAACCTTCTCTATGTCGCCGGACTCTTGATACATGTCCAGTACGTGCTTCTCATATTGCCGGCAAAGTTTCATGCCGTTGACCAGCACCTGCCGGGCATCCTCGCCCAATACTGCTCCATAATGATCGAAGGCGCAGATCTCTATATCATAGCCGACCAGCCTTTCCAGCGATTTCAGGTAGAGGCCATAGTTATACTGCGGTGATGGCCTGGCAAGCTTATCGATCTCTATTCCGCCTATAGGGCAGGGCGCCGAATCCGTAGGGAACAGCGCCTTCAGGGCAGGAATATATACAACCAGGGCGCAGGGTGAGTGGCCCGGCGTCTCTATAAAGTTCACCTCTAATCCCTTGCCCAGCTTGATAACGCTGGAATTGTTAACAACCTGGTCGATTGCAATGCCGTCTATCGTCAGATTGAATTTGGCACAGCGCTCCTTCAGGCCGAACTGTTCTACCGCGGCACTATTGACCACATCCATGTACTGGATCACCTTATCCTTGGACAGCGTCGCCCTGGCCGATTCCGTTCCCAGCACCTTCATAGCGGGATATTTTCTTTTCATAAACGGCACGGCCCCCACGTGGTCGAAGTGCGCATGCTGGATCACCAGGTAATCTATGCCTGCCGCTCCGATTTTAATTTCTGCAAGCTGTTCCTCCAGGTAGGCCGCCAGCCAGCTCATGCCGCCGCTTATTACCATGGTCTGCTCACCCCTGACCAGGTACATCAGGTTCTGCTGTGAACCGAGCAGAAAGAGGCCGGGGGCTATCTCTCCGGGCTTGTCAGTCAGCATCAGTTTCTCCTTAAAGAGTTGAAGGTTAGTTTAAAGAAAATGTCAGGCTAATGGCAAGTACCGCTGCTGCCAGGGTTGACATATCTGCTACAATAAACTCAATCTATATTCAACCCGGTTTGATATGCATAAGCTGCAGGATACCATCAAGCTGACCTGGAAACCGGTCATGGCCGGCATACTGGACGTGATATCCGGCGCTATCGGCATGGTCGGCGGTATTTATTTCGTGGTGGTCAGCCAGCTCTTCCGAGTGATACATGAAACTTTGAACCTCGACCCGATCGTCATACAGAGAGTGGAGCAGGCCATCTCCGCCATAAGCGCTGTGCCCTTCTTCCTGGTATTCGTCGGCATCGTCTCCATCATCGGCGGAGTATATGCTCTGCAGCGTAGGATATGGATGCTGGCGCTGGCCGGTTCCATCTGCTCCTGCATCGTATTCTTCCCGTTCGGGCTTCCATCCATCATCATCACCGCCGTTGCCAGAGATGAGTTCTATTGACGCTCAGAGTAGCCCTTCAAGCTTAAGCAGGCTGCAGTCCGCACTGGGAATTCAATTCAAAGACACATCCCTGCTCAAGCAGGCATTAACACATTCCTCATTTATCAATGAGAACCTCAACGCCGGCATCGAGGACAACGAGCGGATGGAGTTCCTGGGAGACGCGCTGCTCAATCTGGTCGTGGCCGAGCATCTTTACCGTGAATTTCCCTCTCTGCCGGAGGGCAAGCTGACCGAGATACGGGTTTTCCTTATCCGACAGGAACAGCTTGCCGCCAGGGCAGGCGCCCTCAAGCTGGGAGATTACATGATACTGGGCAAGGGCGAGGATTCAACAGGAGGAAGGAAAAAACTGAACAACCTGGCCGACACGTTTGAAGCACTGGTTGCGGCCATTTTCCTGGACCAGGGGATTGAGACAGCCAGGTCCTTTGTGCTGCATACTATGCAGGGCGAGATGGATGCCATACGGGCAGGCAAGCCGGTACTAAATTTTAAAGCACTGCTGCAGGAGCACACGCAGGCTGAGTTCAAGCTGCTGCCGAGCTACGAAATAGTTGAATCAAGCGGCCCCGACCATGACAGGATCTTCGTTGTCTCGGTATCGCTGGGCGACGTCGTGCTGGCCATCGGCTCGGGAAAATCCAAGAAGGCGGCCGAATCAGAGGCGGCGCGACTGGCCTTCAACAAGCTCACACAGACCTCGTGACCCGCTGCCTAGGCCACGTAGTCCAGCACCACCACCTGCATCTCTGAAGGCAGGCGCTCGGCATCAAGCTCGATCTCGGTTTTGCCCGTCTTGCTTACGCTCTTCTTATCCTTGATAAAGTCCTCGGCCGTGAACTCCAGCCAGGAGCAGGCTGCAGTCTTAAAGTGCATGGGCATTACGATGCGTGGCTTTATTGCTTCGCAGAGTGTGCCAGCCCCCTTATAATCAATAGTAAACACGCCTCCGATGGGGATGAGCAATACATCCACCTTGCCCAGCGCGTTTATCTCACTGGATGACAGCTGGTGGCCCAAATCCCCCAGGTGGCATACGTTAACGCCGTCGACATCGAAAGAAAAAATCACATTGGGTCCACGCTGCTTTCCCTTGTTCTCGTCGTGCCAGACGTCAAGCCCCTTGATGGAAATATCGCCTGCCTTTCCGCCCTTGCTGTTTTTAATCACCTGGGGCTTTCCGGGCAGCGACGCGATGAAGCCGGGGTCGTAGTGGTCGTAGTGGTCATGGCTCACGGTCACGGCGTCGACCTTCTCTGCTGGCCTGCTGTAGCCCAGGGTGTCCTTCTTATAAGGGTCTGTCATGACCTTTGCACCCTTATCGGATGTGATAACAAAGCAGGAATGTCCCAACCATTTGATCTTCATGCAACTCCTCCTTCTTCCGCAATATTAATAGCCAGCCTGATCAACGTCCTTACTCCGAAGCCTGTTGCACCCTTGACCAGCACCCCTTTGGTCTTTTCCGCCATAAAGGGGCCGGCGATATCCATGTGCACCCAGGGCGTCTTGCCCACGAACTCCTGCAGAAAGAGGGCGCCGGTAATGGCCCCGCCATACCGGCCGCCGGAGTTCTTTATATCGGCTATGTCGCTCTTGTTCAGCTCCTTGTATTCCTCTGGCAGCGGCAGTTGCCACAGGTATTCTCCTGCTTCTGCGCCTGCTCTCATCACGCTGTCAACCAGCGCCTGGTCGTTGCCGAAGACCCCCGCATACAGGTCGCCCAGCGCTACGTGACAGGCTCCGGTAAGCGTGGCCAGGTCTATCAGCGGTGATACTCCCTGCTTGACCGAATACGAGAGCGCATCGGATAAAATCAACCTGCCTTCGGCATCGGTATTGACCACTTCGATGGTCTTGCCGTTGGATACCTTCAACACATCGCCCGGCTTCAATGCTCTGCCGCCCGGCAGGTTCTCGGTAGCAGGTATTATGGCAGTCACGTTTACCTTCAATTTGAGCGCAGCGATGGCTCCTACGGCTGCTATTACATCGGCGCCTCCCGCCATGTCGCCTTTCATTTCTACCATGCCCTCCTGGGGCTTGAGTGAAATGCCGCCCGAATCGAAGGTCAGGCCCTTGCCCACGAAGCCGATAGCCTTGCGCCTGCCCGGGTTTCCCCTGTAGCTGAGAACAATGAATCTTGGAGGTTGGGCCGTGCCTTGTGCCACGCCCAGCAGCGCTCCCATGCCCTCCTTCTCCATTTGCTGCCGCTCCATCACCACGATATCAAGACCGTTTTCTGCAGCTACTTTTTTAGCAATGTCGGCCATGTGCGCCGGCGTCATATGGTTGGAAGGCTCATTGACCATGTCTCTGGCCAGGCAGGCTGCGCGGCCGATTATCTCGCCTCTCTGAGCAGCCACTCTTATCGCCTTAACGTTAGACTCATCTTTTCCCATCAGCAGCACGCTGCCGATGCCATCTTCGTCTTCCCTGGCAGTAACATGTTTCTTATACTCGTAGGAACCCAGGACGCAGCCCTCGGCGATAGCCTCAGCTGATTGAACGGCAGAGACGCCGCCCGCGCCGGCGCCGTGGAGGATGGTTGCCACGGACTTGCACTTATGTTTTTTAAGCTCCCTGACAGCGTCTCCCATCAGGTTGCGTATCTTGTTGAGGTTGAACTCTTCTTTTTTACCCAGGCCGGAAACCACTATCAGCCTGGCCGGTATTTTCCCCAGTGTATGCATGAGGTGCAGCTCGTCGGTCTTCCCTTTTATCTCGCCGGCGGCTATCAGGTCGCTGATGGCGCCGCCCATCGCCTGGTCTACAGCCCCCGTCGCACCGCCCGGCTTTGTTGTACCTTCAAAAAGGTTCACAATTATGGCATCGCACCTGGTCTTGCTGATATCTCCCGACTTTACTTCAAACTTCAATTTTACCTCCGCCTGGTAAATATTATGTCAACATCTATTTTGCCGGGCACGGACTGTATTTTATCTGAAATAACCCGATAATCAAATATACAGGCACCGCTTCAATGAGAGTACAAATTGCCTTTATCGTCTGTATAATGCTATAATTTTATAAAGTAAACCTTTAAGTCAGCCCGGTGAGACTGGCAAGGGACCGGTGAAGTAAAATTCACCGCAGCGCAAGACACGGTGTGGTAGAGTGCGTCTAACCTCTTGCCAGCGCGGCAAGAGGTTTTTTTATGACTGAGAAAGTTCTGCTTACCTCCTCCGACATCGAAAGGGCCCTCATTCGTATTGCACATGAAATAGTGGAGCGCAATAAAGGCGCCAAAAATATCGCCTTCGTGGGCATCAAGACCCGCGGCGTTCCCCTGGCCCAGCGCCTGGCCGGCATCATCCAGGACATGGAAAAAGTGGAGATACCGGTGGGCTCGCTGGATATCACTCTGTATCGCGACGACGTATCCTCGCTCAATTTCAAGCACGTGGTCCAGCAGACCAACGTTCCCTTCGATATTACAGACCGCCAGGTAGTGCTGGTGGATGACGTCTTCTACACGGGCCGCAGCATACGCTCCGCCCTGGATGCCCTAATCGACCTTGGCAGGCCGGAGACCATACAGCTGGCGGTATTGATCGACAGGGGCCACCGGGAGCTGCCCATACGCGCCGACTTCGTGGGCAAGAACATACCCACGGCGCGCAACGAAGAGATCAAGGTCTTCCTCAAGGAGACCGATGGCACGGATAAGGTCGCAGTTGTGAGTGTGGAAGGAGAGAACAATGAGCTTAAGTGAGGTTAAACAGGGCACGGCCGGCCAGGAGACCCTGCCTTCTCTTTCAATTGACCTGTGGCATCACAGGCACGTGCTGGACCTGGACGACTTTACCCGTGAGGAAATAGACCTGGTCTTTGAAATTGCGGACGGCATGGTCGAGGTGCTCTCCCGTGACGTAAAAAAGCTGCCGACCCTGCGCGGCAAGACCATAGCCACCATGTTCTTCGAGCCCAGCACCCGGACCAGGGCGTCATTTGAGCTGGCTGCCAAATACCTGGGCGCCGACACCGTCGGACTTGACGCCGTGCGCAGCAGCGTGGCCAAGGGAGAATCACTCATCGACAGTCTGCGCACCCTTCAGGCGCTAGAGGTCGACGCGATTATAATCAGGCATCCCTGCTCGGGAGCGCCCTACATTGCCGCCGAGCACCTGGAGACCAGCATTATCAACGCCGGCGACGGCTGCCACGCACATCCCTCTCAGGGACTGCTGGACATGTATACGCTGCGGCGAAAGCTGGGTGACTTAAAAGGCTGCAGGATCGTCATCGTGGGCGATATCATGCACAGCAGGGTGGCCAGGTCCAATATCTGGGGCACCCGCGGCCTGGGAATAAAACTCGTGCTGTGCGCGCCTCCGGCGCTCATGCCGCACGGGATGGCCGCCATGCTGGAGAAGTGCGGCCTGCAGCACGTATCAATCGAGCCGGACATAAATAATGCGCTGCAGGATGCGGATGTGGTGATGCCGCTGCGCCTGCAGAAGGAGCGCCAGCAGAGCGGCCTGATAGCTTCAATACGTGAATATATCCGGCTGTACCAGGTGAATAATGAACGGCTGAAACGGGCTCAGCCTGGCGTGATAGTTATGCATCCCGGCCCCATCAACGAGGGCATCGAAGTCAGCCGGGACGTGGCCTACAGCAGCTATTCCGTCATCGAGCAGCAGGTCACCAACGGCGTGGCCGTTCGCATGGCCCTTCTCTATCTCATAGCGGGAGGTAAGAGCCGGTGAGCGCCAGCGTAATTCTGATAAAGAACGTCCATCTAATCGATCCCTCACAGAGCTTTAGTAAGGCCATAGACGTATTGATATCAGGCGGGATTATCAAGAAAATCGGCAAAGACCTGTCGGATGCTTCAGCCAGAATAATTGATGCCGACGGGTTAATCGGATGCCCAGGCTTTATAGACCTGCACTGCCATCTGAGGCAGCCGGGCTTCGAACACAAGGAGACCATCGCCAGCGGCAGTGCTGCGGCCTGCCGCGGCGGCTTCACCACCATTTGCTGCATGCCCAATACCAACCCGGCCCTGGACAATGCAGGCGCCATTGATTATGTAATGAAAACCGCAGCCAGCGAGGCGCCTCAGGTCAACGTCCTGCCAGTGGGCTGCATCACCAAAGCCCGGGCGGGCAAAGAAATCGTCGAGATGTCCGAGCTGGCCGGGGCAGGCTGCGTCGCGTTCAGCGATGACGGCAGCCCGGTAAGCAGCTCACGTCTCATGAGCCTGGCCATGGAGAACGCGGCCGGGCTGGGGCTGCCCATAATCGACCACTGTGAGGACCTTGACCTCTCTGAAGGAGGCCAACTGCACGATGGATGGGTTGCGGCCAGGCTGGGAATGAAAGGCATTCCCTCGGCAGCCGAGGAGTCAGCTGTGGCCCGTGATATTGCCCTGGCCGAGCTGACGGGAGCAAGGCTGCATATCACGCATGTAAGCACGAGAGGGGCCGTCGAGCTAATTCGAAATGCCAGACTGAAAGGCCTGCCTCTAACCGCAGACGTGACACCCCATCACCTGACGCTTACCGAAGAGCGTGTTATCAGCAGGCCCGACCATGCCGGAGCGCCGCTGGCCTACGATACAAACGCCAAGGTTAATCCCCCGCTCAGGACGGCTTCGGATATCGAAGCTCTGATACTCGGCCTCAACGACGGCACCATAGACGCCATAGCCACCGACCACGCGCCCCATGCGGACGAAGATAAGCTATGTGAATTCGAGATTGCAGCTTCCGGCATCAGCGGGTTCGATACGGCGCTCGGCGTGCTGCTCACCTTCCTCGACGGCAAGATAGCCCTGGACACCCTGGTTGCATGCCTGACCAGCGGGCCGGCCAGGGTGCTGGGAATTGGAGCATCAGGAGCGGGCACGCTCAAAACTTCATCTCCTGCTGATATGGTCCTGATAGACACAAAAAAGGTCTGGATGGTCGAGGCAGACGCCATGCTTTCAAAGGGTAAAAACACTCCTTACCTGGGCCAGCAACTGAAAGGAATGGTGGCAGCCACGCTGCACCGTGGCGAGCTGGTCTATGCAGGCGTTCCCGAAAGGATATCCAGATGACCACAGGGCAGAAGGCAGTGCTGGTGTTGGAGGACGGGACCTTCTATACAGGGACCTCCTTCGGCGCAGCCGGCACAGGCACAGGTGAAATAGTCTTCATCACCAGCATGACGGGCTACCAGGAGATGCTGACCGACCCTTCCTTCGCCGGCCAGATCGTTGTGCCGACTTATCCCATGATAGGCAACTACGGCATTAATGATAAGGACGTCGAATCCTGCAAAATACAGGTCAAGGGCTTCGTCGTCCGGGAGTACTGCCACATGCCCAGCCATTGGCAAAGCCGTTCCACGCTGGGAGATTACCTGCTGGCCAGCGGCATTCCGGGCCTGAGCGGAATCGATACACGCAGCCTGACACGGCATTTGCGCTCGCTGGGCGTGATGATGGGTGTCATTTCAACAGAGCTTACCGTGGCCGAGTGTATGCAGCAGCTTAAAAGCACCCCTTCGTACGGGTTGACCGATTTTGTCAAAGAGGTATCTACCAACCAAATCTACCCCTGGAAGGACGGGCCCAGGAAACCGGTTTGCAGGGTGGCAGTTGTGGACATGGGGCTGCGTTACAACATTGCCCGCATCCTCAGCCGGCTGGGCTGTGCGGTTACTGTCGTACCCTGCACATCTTCCGCAGCCGAGATACTGGAACTGAAGCCTGACGGCGTGGTGCTGTCTCCCGGGCCGGGTGACCCGGCCCTTCTGGGCTATATGATTAAAAGCATTAAGACCCTGATGGACAGGGTCCCCATCATGGGCATCTGTCTGGGCCATCAATTGATCGGCATGGCGCTTGGAGCGCAAACATTTAAACTGAAATTCGGTCACAGGGGGGCCAACCATCCCGTCTGTGACCTGGCAACCGGCCGGGTGCATATCACCACGCAAAACCACGGCTACGCCATTGCCCCGGATACGGTGAAAGGTGGCCTGGAGGTCAGTCACATCAACCTTAACGACCGGACCGTCGAAGGTCTAATGCACAAAGACCTGCCGGTATTCTCCATTCAGTATCATTCGGAAGGGTCTCCGGGCCCGCAGGACAATGTCTATCTGTTTGAGAGATTTCTGGATATCATCACGGAGGGAAAGACTTAACCTAAATGTCAAAGCCGTCCAAAGTCCTGGTCATCGGATCGGGACCTATCATTATAGGCCAGGCCGCGGAGTTCGATTACGCCGGAACGCAGGCCTGCAAGTCGCTGCGCGAGGAGGGCATAATCACCGTCCTGGTCAACTCCAACCCGGCTACTATCATGACCGACCAGGGCATAGCCGATATTGTCTACATCGAGCCGCTCACTTTAGAGGTTGTCAGCAGGATAATTGAGCGTGAAAGGCCTGACGGCCTTCTGCCTACGCTGGGAGGGCAGACAGGATTGAACCTGGCGGTGGAGCTGGCCGAGGCCGGTGTGCTTGACAAATTCGGTGTGCAAATGCTGGGGACGTCACTGGAAAGCATCAAGCAGGCCGAGGAACGCTCGCTGTTTAAAAAGCTCATCCAGGATATCGGCGAGCCCATTCCCGAGAGCGTCACGGTGAACTCCGTCGAGAAGGCAGTCAAATTCGCCGACAGCATTGGCCTGCCGCTCATCGTCCGGCCCTCCTTTACGCTGGGTGGGAC
>CAZSED010000038.1:0-5723 GCA_964605885.1 uncultured Dehalococcoidales bacterium
CCAACACGTCATTGCGAGCGAAGCGAAGCAATCCTTTGGTTGACGGCTCAAGGCCGGCCTCAATGCCGTGAGATTGCCACGCCCCGATGACATCGGGGCTCGCAATGACATAGTTAAGATGCCCTTCAAACCAAAAATTAACCCCCTCTCCCGGGGAGAGGGGGCGGGGGGGTGTGGGATTCCCAACCTTATAATTTGACCAGCTTGACCGCGGTGATGCCCGGCACCTGTGATATCTGTTTGACCTGGGCATCGCCGGCCGGCTCGTCCAGCGTGAGTATCATCAGTGCTTCGCCGCGTTTCTCCAGCCTGGCCACCTGCATGGCGCTGATATTGATATTGGCCTTGCCGGTGATGGTGCCCACCGCGCCGATCAAGCCCGGCTTGTCGGTATGGTAGCACAGCATGAAATAGCCGCCCTCCGGCGCTATGTCCAGCCAGAACTGGTTGATGCGCACGATGTGTATCTGGTCACGCAGCACCGTGCCGGCAACGTCGACGCTGCCGCCCGAGGCTGCTATCTCCAGCGAGATCAGGCTGGCATAGTTGCTGACCTCGGTCTCCTTTTGCTCGGATATCTTCAGCCCGCGCTGCTGCGCTATCACGCCGGCATTGACGAGCGTGACATGCTCCTCGCTCACAGTATCCAGCAGGCCGCTGAGTATGGCCGCCTTCAAAGCGGAGGAGTCGTACTGAGCGATATCGCCGTAGTACCTGATCCTGACGTTCTTGATCTGGCCGCTCATCAGCTGGCCGGCCAGCTTGCCGACCGCCACGGCCACATCCATGTAGGGCCTGAGTATGCCCAGCAGCTCCGGTGCTATCTGCGGCACGTTGACGGCGTACTTGGCCGGCTTGCCGTTGAGCACGTCGATTATCTGCTCCACCACGTCGATGCACACATTGGTCTGCGCCTCCTTGGTGGATGCGCCCAGGTGCGGTGTGACAATTATCTTATCGTTCTTGAAGAGTATGCTCTCCGTGCAGGGCTCGGAGGGGAAGACGTCTATGGCCGCTCCGGCCACCTTGCCTTCTTCGATGGCCTTGAGCAGCGCCTCGTCATCTATCAGCCCGCCGCGTGCGCAGTTCACCAGCCGCACGCCCTTCTTCATCATGGCGAACTCCTTGGCGCCGATCATGCCCTTGGTCTGCGGGGTAAGAGGCAAGTGCAGCGTGATGAAATCTGACTCTGTGTAAACCTGTTCCAGCGGCATGAGCGTGACGCCGATGGAGGCGGCATAATCCTGCGAGGCGAACGGATCATAGCCCACCAGCCTCATCTCAAAGCCCTTGGCACGCGTGGCAACGCCGGAGCCAACGTTGCCCAGGCCGATGATGCCCAGTGTCTTATTGCGCAGCTCAACGCCCACGTATTCCTTGCGGTTCCACTTCCCGGCTTTAAGCTGGGCATGCGCCTGAGGTATGTTGCGCGCCAGCGCCAGCATCAGGGCCATGGAGTGCTCGGCCGCGGCCACGGTATTGCCGGTGGGAGCGTTGACCACCATGACACCCTGCTGCGTGGCTGCGTTGACATCGATGTTGTCCAGCCCCACGCCGGCGCGGGCAATGATCTGCAGCTTGGCCCCGCACTTGATCACGTCAGCAGTAACCTGCGTCTCGCTGCGCACTATCAAGGCATCATAATCACCGATTACGGCTTTGAGCTCATCCGGCTTAAGGCCGAGCTTGACATCAACTTCAGTCTTGGCCTTCAGGCTCTCCATGCCTTCCGGCGCCAGAGGATCAGCAACCAGTACCTTCATAACTTACCCCCCGTTATCAGTTAAATTCCAAATTCCAGGGACCAAATTCCAAACAAATTATAAATTCCAACAATCGACACGAAATTTAGAATTTTCATTTATTCTATTGTTTGGATTTTGGAATTTGGAGCTTGGAGCTTTATGCCTTCTTCGCTTTCGGCATTGCCTTGTCTAAAGCAGCCGTCACCTCGTCCATGTCCTTCTCGCTGACATAGCCCAGGTGGCCGATGCGGAAGACCTTGCCCTTCATCCCGCCCTGGCCTCCGGCTATCACCACCTTGTACTCCGTCCTGAGGGTCGAGCTGAGCTTGGTATAGTCGATATCGTCAGGCACGTGCACCGCCGTCACCGTATTCGAGGCGTTTTTCTCATCCGGGACCAGTTTCAGGCCCTTGCCCTTGACCCAGGTGCGGGCCTTGTCTGCCACCTTCTTGTGACGGGCGAAGATGTTCTGCAATCCTTCTTTGAGCATCATGTCCAGCGCCACATCAAGGCCGAAGTAGACCGATACGGCCGGCGTCCAGGGCGTCTGGCCATCGGCGGCGAACTTCTTGGCCTTGCCGTAGTCGAAATAGAACCTGGGCATCCTGGCTTCGGCAACGGCCTTCCAGCCCCTTTCGCTGACGCTGACGAAGGCCAGCCCGGGCGGGACCATCCAGCCTTTTTGCGAGCCGCTGACCACCACGTCCAGGTTCCATTCATCAACCGGGCAGTCTATCGAGCTCATGCTGCTGACAGCGTCCACCAGCAGAAGTTTATCGGACTCCTTGACCGCTTTGGCGATGTCCTTCAGCGGGTTGGTGGTGCCGGTCGACGTCTCGTTATGCGTGACGGTCACAGCCTTGATGTCCGGGTTCTCCTTGAGGGCTTTCCTGACATCATCGGGGTCGGCCACTTTACCCCAATCATACTTAAGGGGTATGACTTTGGCGCCATAGACCGTGGCGCAGTCGGCGAAGCGGTCGCCGAAGATACCTATGGATATGCCGAGCACCTTGTCGCCCGGCGAGAGAGTATTCACAATGGCAGATTCCAGGCCGCCTGTACCCGAGGTGGTGAGCACGAGCAGGTCATTTTTGGTCTGGAAACACTGCTGGAGCCTGGGAATTATCCGGCCGCTCATCTCGCCAAACTCCTTGCCGCGATGGTTGATCATCTGGGCGCCGATGGCCTTGAGAACCTCGTCCGGACAGGGGGTTGGACCCGGTATCCTTAACTGCATGGTTCAGCCTCCTCCTAAAGTAGTTTGTAAATTATAAATTATTTTGCGGTCGATTGGAACTTAAATATGGGGATAAGACCCTCACCCCCTGCCACCATTAAAAAACAAGCACCAAATTCCAAGCTCCAAAGTCCAAATGATTTAGGGAATTGGTGAATTTTTTGGAATTTAGTATTTGGTATTTGGAATTTTATTTGTTATTTCTCTTTCTTGACCTTTAGGTACCTCCGTTTTCCGACCTTGATGATGCTGCCGTCATCCAGCTTGCCCATCTGGATGTCATCGCTGACGGCCTTGCCGTTGATCTCCACAGCATTCTGCTCGATCAGCCGCCTGGCTTCCGAGCGGCTCTTGGCCAGCCCGGCCCGCGCCAGCTCGGCCGACAGCAGCACGTCAGAGCTGGCTGAAACAGGAAGCACCGGTATATCTTCCGGCAGCTCTTTATGCTGGACCGTGCGCTGGAAATGCTCCGCCGCCTCGGCAGAGTCCTTTGCGCTCCAGAAGTCCTTGACCAGCTCTTTGGCCAGCCTTTTCTTGACCTCCATGGGGTTCATTTTCCCGTCAGCCATCTGAGCAGACATGTGCTCTATCTCCTGGTCCGGCACGTCCGTCAGCAGCTCCAGGTAGGGTATGATCATCTCGTCATTGATGGACATGGTCTTGCCGTACATTTCGTCCGGCGGGTCGGTCACGCCGATATAGTTGCCCAGGCTTTTGCTCATTTTCTGCACGCCGTCCGTGCCGATGAGCAGCGGCATGAGGAATATCTGCTGCGGTTTCTGCCCCATCATCTCCTGCAGCTGGCGTCCCACCATGCAGTTGAAGACCTGGTCGGTACCCCCGAACTCCACGTCGGCCTCGATGGCCACAGAATCGTACCCCTGCATGAGGGGATAAAGGAACTCGGTGATGGCGATGGGAAGACCCTCGGCGTAGCGCTTGGCGAAGTCCTCGCGTGCCAGGAACTGCGCCACGGTGAACTTGCTGGTCAGCCTGATGATATCGTCAAGGCCGAAGATGCCCTTTTCGAACCAGGTGCTCTGCCAGCGCACCTCCGTCTTATCCTTATCGACAATTTTGAAGAACTGCTCCATGTAAGTCTGCGCATTAAACTTCACCTGGTCGGCCGTCAGCATGGGGCGCGTCAGCGAGCGCCCCGAGGGGTCGCCTATCCTGGCCGTCCAGTCGCCCACAATCAGTATCACCTGATGGCCCAGCTCCTGGAACTGGCGCAGCTTGCGCAGCCCCACTACATGGCCCATGTGTATATCGGTGAAGCTGGGGTCGAAGCCCTGCTTGAGGCGCAGCGGTTTGCCCGACTGGAGCATCCTGATAAGCTCCTCCTCGTTGATGATCTGTGTCACGCCGCGCTTGAGCAGCTTTTTCAGCTGGGCGTCAGTGAGCTTTTTCATTGATTTAGTCCTTATATATTATTTAATGTGTCATTGCGAGCCCCGATCCGTCGAGGCGTGGCAATCTCCTGATCGAAGAATAAGAGCAGGCATAGTGCCGTGAGATTGCTTCGTTATCCCGACTTCATCGGGATTCCTCGCAATGACGTTAAGATGATCCTCGCTTATCCTGTTTTTCCCAGCACTTTCCTGGCCTGTGCCACATCCCTGGCCATCTGCCGCTTTAAATCTTCCACGCTGTCGAATCTCATCTCATCGCGCAGCCTGGACACCACCTGGATGCGCAGCTTCCTTCCGTAGAGGTCCCCGTTAAAATCCATAATATACGTTTCTATCAGCCTTTTTAAGCCGGCAAAGGTGGGCCTCCTGCCGATGTTCGTGACGGACTGAAGCTGCCGGCCCTCCCTGTGTACAATTGTCGCATATATGCCGTCGCCCGGCACGGCATGGTCACGGTGGACCTTCATGTTGGCGGTGGGAAAGCCCAGCAGGCGGCCGCGGCGGTCGCCCATCACCACCCTGCCTTCCATGGTGAAGGGCCTGCCCAGCATTTCCCCGGCCCTGGAGACGTTGCCTTCGGCCAGCAGCCGCCTGATGGCGCTGCTGCTTATCACCTCGTTGCCCAGCCTGGCCGGCTTCATGACCTCAACATCAAAATCAAGCTCTTTGCCCACCTTCCTCAGGTAGGCAGGGTCGCCCTGCCGGCCGCGTCCCATAGCAAAATCAGGACCAAGCACCAGGTCGCACATTTTTAAATGCTTCTTGAGCAGGACGACGAATTCCCTGGCGGTAAGGTCTGCTACGCTGCGTGTAAAGGTCAACGGTACAACGACGTCAACGCCTGCAGCTTTGAGCAGCCTGACGCGCTCCTGCAGCGAGCATATCCAGGGCAGCACATCCCGCCTTCTCAGCACCTTCTCCGGATGGGTTTTAAAGGTGACCACTCCCGCCAGGCAGCCCTTTTCCTCTGCCCGGGCGATCAACCGGTCGAGCAGGTAGCGGTGCCCCAGATGGACGCCATCAAATACGCCGATAGTCAACAGCGTGGGACGGTCCGGGGCGAATTTTGCCAGTTCCTCTTGGATATCCATAATTGGGTTGAGCGATATTTTAACACATAGCCATTGTGGCAAGGAATCTCGGTGAAATCGGGATGACGTAGCAATCACTTCCCCTGCACCACCGCGAGGAGCCACGATGGGCCCGGAGCAACTCTTTTTAACACGTCATTGCGAGGCCGCGTCAGCGGCCGTGGCAATCCCTCTCACTATGTCATTGCGAGGCCGCGTCAGCGGCCGTGGCAATCCCTCTCACTATGTCATTGCG
>CAZSED010000038.1:5823-10092 GCA_964605885.1 uncultured Dehalococcoidales bacterium
AGGCCGCGTCAGCGGCCGTGGCAATCTCCCGGCATTAAGTCAGGCCGTT
Source organism: uncultured Dehalococcoidales bacterium (assembly GCA_964605885.1). Classification (GTDB taxonomy): domain Bacteria; phylum Chloroflexota; class Dehalococcoidia; order GIF9; family UBA5629; genus CAZSED01. The sequence goes on from CAZSED010000038.1 coordinate 5,873, forward strand.
TCCCTACGATCATGAGATTGCTTCGCCCCGATCTATCGGGGCTCGCAATGGCAGTGTCTTTAGGACGGCGGCTGCGGACGCTGCCCCCTGGCATATCTCTCCAACCCCTCAAGCATCTCCCCGTCCCGCAGGCTGTTTTTATGCAGCTTCTTTTCAAGCTTCAGGCCTTGCGGCAGGCTCAGGCCCAGGCCTTCATATACTGCGCGCCGGTCCCGCACCAGGCTGCTCCACGGGTAGGCAGATATAGCTTCCGCCAGCTCCATCGCCCGTTCAAGCGCCCTGCCCCGGGGGACGACCTCCTGTACCAGTCCCATGCTTAGCGCGCGGTCTGCATCGATCATGACACCCGTCTCAATCAGATAAAGCGCGTTGCCCAGCCCGACGATGCGCCGCAGGCGCTGCGTGCCTCCATCAATCAGCGGCACACCCCAGCGCCGGTTCACCACGCCGAAGCGGGAACTGGCGGCCGCGATGCGGAAATCGCACCAGCAGGCCAGCTCCAGCCCGCCTGCCAGACAGTAACCGTTGACTGCGGCAATGGTTGGTTTTTGAATATCCGTTATGCGGGAGAACCCCATGGGGCCGTCGGCATCGGCCTTCTTATTCCTCAGCCCGCTTGTATCCTTCAGATCCGCGCCGGAGCAGAATGACACATCGCCTGCGCCTGTCAGTATCATGACCCGCAAATCAGGGCTGCCCCTGAATTCCCTGACTGCAGCGTTAAGCAGCCCTGCGGTCTCACCATCCACTGCGTTGCGGACCTCCGGGCGGCTGATGGTGACAATAAAGATGCGGCCTTTTCTTTCAGTGATGACCTTGGCCATTATTTTCTCCAAGTATTTGCCAGGTGAGAAACTCAGCAATTATAACATGAGGCAATCAGGCTTTTAACGGCCGGTTCCTTTCTTACGGAAAAATGTTATTATAGATGGACTGTATAATAAATATTCGATCAGTAATGCGATACCAGTATAGCTCCAGATCACAGCTGACCGTATGCTTCCTTAAACGTGCTTTTCTTTTGACCATCCTCTGCCTCTGCACAGCCCTGGCCCTGCATCTGTCAGGTGCCGCACCGACCTGCGCCGATAACTACTCCGAGTCTTTAACGGTGACCGTCAGCATGCCCGGCAACACGGACAACATGACGCTGACCACGCCTGTGCACTGGGTGCTGGCCTCAGAAAAGGAGCTTGAAAGCGTCGACGGCAAGATCAGGCTTCGCTTTTCGCCTAACACGGAGGTCGACCTCAAGGGACAGAAGGCGATCACCGTGGCTGCGGAACCAGACCCGCCCTCCGTCTCTGACAACTGTACCACCGTCTGCGCCTATAACCTCACGCCCAACGGGGCGACTTTTTCTCCGGCTGTGCTGATATCGCTGAACTACGATGTATACTCGCTCCCGGCGGGCGCCAGCGAATCCAGCCTGTTCATCGCCTGGTGGACGGGCGCGTCATGGCAGAAAACAGCCTCCAGCGTCAATCCGCTGGGAAAGACAGTGTCAGCTCAGATAACACATTTCTCAATCTTCGCCGTCAGATGCCCGACTCCCGCAGCCCCGGCTCCGGCGCCCCCGTCACCAGCGCCGGGCCCGGCGCCCTCTCCCTGGTCAATACCCTCCCCATCCGTTACGCCTGCGGCCACCACCAACACCGCGGGGCAGTCCGACAAGTCGAAATCAGCCGCTTCCTTCATTTTTTCCGACCTGTCGGTCTCCCCCACGGTGGCCGGCCCGGGCGAGCCCGTGGAAATAACCGTGCGCGCTGTGAACGGCGGCTCATCCGAAGGCTCCAGGAGCGTGGCCCTGCTGATCAACGGTAAAAATGCGGCGCAGAGCGATATCGCACTGCCCGCGGGCAAATCGCAGGTGCTCAGTTTCACCGTCAGGGAGAGCGACCCCGGAGACTACGCTGTCAAAATAGAGGGGCAGTCCGGCAGCTTCAAAATCCATACCCTGGCCACCATGCCGTCCCCGCCTGGCGAGCTCTCTTTGCCCGTGATAGCTGTAATAGCAGCCGGAGGGCTGATGGCGATAATCGTGGCGCTCACGCTGATTTTTAAGAAAAAACAGCGCAGGGCATGATTGTTCAACCTGCAAATCCACAGCCACTGATTACGCTGCAATATACATTTCCGCGCCCTAAATCCCTGTGTTATAATACCGCGCATCGAAAATCAAAAGGGGGTTGCCAGATGAAAGTCAAAGATATAATGACGTGGAATGTGATCACCGTTTCAAGCGATACTCCCATCATGGAAGCGCGCAAGATGATGGAGACTCATAAGGTGCGCCGCCTTCCGGTAGTGGACAGGGGAAAGCTGGTCGGCATCGTCACGCTGGACCGCATCATCGGCGTCGGCCCCTCGCCGGCAACCAGCCTTAGCGTCTGGGAAATGAACTACCTGCTGGCCAAGATGAAGGTGCGCGAGATAATGCAGAAGGACGTCGTGACCATTGACCCGGATGCCTCGGTCGAGCAGGCCCTGGCCCGCGGCTTCAATATGAAGGTGGGCATCATGCCGGTGCTGGAGGACGGTAAGGTGATAGGCGTGGTGACGACCACCGACTTCATGATCAAGATGCTCAACGTTGCACTGGGCATCGGCAAGCCCGGCACCAGGCTGAATATCTCCAACGCCAACCAGCCCAAGAACATAAGGGAGATCATGGATATCACGGATAAGTCCGGCATGAAGATCATCGCCGCCCATACCATGCCCCCGGCGGAGGAGACGCCCAACGGATTTATGCTGCACGTTGACAGCGATAACGTTAAAGGGCTGATAAAGGACATCGAGGCCAAGGGCTACAAAGTAACCATAGTGCCGAGGTAGGGCTTCATCTCTTTATAAAATAATGGACAGGGCTTAAGGCCCTGTCCTTGCATATGGAGGAAGAGCTTCACGCCCGGGAGCTGCCGGGCCGTTTGGAATTTGGATCTGGGAATTTTTTAATTGTTGATTCTGGCGTACATTCTGTTCGTTATAGCGTCCTACCTGTTTGGATCTGTGCCTTTCATGATTCTGATAGGTCGCCTCAGGGGCTTTGACCTGTCCAGGGAGCTGGACCTGCATCAGGCACTTTGGCACAAGGTCGGCAGGATGTGGGGCGCGCTGGGCGTGCTGCTGGATATTCTTAAGGGAGTCCTGCCCGTACTGGCGGGCTTGATGCTGCAGTTCCCTCTTTATGTAACAGTGCTGGGCGGACTGGCGGCGCTATGCGGCCAGATGTGGCCCGTCTTCCGCAAGTTCAACGGGGAGCGGGGAAATACCACCGGCCTGGGCATTGTACTCACCTTAACGATTGCGCTGGGCGTCCCGTTTATCGTCATCATCGCCGTGGGCTTGGCGGCCATCGGCTTCATCATCAGGACGATCAACAGGCGCCAGATGATAGGCCATTCCCTGAACGAGCTCACCAAGTTCCGCGGGCCTCCCAGCATGGCGTTGCCCCTGGGGGTTCTGGTAGGTTTCAGCTCCTGCCCGGTCACTTCTGCCCTGGCCGGCCAGCCACTGGAAGTTACGCTGGGATTTGCAACCATTGTGGTCCTTATTTTGATCCGCAGGTTGACGGCGGGCCTAAGGCAGGACCTGAGCAGCAGCAACAAGCCCGGCAGCGTGATAATCAACCGCCTGCTCTTCGATAGAAGCGAGATCTGAGGAGGCAAAGAGTAATGTCCGGCATCAAAAGCAACAAGGACCAGTTCATGGAGCTGGCGCACAGTACCAACGACCAGCCGTTCGTCATGCTCAACCTTTTGAAGTTCAAAAAGAAAGGGGGACGGGAGTCATATGCCCGCTACATGAAGGAAACTCCTCCTTTTCTGGAAAGCGTGGGCGCCAAGGTGCTTTATTTCGGCAAAGCCAGGGAGCTGCTTAACGGGACGGAGGCCTGGGATATCGTCATGCTTGTTCAATATCCCTCACGCCAGGCATTCCTCAAAATGGCCAACGATCCCGCCTATCTTAAGGTCCACCGCTTCCGCGAAGAGGGACTGGAGCGGGCGGTGCTCTATGCTACAGATCCTGCTAAATTCAAGGATATTCTTTCCGAGTCCTGAGGCCAGCTAATATCACTAAAAAGGCTGACTGTCATAGGTTGTCTTTTATGTCATTGCGAGCCCCGATAAAATCGGGGCGTGGCAATCTCCTTTCACACTGTCATTGCGAGCCCCGATAAAATCGGGGCGTGGCAATCTCCTTTCACACTGCCATTG
>CAZSED010000039.1:0-2278 GCA_964605885.1 uncultured Dehalococcoidales bacterium
TGGTGGAGAGGGAAGGATTCGAACCTTCGTAGCCTTCAGGCGGCAGATTTACAGTCTGCTCCGATTGTCCACTCCGGCACCTCTCCTTGACGATTACAGGATCCCAGCCCGAGAGGGGAGTCGAACCCGCTAACCTACCGATTACAAGTCGGTTGCGCTGCCATTGCGCCACTCGGGCAAAAACCCTTCAACACCATGTTAACAAAACGGACAACGAAAAGACAGTGTACATAAATCAAAGCTGAAAGTCAAGGTTTTTCCCGACGTCGGCAATGTACGAAAATCCAGTCAACAATTAACAATGATTGTCCGCGGAATATTAGTCAAAGCGAAATATGATTGTAACAATAATCTTGTATCTTGTGGGCCTTGAGTATGTTGACGCGAGCAATATAATCGATATAATTATCACGGTTTGCGATTACGGTGAAGATATAGCTGATGGCTGACCTTCTTTTTCCCGGTCTGGCGCTCATGTTCTTTCTCGTAAGTATAGCTTTGCTCTCCGTATTTTCGCGCCTTTAGCAAGTACCATGGATATCTTCTATGCTATCGCGGGATTTCTCTGTGCAGCACTGCTGGTCTATTTGCTTGTCGCACTGTTGAAACCGGACTGGTTCAAATGACCGTGTTCGCATTTTTACAGATAGGCCTGTACCTGCTCGTCCTGCTTTTGCTGGTCAAGCCCCTGGGCGCCTACATGGCGCGTGTCTACCAGGGTGAGCGCACTTTCCTGGATCCTGCAGTTGCTCCAATGGAGCGCCTTATCTACAGGATGGCCCGCATGCACCCCGGCGAAGAAATGGACTGGAAAACCTATGCGCTGGCCATGCTGCTCTTCAACCTGGCCGGCCTTCTTCTCGTATACCTGCTGCAGCGTCTTCAGGCCTTTCTGCCTCTGAACCCGCAGGGTCTGGCACCAGTGGCACCCGACCTGGCCTTTAATACTGCAGTAAGCTTTGCCACAAATACAAACTGGCAGAGCTACAGCGGCGAGACGACCATAAGCTACCTGGTGCAGATGCTGGGCCTGACCGTGCAAAATTTCCTGTCTGCCGCCACGGGCATGGCTGTGCTGGTAGCCCTGGTCCGCGGCTTCGTCAGGCACTCCACCGCCACCATCGGTAATTTCTGGGTTGACATGACGCGCAGCACCCTGTATATCCTGCTGCCGCTGTCACTGATAATGGCAGTGGCTCTCGTATCACAGGGCGTTGTCCAGACGTTCAACGGCTACGCGGATGCGGCCTTTCTCCAACCTGTGCAGGACACCGGCGGAAAGCTGGTGAACGAGCAGACCCTTGCACTCGGCCCCGCCGCCTCGCAGATAGCCATCAAGCAGCTTGGGACCAACGGCGGAGGCTTTTTCGGTGTAAACTCGGCCCATCCTTTTGAGAACCCCACGCCCTTTTCCAACTTCCTGGAGATGCTTGCCATACTCCTGGTTCCGGCTTCACTCTGCTATACGTTCGGCAGAATGGTGGGCGATACGCGTAAAGGCTGGGCCCTGCTTGCAGCCATGACCATCATCTTCGTTGCCATGTTGGCCGTGGCCGTTCTATCGGAAGAGAACGGCAATCTTGCTATGGCCGGGCTGGGTATTGACCAGACGGCCAGCTTTAGCATGCCCGGCGGCAATATGGAAGGCAAGGAGGTCCGCTTCGGGCAGGCCAATTCCGCCCTGTGGGCCACTGCCACATCCTCCGCCTCAAACGGGTCGGTCAACTCCATGCTGGACTCGTTTATGCCCCTTGGCGGCCTGGTGCCGCTCTGGCTTATCCAGCTGGGGGAGGTGGTCTATGGTGGGGTTGGCTCGGGGCTGTACGGCATGCTGGCCTTTGTCATCATAGCCGTCTTCGTGGCCGGGCTGATGATAGGACGAACGCCCGAGTACCTGGGTAAAAAGATCGAGGCTTTCGAAATGAAGATGGCTTCCCTGATAGTGCTCGTGCCCATTCTGGCCGTGCTGTTCGGCACCGCCCTGGCGCTGTCCATTCCGGACGCCAGGCAGGCCGTTTTCAATCCGGGCCCGCACGGCTTCTCCGAGGTGCTGTATGCCTTTTCATCGGCCGGGAACAACAACGGCAGCTCCTTCGCCGGGCTGGGCACCAACACACCCTTTTACAATCTGGCACTTGGGCTGGCCATGCTCATGGGCCGCTACTGGACGGCCATCCCGGTGCTGGCCGTCGCCGGCTCGCTGGCGCGCAAGAAGCTGGTGCCTTACGGAGCGGGCACGCTTCCCACACATACTCCTCTCTTCGTTATCTGGCTGATC
>CAZSED010000039.1:2378-8833 GCA_964605885.1 uncultured Dehalococcoidales bacterium
CAGCCGCGCTTCGATCCGCGCATCTACCGCCGCGCGATGGTCGATTCTCTTGCCAAGCTTGATCCGCGCTGGATGATACGCAATCCGGTAATGTTCGTGGTGGAGATAGGCAGCGTGCTGACCACCGCACTGTGGATACAGGCGCTGTTAGGCCACGGCGAGGCCAGGACCGCTTTTATCGGGGCTATCGCCTTCTGGCTGTGGCTGACCGTACTCTTTGCCAACTTTTCCGAGGCTATCGCCGAAGGTCGGGGCAAGGCCCAGGCCGAGGCATTGCGCAACACACGTCGTGAGACGCAGGCTAAAAGGCTCAGCCAGCCCAGGCGCGATGCCCGCTATGAGATGGTTGCTTCAACCGCACTCAGGCGCGGTGATGCGTTCCTGGTCGAGGCGGGCGAGATTATACCCTCGGACGGCGAGATAATAGAGGGGGTTGCGCTGGTGGATGAGAGCGCCGTCACCGGCGAAAGCGCCCCTGTCATACGTGAATCGGGCGGAGACCGCAGTGCAGTCACCGGCGGCACCCGCGTACTTTCTGATTGGCTGATTGTAGGCGTGACGGCCAATCCGGGGGAAGGGTTTCTGGACCGCATGATCGGGCTGATAGAAGGCGCCCGGCGCCAGAAGACGCCCAATGAGATAGCCCTGAACATCCTGCTGTCGGCATTTACCATTATCTTCCTGGTTGTCTGCATCGCACTGCTGCCTTTCTCTACATACAGCGCAGCAGTAAGCCGTCAGGGAGCCCCAATCACGCTGACAGTACTGGCAGCCCTGTTGGTTTGCCTGATACCTACCACCATAGGCGGTCTTCTGCCAGCCATAGGCATAGCCGGCATGGACCGGCTGATCCGCCGCAACGTCATAGCGCTTTCCGGACATGCCGTTGAGGCTGCTGGAGACGTCGATGTGCTGCTGATGGACAAAACGGGCACCATTACGCTGGGTAACCGCCAAGCGGTGGAATTCATACCTGTGAAAGGAATCGCGGAGAGCGACCTGGCAGAGGCGGCGCAACTGGCCTCGCTGGCGGATGAGACGCCCGAGGGACGCAGCATTGTCCAGCTGGCCAAGGAAAAATACTCGCTAAGGGGCGGCAGGAAAGAGGACATGCAGGGAACGATGCGCTTCGTTCCATTTTCAGCACAGACCAGGATGAGCGGCGTGGATATAGACGGGCTCAGTATACGCAAGGGTGCCACTGATTCAATTACTGAGTACGTTAACCTGCTGGGAAAATCTGTACCTGCCGAGCTGACAGCCGTTGTCAACGACATCGCCCGGGGCGGCGGCACGCCGCTGGTCATAGCCCGCAACGGCGAGACGATAGGCGTGGTTCACCTCAAGGATATTGTTAAAGGCGGCATCAAGGAGCGCTTCATGCGCCTGCGCAGGATGGGCATCAAGACAGTTATGATCACCGGGGACAACCCGCTGACCGCAGCCGCCATAGCAGCCGAGGCAGGCGTCAACGATTTCCTGGCGCAGGCCACTCCGGAGACCAAGCTCAAGCTGATACGTGAGTACCAGACGGGCGGGCGCCTGGTGGCCATGACGGGCGACGGCACAAACGATGCACCGGCCCTGGCGCAGGCAGACGTGGCCGTAGCTATGAATACCGGTACACAGCCAGCACGCGAGGCCTCGAATATGATCGACCTGGATAGCAACCCTAGCAAACTCATTGAGATCGTTGAAATCGGCAAACAGCTATTGATGACACGCGGTGCATTGACCACCTTCAGCATCGCCAATGATGTATCCAAATATTTTGCCATCATCCCCGCGGCCTTCGCCGGAATCTACCCGGCGCTGGGCGTGCTGAATATTATGCACCTGGCTACCCCGCACAGTGCAGTAATATCCGCAGTCATATTCAACGCCTTGATCATAGTAGCGCTGATACCGCTGGCCATTCGCGGGGTGCCCTACCGTCCCGTGGGAGCGGAGACGCTGCTGCGCGACAATCTTTTGATCTACGGCCTGGGAGGGCTGCTGGCGCCCTTCATAGGAATTAAGCTGATCGACATGTTGCTGGTTACGCTGGGACTGGTATGAATATTATGCATGGGTATTATAGATGAAGGAACAGATCAGGCGCAGCCTGATATTCCTGGGCATTCTGACGGTCATCACCGGGATAATCTACCCGCTGGCGGTCACGCTGATCGCACAGGTAGCCTTCAACCACCAGGCCAACGGCAGCCTGCTAGGAAAAGAGGGAAACTACCTTGGTTCCGAGCTGATCGGTCAGCAGTTCGACCAGCCCGGCTATTTCTGGGGCCGGCCATCTGCAACCCAGCCGATGCCGTACAATGCTGCCGCATCCTCGGGCTCAAACTACGCTCCCTCCAACCCGGACCTTATGGCAGCGATAAAAAAGCGTGTGGACGCCTTGAAAGCCGCCGACCCCGGCAATAAGCAGCCCATACCGGTCGACCTGGTTACCAACTCGGGCAGCGGGCTGGACCCCCATATCAGTTTGGCGGCGGCCCTCTATCAGGTACCGCGGGTGGCCCGGGAGAGGCACCTGGACAGCAACGCGCTCACACAAACAGTCAACCGTTTTACACAGGGCCGCCAGTTCGGTATTCTGGGTGAAGAAAGGGTAAATGTGCTTGAGCTGAACCTGGCGCTGGACGGCCTGTACCGGCAACAGCAATGATATATAGGAAAGCTTTTTTACTTAAGAGATAACTGAGATGCGTGAGGGAAGGCCCAGCCCGGACGAGCTGCTGATTCACGTCCAGGCTGAGGAGCAACAACAGAAGCAGGGGAGGCTTACCATCTTCCTGGGCTTTGCCGCCGGCGTCGGCAAGACGTACGCCATGCTGCAGGCGGCGCAGGAACAGAAGGAAGAAATCGACCTGGTTGTGGCCTATGTAGAGACGCACGGGCGTGCCGAAACCGAGGAACTGCTTGAAGGCCTGCCAACAGTCCCGCCAAGGCAGGTGGACTACCGCGGTATCACCATACCCGAGATGGACCTGGACGCCGTGCTGGCACGTAAACCGCAGCTGGCCCTGGTGGATGAACTGGCGCACACCAATGCCAGCGGCTCGCGCCACCCCAAACGCTATCATGACGTGGAAGAGCTGCTCAATGCCGGGATAGATGTCTATACTACGCTGAACATACAGCATGTGGAGAGCATCAGAAATACCGTAGCGCAAATCACGGGCGTATGGGTGCGTGAAACGGTCCCTGACACCATAATTGACCGGGCTTATGAGATAAAGCTGGTGGACCTGCCGCCGGACGAGCTGATAAAACGCCTTAAGGACGGCAAGGTCTACGTGCCGGAGCAGATAGCACACGCCACAGCCGATTTCTTCCGCAAAGGTAACCTCTCCGCCCTGCGGGAAGTGGCACTGCGGGTAGCCGCCGAGCAGGTGGAACGGCAGACCCGCTCTTATATGCATACACATGCCGTTCAGGGACCCTGGCCGGCTACGGAACACGTGCTGGCCTGCATCAGCCCTGGCCCACTTTCCAGCCGCCTGCTGCGCAGCGCACGCAGGCTGGCCTCTCAACTGAATGGCGACTGGGTGGCAATCTATGTTGAAACGCCCGACAACGTTAATCTATCATCAGCTAAACAAGTAAGGCTGAGTACCGCCTTTCAGCTGGCTAAAAGGCTGGGCGCAGACGTGGTGGTGGTGCAAGGACAGTCGGTAGCGCAGGCCATAACTGAATATGCCGAGGCTCACGACATAACCAAGATAGTCATAGGCAAGTCAAAGCGGTCGCGCTGGCAGGAGTTTTTTTTCGGCTCGCTGGTTTCCCGGATCATCCGTCAAAGCCGGTTTATAGATGTTTACGTCGTGGGTGGCAAAGCTGAGCCCGCTGCCGTACAGGAAAAGGAGGCTGGCGCAGCTCAGGCCTTCAACTGGCGCGGCTATCTGGTCAGCCTAGCCATGGTAGTCGGCGTAACTCTGGTAGGATGGCTGATACGCTCTTATATCAATCCGACCAATCTGATAATGGTATATCTTTTGTGCGTGGTGATCTCTGCCGTCTATTTCGGATTCGGTCCCTCGATTGCTATTGCTATATTGAGCACACTGGCCTTTGATTTTTATCTTGTGCCCCCCGTTCTGACTTTTGCCGTTGCTGACGTGCAGTATCTGTTGACCTTCGTAGGCTTAACATCAGTCGGAATCGTGGTCAGCTATCTGACTGCGCGTGTGCGCAAGCAGGTTTTTCTGGCCAGGCAGCGTCAGGTGGCAACGGCCACCCTGTATACGCTCAGCCGTGAAATTGCCGGCACCGTAAGTTTAGAGGACACTGTCCGCACTATAAACAGCTACCTGAAACGCACATTCGGACTGGAGACGGTAATCTTATTGCCTGACAGCCAAAATGACGGCAAATTAAAGCCGTCTTTCCAAAAGAAAAACTTCGTGCTGGACGAGAATGAGTTTGCCGTCGCAACCTGGGCCTTCCAGCATCAGCAGGCCGCGGGGCGTGGCACAGATACCCTGCCGGACTCCGGTGCGCTGTTTCTGCCCCTCAATGTTACGCCGGGGGCTGTCGGCGTGCTCGGCATATGGGCGGCAGCCAGTAAATTCCATATGCCAGTTGAGCAGTTCCGCCTGCTGGAAGCTCTGGCCGATCTATCGGCAGTGGCCATCGAGCGTGCTCAGATGGCTGAGGTAGCAGGCGGCCGGCCCCGACACTAACGCCTGAAACGACACTCTATTTAAATCATCTTTTAAAATCAACGCCCATTTGTTAAACTTACTTCAGCACAATATTTTATAAGAGGGGTGCTAAGCAATGGGTTCCAGAGACAAATCACGCAGGGAAGCCAAGAAACCGAAAAAGGACGCTAAAAAGCCGACTGCCGCTTCAATTTTTGAACCTGTTGTAGAAGTTGAAGTAGTCAAGAAAAAGGGCAAGAAGGACGAATTCTTCGAATAGCCCATCCGGCCAGCAGCGCTGGATATAGCTTATTGACCGCCTATGCCTAACCTTGCTCATCTGGACGCCCGCATACACGGCCAGGTGCAGGGCGTATATTACAGGGCCTTCACGGCCCGGCTGGCCAAGTCGCTGGGCCTCAGGGGCTATGTGCGCAACGCCAAATCGGGTGACGTGGAGCTGGCGGCCGAGGGCGACAGGGACAAGCTGGAGGAGCTGCTGCGGCAGCTGTGGACAGGCCCTCCCGAGGCCGTGGTGGAGAGCATTGACAGTAAGTGGTCGGAGTTCACCGGGCAGTACTCAAACTTCGACGTCAGGTATTACTACAGCTAGCTTTCTAGCTCGGCCTTGCCCGCCTTGATGATATCCAGGTACTGCGTATCCAGGCCAGCCATGGTGGTGGCCTCGCAGTCTATCTCGTATGGTTCGCCTTCAAATATCTTGCCCAGGTTCTCCGTCTTCCCCTTGAACGAGTCATCCTGCGACATGAACTTTTTGCGGCCGTCGATGATGGCCAGGTCGAAGGGCAGGGTGAAATACAGGTCGGCGTAGACCTTCTCCCAGCCGAACTCGTCCAGCGCGCTCCAGCCTCCTCCAGTGCCCTTCCTGTACTTGCTGACCGGCAACAGGCTGAGCAGGTTCTTGATGCTGAAAACGCCCTGGTTGCCCACCTGGCGGAAGGGCGAAACGCTTATCAGGAAGTCGCAGGAAAGGACCACGTTGGGCACCCAGAAGGTGGCTATGGCAAAGGGATGCGGCAGCGGGTTCTCTATCTCCACCCAGATGCAGTCCTTTACGTCCAGCATAAGCACTCGGGGGAAGTCATAGCCCAGCGACTTGTAGATGGGGTAGACTGAATCGCCGCTGGCGGCCCCCTCCAGTATGATCACGTCGGCGTCGCTTATCTGCTTGACCTTCTCAATGACCGTGCCCAGTATCTCGCGGCTGGTGCTGAAGGGATAGGGGTGCGGATAGCTGGCGCTGGGTTTGATCAATATGCGGTGCGCACGTGAGACCAGCGGCGGCGGGCTGAACACAAACTTAGCTGCGTCGTAAATCATATCCGCTAGTCCCAGCGTCTCATCAGAAAACCGGTAAATTCACATGTCAGGCCAACCACACAAGCCCTAGCTACATGCGCCTATATTTTACCATTGAAGTCAATGGGAGGCGTAGGGGGAGGAAATAAAAAACCTTAACAGCTGGATAGTGGAAGGAACTTTGATATCAAAACAGCGATAGCATTGCTGCTATCGAACGACCTAGGAGATCAAACTCCCTAGAAAGGAGGTGATCCAGCCGCACGTTCCCGTACGGCTACCTTGTTACGACTTCGTCCCAGTCACCGGTCCCACCTTCGGCGACTGCCTCCCTTGCGGGTTAGCCTATCGACTTCAGGTGTTACCGACTTCCATGACGTGACGGGCGGTGTGTACAAGGCCCGAGAACGTATTCACCGCAGTGTGCTGACCTGCGGTTACTAGCAACTCCAACTTCATGTAGGCAGTTTCAGCCTACAATCCGAACTGAGG
>CAZSED010000040.1:0-8278 GCA_964605885.1 uncultured Dehalococcoidales bacterium
GCGCCTGTCTTGAGAAGGAAGCCCATGATATAATGGGCTTCACTGCATCCGCAGCCCCAAATTGCCTCAAGGAGAATCAGCGAATGCCCGACAAGAACAAGCCCGGCGTCTTTTATGGCTGGTGGCTGTTGCCCATCCTCTGCCTGGTGTACTCCATCCCCATCGGCTTCGCCCTCTACGGTCCGCCCGTCATCTACACCTTTATGGTCAAGGACATGGGCTGGCAGCGCGGGGAGGTCAACGTCGGCTACTCCATCATCGGCATCATGCTGGGCGTGGGCGCGCTGGCCATACCCTGGCTGATCAACCGCTTCGGCCCCAGGAAGACACTGGCCATCGGCGGTGTGATCATCACGGTGTTCTGCGTGCTGATGGCATGCCTGGCGCAGATATGCATGACCGTCTTCGGGCATTCGTATCCCATCGTATACTGGGCCCTCTGCTTCTTCATCGGCCTGGGACTTTCATTCAGCACCGTAGTGCCGATACAGGCCCTGGTGCTTTTATGGTTTAACGTGCACAGGGCGCTGGCGCTGGGGCTGGTGCTGGGGGGTGGCGCCATCGGCGGCTTCATCTATCCCCAGATCGTGAGCAACTGCATCGTCGCCTTTGGCGGTGACTGGCGCGTGGGCTGGTATGTCATAGCGCTGGCCTGCCTGGCCTGCGCCGTCATAGCCCTGGTCGCCGTGCGCAACCGTCCAGAGGACCTGGGGCAGCATCCGGACGGCCTTTCTCCGGAGGCGGAGAAGTCAGCCCTCGCGCATGCCAGGCACAGGCTGATCAAGACATACCGCACCCCTGTTAACTGGACCCTCCGCGACGCCGTCAGGACACGGGCCCTCTGGCTGATCGTGGGAGGCACGGGGCTGATCTATTTCCTCTGGCAGGCAGTGCTGACGCAGACGCCCGCCCACATGCTCGACCGCGGCTTCTCGCCCACCGACCCGCAGCTCATATTCCACCCCGCCTTCATCTATGGCCTGATACTGGCCTGCAGCATCATCGGCCGCCTGAGCATATCCTTCCTGGGTGAGAGAGCCGAAGCCCGCTATCTGATAGCCATCGCCGGCTTCTCGCTGGTGGTGGGGGGAGTGCTCTTCATCGTGGCCTCAACGAGCAACCTCTGGGCTGCCTATATTTTCCCCCTGCTGTCGGGCTTCGGCTTCGGCGCGGCCTATGTGGCGACGCCGCTTATAGTGGGCAACTACTTCGGGGCGGCCTCATTTCCCAGCATCAGCAGGATCACCAACCCCATTAACTCGATCTTCCAGTTCACATCGCCGGCCTTCGCCGGATTCATGTTCGACACCTACTGCAGCTACGATGCCGCCATACTCATCGCCTGTGCGGGAGGATTGATCGGGGTGGCGCTCATACTCTTCTGCACGCCTCCCAGGCCGCACACCGGGTCATCCGTGTGAATAACGGTTCAACCGCTTAAAGAAATATTAAAAAGGAGAAAGAAATGGAATTCAAGACAGTTGCCTACGCGGAAAAAGACGGCATCCTGCACGTCAAACTGAACAGGCCTGAGAAGAGGAACGCCATGAGCTTTGAACTGATCAGGGAAGTTCAGCAGTGCTTTGCCGAGGTGGCGCCCAAATCCTCAGCGGAGGTCGTGCTTCTGTCCGGCGAGGGCAAGTGTTTCTCGGGCGGCACCGACCTGAACTCATTCCAGTTGGGAATGAGCGCCGCCGACCTGCGCCGCGGCGTACGCATGTTCCAGGCCATGTTCAACGAGATAGAGCTGCTTGAGAAGCCCGTCATCGCCCTGATACATAACTATTGCTTCGGGGGAGCGCTGGAGATGGTGCTGGCCTGCGACCTCAGGATATGCACGCCCGACGCCACCTTCAATATACCGGAGGTCAATATGGGCATGGTGCCGGACGGCGGCGGCAGCCAGCGTCTTTCCCGCGTGATAGGCCTGGGCAGGGCCAAGGAGCTGATACTGACCGGCAGGACTATTGGTGCAGAGAAGGCGGAGAGGTGGGGCCTGGTCAACGAGATCGTCAAGCAGGAAGACCTGGAGAAAACCGGCATCGCCTGGGCCAAAGAGATCATGGCCAACGGAATGGTCAGCGTCGGGCTGGCCAAGCGCAACATCGATATGAGCTACAACATGAGCATTCATGACGCGCTGGAGTGCGCCGGCATGGCGCAGAGCCTGGCCATGTCCGATCCCAGCTTCATCAAACGCGTGGAGCAGCGCTTCCTCGAAAAGGTAAAGGGCAAGAAGTCCTGATAATACGCCTGTATTACAGGGCGCTAATATAAATAAACAGGCCGGCCTGAGACCGGCGGATAGCTGTCCGGCAGCGGATATGTGCTTGACATTCCGTGGCTGCGACAGCTATTTTAATTAGGGTTGTTGTACGGCGCCGGATGGCATCAGTCCCGCAATAATCCCGCAATAAATTTTAAGGAGATCGTGTTATGCACTTCGATACTCTCGCTTACACCGAAAAGGACGGCATTCTCCATGTCAAGCTGAACAGGCCTGAGAAAAGGAACGCTATCAATCCCCAGATGTTCTGGGACATTGAGAAATGTTTCGCTGAGGTGGCATCCCGGCCCAGCGTCGGCGTTGTGCTGCTCTCGGGCGAGGGCAAGGGATTTTCGGCGGGGACTGACCTCACGGCCTTCCAGGCCGGTGGAAGCCAGCAGGACATACGCCGGTTTGTGCGGATGGCGCAGAGGGCCTACAACGAGATCGAGTACCTTGAGAAGGCGGTCATCGCGGTGATCCACAACTTCTGCCTCGGCATCGCCTGCGAGATGGTGCTGGCCTGCGACCTGCGGATCTGCAGCCCCGAGACAACCTTCAGTATACCCGAGGTGGTGATGGGCCTGGTCCCCGACGATGGCGCCAGCCAGCGCCTGCCGCGCATAGTGGGCGTGGGCAGGGCCAAGGAGCTGATACTGACCGGCAGGACTATTGGTGCTGAGAAGGCCGAGAGGTGGGGAATGATCAACGAGGTAGTCAAGCTGGAGGACCTGGAGAAAACCGGCATCGCCTGGGCCAAAGAGATAGCCTGTAACGGCCCCATCGGCGTGGGCCTGGCCAAGCGCAACATCGATATGAGCATGAACATGAGCGTGGCGGACGGCCTGGAATGCGCCGGCATGGCGCAGAGCCTGGGTTTCTCAGACCCCGGGTTTATCACCAGGATCCAGAAGCGTCTGGAGGAGAGGACCAAAGGCAAGAAATCCTGACGCATACGCAAGCGTTAAATCGATGAAAGTAGTGCTGCATATCTGCTGCGGCGTCTGCGCGGCAGGCGCCGCCGATGTGCTTTTAAACGAGGGGCACCAGGTCACCGGCTACTTCTACAATCCCAATATCCATCCTGCGCAGGAGTACCGGCTGCGGCTGGAGGCCGCGCAGCGCACGGCCGACAGGCTAAAATTCGAGCTGGCGGACGGGCCGTACGACTTCGAGAACTGGAATAAGCTGACGGCGGGGATGGGTGATGTGCCAGAGGGCGGTTCGCGCTGTTCCGTCTGCTACCGGCTGCGCCTTGAGAAGACCTTCGGCTTCATGCAGGAAAGAGGCGCCGACGCCTTCACCTCGACGCTAACCATCAGCCCGCACAAGCAGGCGGCCGAGATCAACCGCATCGGCAGGGAGATAGCCGGAGAGCGTTTTATGGCCAGGGACTTCAAGAAGAAGGACGGTTTCAAGAGGTCGATGGAGCTGGCCAGGAGCTGGGGTCTTTACCGCCAGAACTACTGCGGCTGCGTCTACAGCCTGCGGGATACGAGTAAATGAGCAGGATTTGTGCGCTGGCCGCATTAGCGGCTGCTCTCATATCAACCCTTCTTATCCCTGCCTGCCGGAGCAACACGCAGCAATTGCCCTACAACGGCACCTACGGCTTCAACGTGATACTGGAGAACAATCCGGGCGCCGTCGATCCCACCTGGGAACAGGTGGTGGCCTTCCTGAAGTCCGACCGGACTGACGAGATGGACTATGTTGAGGGCGATTTCATGTGCGGGTCGTTTGCCCAGGATGTGCATAACAACGCGGAGAAGGCGGGCATACGGGCGGCCTGGGTGGGCATCGACCTGGCCGGCGAGCCGGTCGGGCACGCCGTCAACGCCTTCAACACAACTGACCGCGGCCTGGTCTTCACCGACTCCACAGGCCGGACCGCCCTGGAGCGCAAGATGGACCTGCAAAAGCTGGAGGCTGAGGCGGACAGCGGCAGTGTATCCGTTACCGGAGGCGACCGTGTGGCCTACGTGGAGAAAGGCAGGGAGCTCGGCTTCATCAGCCTGAGCGTAAATCCTTCCCCGGACTATGCATATTACGAAAAATACCGGAGCAAGAGCCGTGATTTCGAGGCAAAGGTGGCCGGCTTCAATCAAAAGGTCGGGGCATATAACGCCGAAGTGGGGGAGTTCAACCAGTGGGTACACGGTAGAACATTCATAGTAGGCAGCAGCGAGGCCAACCGCCTCGCCGAGTGGAAAGGCCGGCTCCAGATGTCACTTTACCTGCTCAAAGAGGAGGCCGCCGGCCTGGATAAGAAGAAGGCCGAGCTAGGGCCTGTCTGGGAGCCCATGGGCACGACCTCAGGTATAGATGCACGATGGTAAACTGCTTGTAGGTCAGCATCAATTGTTCTATTTATTGTTTTCATATAAGATGGAAGAAATAATGCCAACATTTAACTTATGAGGTAAACACATGGCTGATTTGTCAGATCATATGCCAACTCTGGTGATACCAAAGGCAAAGCTTAAGGAATGGGGTAATTTGTGGCTCGGTGAATCGAATCCTGAGACAAAGCAAAATAAAGCGGCACAATGTTTTGATCGACATCAGTCGGTTAATTTTGCATCCTTTATTGATCAAGAATTTAGTAATTGTCTCGCACAAATGCTAGGTGGCATTCCCGTTAAAACGGCAGGCAGCGGATTGCTTCCCCCTTCTGATGATTGTGTTGAAGTTGGGGCTGTAAGGATAGTTGGAGGAGTACGTCCGCAAAATTTTGACGCAGCATATAGACCGGACGGACCAAGAGTTGTATTCGACAGTAAAACACTTAATGACTTAAAAAGTGTGGCAAAAAACTGGCAGAACATGATTAACGATTTGGCGACAGAGGCAACAACAGTACACACACGTTTTCCTTTTGCGATCGTTGCTTTCATAGTCGTGGTTCCCAAACCAGCTTTAGCTGAAAAACAGCAGACTGATATGATACGTACACTTGAACGTCTTGGATCAAGGAAAAATGTATTGGATCAAGCCCACTTGGCCGAGGTCATATCTTTAGTTGTTTGGAATCCGACAACGGGCGATATTGATACAACCGTTCCACCCACCCAGTCTCCTATCAGGATTAATAAATTCTCAGAAACCCTATACCCTCATTATTTAAATCGTTACAAAGGACTACCCCCACACGACTAAACTCACACAAGATGACTATTGCATAATAGCACATTTGTGTTATTATATTATTAATAAAGATCCGCCTTTTTCAATTATGACATTCTTCACAAATAAATTGTCCGTGTCTGATCACAAGCGCAGGGGTGGCTACTATACGCCACTTAATCTGGCTACATATTTGGTCCAGTGGGGAATACGCAAAGAGACTAGGAGAATTCTGGAACCTAGTTGTGGTGACGGTAACTTTATAGTTGCGATAGCAGAGTATTTAAATAAGCATACTCAGATCAGCACCAAAAATCGTATTAAAGTCGTTTCAGTTGAATTAATAAAAGATGAATTAACGAAGGCAATTAAAAGAGTACAGCAAATAGATTGCAGGAATTTTGAACTACAGTATATTCATAACGACTTCTTTAAAACATATTCCGAGTTAATAGAAGGCGACGGATTTGATCTGATTATTGGCAATCCTCCATTTATAAGATTCCAGAATTTTGAAAATGATAGCCGCGAATTGGCTTTTTCTCACCTGAGACAAGCTGGCTACAAACCAACTAAATTAGCAAACGCATGGTCTGCTTTCGTTCAGCTGAGTATTGAATTGCTAACGAAAGGCGGATGCCTAGCAATGGTTGTGCCAGCTGAATTGCTTCAAGTTAAATACGCAGAACCTTTGCGTAAACGATTAGCTACCCAATTCGGTCGCGTTACCGTCATTAGTTTCGAGAAACTCGTCTTTCCAGAAATTCAACAGGAAATACTATTATTGCTTGCTGAAGGCAAAAGAGAAGAATGCAACACGTTGTCAAATATACAAACATTGCATTTGCGAGATGGCGCAGAGTTACTTGATTTGGATAGACTGAATGACACTGTGGTTCATGCACCAGCTAAACACACTCGCATTGGAATGAAATGGACATCTCTTTTCATGGACGAATGCTTTTTTAAAGCTTTAGATGAGGCTAAGCAGGCAAGTGGATTAGTCGAACTAGGCGAATTGGCGCGAGTTGATGTTGGGATTGTTACGGGTAGAAACAGCTACTTTATACTAGATCACTCTCAAAGGCAAGAACTGCAGGTAATGATGTTTACCGTACCCATAGTTGGGCGAACCTCGGCTCTGAAATCAACCCGTTTTAGTAACCTGGATTTTAATAATTATGTTAAACATCATCCCAGTTACCTTTTATGTCTCAACGGGACGGACATGATTCATTTTCATGAACAACTTCTACGATATATAGAGCTGGGCGAACAGGAGGGTATCAATCGCGGATACAAATGCAGAATTAGAAAAAGATGGTTTGATATTCCGTCAATCTACGCACCCGATTTGTTTCTGTTTAGGCAGGTGCATCGGTATCCCCTTCTAGTTGTAAATGAAATTCAGGCAACTTCCACAGATACGATCCATAGAGTACGCGTGAAAGCTGGGACTAATGCAGAAAAACTTGCAGCGGTATTCTTTAATTCTTTGACTCTAGCTTGGGCTGAAGTTTGCGGTCGAAGTTATGGAGGTGGCGTGCTAGAACTTGAACCTGGCGAAGCTGAAGACTTGCCAATTCCGTATGACTCTAATATTGAAATTGATACTTGTAAGGTAGATGATTTATTGAGAAGGGGTTTAACCTCTGAGGCTCTGGAATATGTTGATAATATTGTGCTAAAAGAATATATAGGCTTTGATACTGCAATGATTCAGAACATCCGTAGTGGCTGGGAACAGTTAAGAGACCGCAGAATGAATAGAAAATAGAAAGCAATAACTTGTTCTACTATCTCATATGCGTTTATACTTCTCTACTCAACAGAAGCACTCTGCATATTAGAATTTAACAGATTCGTCAGTAATTGGTTTCGATTTCTCAGGCAGGACAACGATGTGAGTTATTCAATGGAGCGGCAGAAAACATGAACGTCGGATATAAAAAATTTGTTCATCCATGCTATCCAAGTGTTTTTATCATTTGCTTATTTTTCACCACTGCAGTTATGCTGATATCCCTTGGCGGGGCGGCGTGCAGCAACGGCTCACAGAGCCGGCCTGTAGAAATCGTATCTGTGACTGGACCCATCCCGCCGATCACGCCGGGCGGCCCCACGGTGGAGATCACCCTGAAAGATATATCGGCCGAGCCCATCACCGGCCTGACGACCACGCTGGTGGCGGGGAGATCATTCGACTTCAGCTTCGATGTCTCTCCCTCGGCGCCACTGATGCCCGGCGCAAGCATCAGCCAGAAATCGATCCTGATCGGAGGGGGATTCAGCGATGATGCCCTGTATCCTCTGACGGTGAAAGCGACTTTGCAGAGCGGGGCCGCCTCCGTCTTCACGCAGCAGGTGCAGATCAAGGCGCCCAGGTGAAGTGCGGGCTGTCGACTTCGCGAAACTCAGCGCTGCTTCTTGCCGCAAGCAGAGATGAACCGCTCCACGGTCCGGTCATAAGTTCGCTCTACCTCAGTCGGGAAGTAGCATGCCGGAAGCTCGCCCGCATCCCTGTGGTACTTTATGCATTCACAGCAGATGCCCTTCCTGGAGCACGGCTCGTAGGTGCAGTTGCAACCGGCCTTGTTGTTGCTTATCTTACATTCGCGCATCTGATCTATCCGTCCTCATCTTAATCAAGTGAAGTTATGTTAAAGGGCGGCCTGGGCAGCAGGTCGTATTTTATGCCGGCCTCTTTAAACAGCTCCAGGAAGCCGTCGTCCGCATACCTCCCGAAGGTCACAAAACGCTCGATGCGGGCATTTGCCAGCATCTTGGCGCAGAGTATGCAGGGTGAATGCGTGCAGTAGATGGTCGCGCCATCCAGGCTGACGCCGTGCAGCGACGCCTGGATGATGGCGTTCTGCTCGGCATGTA
>CAZSED010000041.1:0-8189 GCA_964605885.1 uncultured Dehalococcoidales bacterium
CGCCCATGAGCGTGGACGCCCTGCTCTGGCAGGACAGGTGCTTCTAAATGAAGGCCGGGCAACTGCGACACCGCATCGTCATCGAACAGCCGACCCAGACCAAGAATGCCATCGATGAGGTTGTTTTAACCTGGAGCACATTCTGCACGGTCTGGGCGGCTATCGAGCCTGCCATCGGACAGAGCTACTATGCGGCCAATCAACTTGAATCAAAGGTCGATGGCAGGGTGAGGATACGCTACCGGGATGATCTTGAACCCACCATGCGCATCAAATTCGGCGACAGGATCCTCAACATCGTATCCATCGTGCACCCGCAGGAGAACCGCAGGGAATTGCATTTGATGTATACAGAGGCGCTGGACTGATGGCTGCATTTACAGTTGAGATCGAGGGCAAAAAAGAGTTTGAGGCCACGCTGCGCAATCTGGTCAAAGCCCTGCCCAACGAAAAGGTCGAGCCTGTCATGATGGAGGGAGCGAAGGTGATCGCCGACGCCGCCAGGTCCAAGGCGCCCAGGGGCCCGACCGGCAACCTGAAAAGGAGCGTCAAAGCCAAGTTTCTCAGACAGATAAGCAATTACCCGCGCTCGGCCGCCGCGGCTGTGGACCGCAAGATAGCGCCGCACGCCCATCTTATCGAATACGGTACCAGGCCGCGCATTCAAAAGACAACGGGTAGACCGACCGGTATAGGCCCTGCAATACCTTTCTTCCGCCCGGCCGTCGATACCAACGTGGCCCGCATCTACACCCAGATCAAGGATAAGCTTCTGGATATGATCATGGAAGCTGCACGAAAGTAATGTACGTTGAACACGCCCTCTTGAAACACCTGCTGGCGCAGACGGCCCTTACCGCACTTATCGGGGAGAGGCTTTACTATGTGATTGCCCCGCAGGACGTTCAGACTCCTTACATTGTGTTCTTCAAGGTCTCGGCGACGAGGGGGCGGACATTAACCGCCTCCTCCCATTTAGTGTACTCGCGCTTCCAGTTCTCCATCTTTTCGGATACCTATTACGCGGCCAAGCAGATCGCCGAGCAAATACAAGTGGCCCTGCAGGACAAGAACAACGAGATCATCGGCGGAGCGGGCGGAGTGAGGGTCAGCATTCAGTATGACGGCGAGCAGGATTTATACGAGCCCGAGACCGGGCTCTACCACGTTCCCGTGGAATATCTAATCGACTACAACGAGTAGGAGGAATAATCATGAGCAATGCCATTGCCGCCAAGGGCGCCACCTTGGCCAGGGACGGGCACACCATCGCCGAGATCACCAAGATCGGCGGCATCGAGATCAATTTAGAGACGCTGGACGTCACCACGCTGACCTCGCCCGACAGCTTCAAGGAGTTCATCGGCACCTGGTTCGAGGCCAGTGAGGTGCCCATCGAGGGCAACTTTATTGCGGGGGACACCGACGGGCAGGTCGCCTTAATGGCTGATCAGTTAGCCATGACAGTGCAGTCGTTCGTGTTGACGCTGCCCACGGCCATCACCGCCACCTGGTCCTTTAGCGCACTGGTGACCAAGTATAAGGTCGGCGATTACGCGGTGGGCGGCAAGATCGACTTCTCCGCCTCGCTGAAGATATCGGGCAAGCCCACGCTGGCCATCGGCGCCTCGACGGGGCTGACCACGCCTTTCTTCGCCATCAGCGAGAGCGCGGTGATCGTCCCCGCTCCGTCGCAGACCACCTATGACTACATAGCCACAGTTCTCACCGGTGTCAGCTCGGTCACGGTCACCCCGACCGCCACGGCCGGTGTGATTACGGTCAACGGCACTGTGGTGGCCACCGGCCAGGCCTCCGGCGCCATCGCGCTGGGTGCGGCTGGAAGTGTTACAACTGTAACCATCGTGGTAACCGAGACCGGCAAGGTCGCCAAAACCTACATGGTAAGAGTAGCCAGGGCGGCCAGCTAAATGGACACGATACCTATAATCTTGGATAAGGAACGACACCTGAAATGGACCATGGGTGGCATGGAGAGGTTCCAGGAGGTCACCGGGATAGACGTGCTGTCCGGCGATGCCGATCCGGCCAGCTTCACGCAGAAGGAGATCGTCCCTTTCCTCTGGGCCTGCCTGCTCTGGGAGGACAGAACGTTAAAGCTGGAGGACGTTAAATACATGGTTGATATCAACAAGATGGTTGAGTTCATTGAATTGATACCCAAAGTGATCAATGCGGCCGTGCCTCAGGGGAATACAGGCCCAAACGCAGCGAGCCTCTCGACTGGCTGACCTTATGGTCCGTCGGGAGGTACGACCTAAACCTGTCAGAACATGATTTCTGGGCGCTCACTCTCAAAGAGCTGAGTGCCCTGCTCAAGCGCCGTGCCTTGCTAATCGAGCGCCAGGACTACCATGCCGGGCTGATCTGCGCTGTATTGGCCAATATCCATCGTGACCCCAAGAGATCAAACGCCTTCAAACCAGAGGATTTTATGCCCGGCAAAACAGAGAGTAAACAGCAGACACCGGAACAGATGATGCAGATTATCAAACTCTACCAGAAGTATTTCGAGGCAAAAGATGAGTGACGCAGAGAAAAGTCTCGTTTTCGTGATACGGGCGAATATTACGGACTTTAACAAGAAGCTCGGTGATGCTGAGCGACAGTTCAAAAGATCGTTCGGCAATATCCAGGCCGACCTTAAGGCAACAGCCCTTCAGTCTACCGCGCTGGCTGCTGCAATCATGGTGCCCATCGCGACTGCCTTCAAATCCTGGGCCCAGCAGGGCGAGGACATAGCCAACCTGGCCGACAAAACAGGACTAACCACCAAAGAAGTCCAGCAGCTGGGCTACGCGGCCAAGCTCACCGGCAGCGACATGTCCGGACTTGATATCTCCATAAAGAAGATGCAGAGGACGCTGGTCGACGCCAGGACTGGCGGCAAGGCAGCCCAGGATGCCTTCAGGCAGCTGGGGTTGTCCTGGGAAGACCTGAGCAAAATGAGCGTCGGCGAGCAGTTCAAGGCCATCGCTGACGCGTTGGGCAAAGTGAAGGATGAAGCCACCCGCACAGATATCGCGGTCACTATCTTCGGTAAGAATGGCACTACCATGCTGCCCATGTTCATCGAGGGTGTCACCAAATTGTCCGATGCCTTCGATAAGCTCGGAGGCGGCATGAGCGATGCCGATCTCGAAAAGGCCAAGGCAGCCCAGCGTGCCATTGAGGACTTAGAGGCAGCCTGGGGACAGCTGCTCAACACATTAACAGGAGCTGCCACCGGCAAGCAGGGGGCAGAGTTCATTACCAGCCTTACCGAGGCGCTGGTAGGCCTGAATAAGTGGGCCAAAGAGAATCCGGAGGTGGTCAATGCCATCGGCCAGATCGCGATTGGCATTGCGGCCCTGGCCGGAGCACGCGGCATTATTGCGGGCCTAGGCTGGGCGCTGATGCCCCTGATCAAGGCTTTTACTTGGCTTGGGACATTTCTGCCCGGACTCGGCCCTTTGATAGCCGGTGTATTCGGCGGCACGGCCCTGGTGACCATAGGGGCTTTCGCCGCCGCCCTGGCTGGCGTCGGATTTTTCATCTATGCCCTGGTGACCGAGTGGGACAGGTTAGGGCAACTGTTCGGCATAGTCGGTGACATTATCCGCAATAATCTGAATATAGCCATCAACGAGGCACGCCTGGCGTTCATGCAGGCCCGAGACGGGATCGTGAACGCCTGGAATAATGTCGTGGCCTTTTTCAGCGGCATAGTTAATGGTATCAAAAACGCTTTCGTAGCGGTAAGTGATTGGCTGACTAAACCTTTCAGGGACGCCTGGGCGCAGATACAGCAGTTCTGCAATGACATCAGGAACTCCTGGAACAGCCTTTTCAGCGGTGGCTCTTCTGTCTCTGTTAGGGCGACGGCAGGTTTTCACGCTGCAGGTGGCATTTTCAACCAGCCTACCCTGGGCATAATCGGCGAGGCCGGCCCGGAAGCAGTAATCCCACTGGACCGGTTGAATAATATATCGCCCCAGGGAGGAAATTACACTGTAAATATCTCAGCCGGGGCCTTCATGGGTTCGAGAGAGGACGCGCGAAACTTCGCTCGCATGATCCAGGAGGTCATGAGGAACGAAAACAACACCAGGACTTACGGGCGCTTAGTATGACCATATCGGTATATGTTGACTGGGATGATGACGGGAACTATACGGGAGAGTTTGATGACATATCCGCCGATGTCAAAAATCTGAATTTCACCCGGGGAAGGGACGCTGAGTTAGGCCGCACTCAAGCAGGGACGTGTGAATTTGTAGTAAGGAATGAGACAGGCAAATACTCACCCGACAACCAGGCATCTCCGATCTACGGCAAAATCTTGCCCAGGAAAAAGGTACAGGTCTTGTATGAAGGTTTATCGGGGACCGTCTATCTATTCACCGGATTTATCAACGAGCTTAGGCCGAATCCCAGACTTGATGCTCAAGACTGCTACGTCTACTTGGTTGACGGCATGGACGCTCTAAGCCGAGGAATGGCCAATGTAGCCCTTCAGGACAACATCTCCTCAGGGAAAATAGTTAATGACATCCTTGACGACGCTGGCTGGCCTGAGGACAACCGACTGATTGACACAGGAGCCTATAACTTCCCGTGGGCATCGGTCAGCGCAACGTCAGCCATGGAAGCGTTAAATCAATTAGAGATGTTGGAATATGGTGCAAGGTGTTTTGTTGACGGACAAGGGAATTTTGTATGGCAGGACGCCAATTACAGGCCGGCTATCACGGACTCGACTTTAACCATCGACAACACTAATACTCACATCGAGTCCACCTTCAATCTGTTAAACGTTTTCAATGAGATAACGTGCGACTTCACGCCAGACGCGGAACTTCAGCCGGACCAAATAATTTACAATCTGGCCAACCCCGTCAAGGTCAATTCAGGCCAGACGGTAAGCCTTTACTGCCAGTATCAATACCCATGTAAAAATGCCACTTTCATTAAGGCTGATCTGAGTTACTTTGACGCTAACACGCAACCGGACGGGCACGGTATAGAGGTGCCGAATTGGATAGAGGTTGACCCGACGTTTACCGCTACCAGCGCCACGATGCTAATTACCAACATCGGGGGCTATTGATGGCAGAAACACTCATAGAATTACATACGCTGACTCAAAAGCGTTCGGTCTACAACGACCCCGACCTGACTTGGTTGTCAGTGTGGAACGGGGACGGCGAAATAGGAGAGGTAATTGACTGGGAAGCCGCTATGGGGGCAGAGTACAGGAGCTTCGGCAGCATAGATTCCTGGAATTTCACCTCGCTATACATGCGTGGAATAAGCCTCACCGGAGTGCAATACTTCCCGACAGGTGTCTTTTCTAACATTACAGCGGTTAAACTGCGGATAGTATTCAACAGGGCTTGTTATATGAACGGCAATACCCCTGTCAGCGCATGTGATACGTTTAATGTGGTAGCGGCTCCAGCCCTTAGCAACACGGGGGTATATGAATACCTAAAGATTTGCACGTCAGCTCTGGGTAGCTGCAGCCCGCCTTACGAGCCGAGTTATAGTGTAGACCACGTTGTCGAGATAGACTTAACTGAATCAGGCATAGACTGGAATGGTCAATACGGTTTCGGCTTCAGGTTCAGCCATGAGATTGCAGGCACGCCCCCAACGGCGGGATGCCAACAATTCGCAAGGTGGAATAATGCGTATATTGTTATTACGGGAGATATATCCCCCGCAATAAGGACTAAACCGGCAACAGGCGTGGACTTTTACTTCGCTAAAGCAACATTGAATGGCGAAAGTTATGGAATGTCCTCAGTCTATTTCCTGTGCGGGCTTGACGACCCGCCCACTGGAAGCACCAGCAAAATACCTGCAGCGCCATCCTTTTCGATCATACTCCATAGGCTCGCACGCAATAGAACATACTATTTTCAGGCCGTCGGAATAGACACTGGCGGCACCAAATACTACGGTGACATTCTGAGCTTTGAGGTAGTATTGCCGCCGGGTGATCCAGCTTACGTTACCAAGCTGGTCATTCACGGACAACCTCTAGTACCTCTGCAAACTGTCACATTATCGGCGACGGATGCTGACAGCATAGCGAAGTATGGACGGCGTACATACTCACTGAACACGCAATTTTCACTGTCCCAGGATGATACTCAGATAATACTGGACGAGATTTTAATAGATAACAAAGACCCCAGAGTAAACAATCTCATTATCACATTCCAGAACTTGAGGGCTGGTGAGCTGAAAGACTCTGTAATAGCCGCAGATATCTCCACCAGAATAACCCTGATTAATACTCGCCTAGGGATAAACGCGGACTACTTCATAAACAACGTAAAGCATACGGTAGCTGACGCGGGGGCTTCTTACACAGTCCAGTGGAGATTGGAAAGGATTTATGACTGATGCATAGCCATAAATATAATAATGGCGGGCAGTATGGCAATCTGGTAGTAAGCGGGACTTTCTCCACTTTGGCTGGAGAATATACTGAATCATGTCCCGAAGGCCATAGTAATTGCCTGTGTTCGGTTGCATCTCTGGTGGAGTTTCCTAAATGGGTCTGGGATGACAACTTATGGGAGACTGATTCTCAGGATGAAAATACTATCGGTCATACCCACAAATACAAGAGAATCAAAATACTAACCACGGCAACCATGCTATCCGAAAATAATGGGGGCTGCGATGGAGAACACTGCTTATTATTTAGATTTGGCCATGTAGCCCTTACATACGAAGTGGAAGAAGAGCTTGAATCTTCTCCGTCTCTTACTGCAGGTTCTCACGGCCACAAAATCTCCACTGCAGCTGCGCAATATATCAGTCCAGAGGGTACCTGGAATTTAATAACTGGATTGACAGCTTGTTCTGCCCACAATCATCCAAATTGTAAAGCTGTTATCAATGAAGTACCAGGTGGTTGGGGATGGATGGAGAGTATATATGACGATTACGGGATTTATTACGATGCCCCACCTCTGCCATTTACAGGAGTTGAAACCTTGGACGCAACAAATGTTGCACCAACTTCAGCCACTCTGAATGGTAACTTATTCAGTACGATCAATGGCAGTGCCTCCTGTTTTTTCAGGTGGGACACAGAGGATTGGTATAGTCAGAATGGCACTCTTAGGAACACTACCGCCAGCCAATCTGTTTCCGAGGGAAATAATTTTAGCGCAGAGATCAATGGAATAGCCCCCCATGTTAGATATTATTTTGAGGCTTATGCAACGGAAGGAGAGGAGGTAAATGGTGGATTAGATGCATTTGAATATGGTGCAGCTACCATCACCACTCTCCCAGCTACGGATGTTGACTATTACTTTGCCAAAGCAACATTGAATGGGGAAAGCGAGGGCGTTGACCAAGTTTACTTCAAAATTGGGTTGGATAATCCGCCAAGCGGCCACATCAGCAAAATACCGGCCGCGGCATCCTTCTCAATGACTGTGCATAAACTCGCAAGAAACAGGACATATTACTTCCAAGCTGTCGGGGTAGACTCTGAAGGCGCCGAGCAATACGGGGATATCTTGAGTTTTGACGTGGTACTACCCCCCGGTGACCCCGCTTACGTTACTAAACTCGCAATCCATGGCCAGCCGTTAGTGCCGCTTCAAACGGTTACTCTCTCCGCAACGGACCCGGATAGCATAGCCAAATACGGAAGGCGCACCTATTCACTCAATACCCAATTATCATTATCTCAGGATGACACCCAAATCATACTTGACCAAATCTTGGAGGACAATAAAAATCCGCGCGTCAACAATCTTATAGTCACCTTTCAGAATTTGAAGCCCGGGACGCTGAAAGACTCGGTCATAGCTGCGGATATCTCCACCCGCATCACTCTTATCAATACGCGTTTGGGGCTGAATGCTGATTATTTTATCAACAATATCAAGCACACCATAATCGACGCTGGAATGTCCTACACCGTTCAATGGCGATTGGAGCGCATTTATGACTGAGTGGATCGAGCCTAAGACTTTACTTACACCTGATAATAAGCAGCGTGCCCTGGTGGACTATATTGTCAAAAACGATCTGCTCTATCTCAAAAGCAACATCGTGCTGGAAGCCGCCGTTGAATTGACCATCGCTAATGGTGCCGTGACCAAAACCTACTCGCACCACACCATTGACACCGAGGATGATGAACCTACAGATGA
>CAZSED010000042.1:0-7082 GCA_964605885.1 uncultured Dehalococcoidales bacterium
TGACTAAGATTTAACCGGCTGGCCCGTTTAAACTCCGCCTGCAGAGGCTGAACGGGCGACATAAAGTGCAGACTAAGCCTGTAGAAGTGCTGGCAACTCTTTTCTGGACGGGGAGTTCGACCCTCCCTCGCCTCCACCATTGAATTCCATGTTTTTACAGCGGACCAGCGCATTTTAGAACCAACTGATTGAATACTGCCTTCAAATATAACTATTTTACTCGTACCTGAGGGCTTCGATGGGATTAAGACGCGAGGCCTGCCAGGCGGGGTAAAAGCCGAAGAACAGGCCGAT
Organism: uncultured Dehalococcoidales bacterium; assembly: GCA_964605885.1. Taxonomy (GTDB): domain Bacteria; phylum Chloroflexota; class Dehalococcoidia; order GIF9; family UBA5629; genus CAZSED01. The sequence goes on from CAZSED010000042.1 coordinate 295, forward strand.
TGCAATAGAGACAGAGACCGCCAGGATAACGATGTCCACGCTCACCAGCGTGTGCATTGTCCCCAGCCAGGATAGCAATAAGGATGCACCCCATCCCAGTATGATTCCTATCAGTCCTCCAGCCAGGGACAGTAAACCGGCTTCGATCAAAAACTGCACCCAGATATCCGTATCCCTGGCTCCCAGCGCCTTGCGTATGCCTATCTCCCTGGTTCTCTCGAGCACGGAGACCAGCATGATGTTCATAACTCCTATGCCTCCTACAAGCAGGGAGATGGCCGCTATCGATCCGAGCAGCAGGGTAGTGGTAGCCATTGTTTCTGACACAGTGTTTGCCACTTCCTGCATGGAAGTGATAGTAAAGTCATTGGCTGATGAGGCAAGCAGGCGGTGGCGTGTACGCAGCAGATCCGTTATCTGGGTCACCGTGCTCTCGGCCAAATTTTGATCTTTCACCTTTAGCGAAATAGAGGAGATAATCTGCTCACCTCTGGCAGTGCGTTGCTGTGCAACAACCTGCTGCATGGTGGTGAGTGGTATCAGCACCATGTTATCCGGTGAACCACTGACGGACCCTTTGCTTCCCAGCACGCCGATCACGCGCACGATGATTGTGCCCAATCTCAGGTTTTGGCCCAGCGGATCATTACGACCGAAGAGCGTTTCTGCCACCGTCGAGCCCAGTACCGCTACGCTGGTGCCCCGCTGCAGATCGTAGTCTGAGAAGAAGGTACCGCCGCTTGTATTAAGGTTATATGTTTCCATATAAGAAGGCGTGGTACCTGTGACCTGGGCATTCATATTTTCGCTGCCTGCGATCAACTGCATATTTTTGGAAAAAATGGATGATACCGCGTAGACCAGGTCAGTTCTCTCGGCGATGGCCGCGGCGTCCTCCATGGTCAGTGTGGTTGCACTGCCAGCGGCGCCCCGCACCCCGCCAAATCCCATCTGAGACCCCGGAGTAATCATCATCAGGTCTGCTCCCAGTGTCTGTATTCTGGAAAGTATGTCCGCCTCCGCTCCCTTGCCAATAGACATAAGCGTGATGACGGCTGAGACGCCTATAACGATTCCCAGGATGGTCAGCAGGCTGCGCAGCTTGTGAGACGTGACACCGCCCCAGGCGTTACGAAAAGGTCTTAAAAGGTTAATATAATTTTTCATCTTTCTCAACCATTCCGTCTTTGAGATGAATAATACGCTGGCAATGTGCGGCTATATTCGAATCATGTGTGATCATGACCAGCGTAATCTTTTGTTCAGCATGCAGAGCGGCGAGTATATTAATGATTTCCTCGCCGGACTTACTGTCCAGGTTGCCGGTGGGTTCGTCTGCGAGGATGAGTGGTGGTCTTTTAGCCAGCGCCCGGGCGATGGCTACGCGTTGCTGTTCGCCGCCGGAAAGCTCGCTTGGGCGGTGGTTGGCGCGGTCAGCCAGCCCTACCGTAGTAAGCGATTGCAAAGCTGATTTGGAATCAACGACGCCGGCATATTCCAGCCCAAGTTTGACATTGGACAGCGCTGAGAGCTTTGGCAGGAGGTTGAACTGCTGGAAAACAAAGCCGATCTTCTGTGCCCTTATGTAGGCAAGTTCCTTGCTGCTCAGCCGGCTTACCTCCCTCCCGTCCAGAAAATAACTCCCCGAGGTAGGCGCGTCAAGACAGCCCAACAGATTTAAAATTGTTGATTTTCCGGAGCCGGAAGGCCCCATGATGGCAACAAGCTCGCCGCTTTCTATGGTGAAGCTCACTCCTCTCAGCACAAGGAGCTCCCTGTCTCCAATAACATAAGACTTTTGGATATCCAGCAGCTGGATCATCTGGGTAAACGGACTCCGGGTATCGAAGTACCTCCCGTCCTTTGCTGCTGAGAACTGCCGGTTGTCGTCTGAGTCGAGATATTGGTGGCCGTGGATACAATGTCACCTGCATTCAGACCGTTTACGACTTCGGTATTTTGGCCATCCGTAATACCGGCCTGTATCATTTTTTCTTCTGTCTTGCCGTCAGCGGACACGACCTGAACATAATACCGCCCACTCCTGCTGGTGATTGCCTTGTTAGGGACAAGCAGAACATCGCTTCGCTGTTCGGCTGTAATGCTAATGGTGACGGTAAGTCCCTCCCTCAACCGGAAATCTTGTGGCAAAGCAGTTGTAACCTGACCCTGCTGTTGATTTGTCTGACTTTGTCCGGCCGCACTCGCTGACTGGCCGGCAAATGGCCTCCTTGTGAATGTGGATGACCGGTTATCGGCGGGGGTCTGGTTATCAGATTGCTGGCCGTAGGCTATTGGCCAATTGAATGTCCGATTTCCGGATGCTGTGGCACTGCCTGGCTGTAAGCCAATTGTTTGACCGCTGCTGTCCGGTGTCCTGCTACCGCCTGATGCGGCGCCGGAAGTTGGGCGAGAGGCCGCATGTGCCTGAAGCGAGGTTGCATCCACCGGATCCATCTGGATTGTCACTTCGTAATTCACTACGTTTGATTGAATCGTGGGTGTCTCGGCAATAAGGGCGACTTTAGCCGGGAATGTGTAGGATGGCAGTGCCACCACCTGTACCGTAGCAGGAGTGTCAATGCGGATTTCATATATTTCAGTCTCGTTAACCAGCACCTCGGTCTGAAAGTTAACAGGATCGATGATGCGCACACCGACGGCATTTGCCGATACCTGGTCGCCCGGCACGACATTTACATCTGTGACCAGGCCGGCGAAAGGCGCAATGATAGTGGCCTTATCCAGCTTCTTTTGAGCCTCGACCTGATTGTCTCGGGCATTTTGTAACTGTAGCTCTTTAATTTCAATATTCAGCGGGTCGGGCGCTGAGATAACTTCAGTTCCGGTGGAATTGGTCTTTGGCTCCTTGGCGTTCTCCAGGTTCATCTGTGCTTGCTTGACATTGATGGCGGCCTGCGCAAGGTTGCTCTCCAGCGGCGCCGTATCAAGTTTTGCCAGGGCCTGGCCAGTTTGCACGCGGTCGCCAACCTTGACCAGAACTTGCTGCACTGTGCCGGCTGAATAAAATGCCAGATTTTCCTCGCGGGATGTTAAAAGATTGCCGCTGGCCATGATATTGATGTTGAGATTGCCGCGTTGAACTGCAGCAGTCTGGCTGGCAGCTGCCGGGTCGGCTTTAGCTGCACAGCCAAGCAATCCTATCGGTGCTATGGCGAGAGATGCGATAACCGTTGCGGCCTTTATTATCCTTTTCAATTCAGCGAAATCCTGTACTGTCCATGACGGCTTGAAATGAATCTGATGTGAATTAGTTTAGTCGTTAAATTTTAAGATTTTATTAAGTATATATCTGTTTTAATAATAAGTTAATAATTTGGGTATACCATTTCATAGGTTCGGAGCGATTTAGGGCACAGAGGGTATCCGATAAAGAAGACCTGTATTATGGCAGCCTGCCGATGCCTGCCGGCTTTGCTAACCGTGATATTTCTGGCAGGTATATCCGGACAGGCGTATGCCCAGGTACTGCAGGAAGTTCGGCCGCTGGTTTGGACCCAGATCGACAAGCCGAATATAAATGGAGAAACTATCCTGGCCCCCTCCGAAATCAATAGGCTGGCCGCCAGCCATGATGTTGTCTATGCGCTTGATACCATCAACAGCAGGTTGCACCGCTCGGATAACGGCGGGCTCACGTTTAAAGAAATTACTGCCGCGCTGGTTATCGCCGGTGCCGGTCTGCCCGGGTGGGAGATAGCTGTTGCACCGGACAGGCCGCAGTACGTAGCCGTGGTCACCGATAACAGGAAACGCGTCTACCTGTCTGACGACAGCGGGGCTATCTGGTACGCCATCCCGGATATTTCACTTGCACCTGACGAGCAGATCCAGTGCATTGCTATTTCCAACGGCTACCTGTCTGGAACCTCGCTGACGCATGATATGGCGGTTGGCACGGCGAGGTGGAGTAGTCCTGATTCCGGGAAGTTATGGACTTATCAGATAGGTAGCTCGTTTGGCAGCTGGGCAGATCAAAATGTAATCCCGGTGGCGGATGTGTCTGCAGTCACATTTTCCCCGAGGTATTCGTCAGATTCTACCTTACTTGCAGTGGTTGTCGGCATTTCTGACAACACCACGTACTTATGCCTGGGCGCCAGGGACCTGTATAACCAGACTACTACCTGGAACGGCGCCACCGGTTATCCAATTCCCTTTGTATGTATGGGAAACACCCCTTTATCTAACGATGCCAGCGGGTCAAGCAGGATCCTCTCGTATATATCATTGCCTTCCGACTACGGAGGAACTGACGCCAAGACGCGCCTGGCTTTCGTGGGCTACAATTCGGATAATTCAACGCCTAAATATAACGACATTTACCGCATCGATGACGATGCCAGCCCGCAAGTACAGAGACTAAATGTCGCAGGCGGCGCCGCAGTCGATATAAGCAGCATAGCATATTTTGGCACGCTGGCCTCCGGCAAGCTTCTGGCCGGGCTTACCGCTCCCAATCCGGCGCTGATAAATGTAGCGCAGGTTAAATGGACTATCAGCCCTCTGGGCACAGGGACTGTAGGCTCGACCGTCTGGCATGATGCCTACCAGCCTCCATCGGGGCCAGGCAATGCACAGGTGGCATGGAGCAACAGCGGGTCCGTTGCTTTTTGCGGCACGGGTCAGAATCAGCCCTCCATTCCTGCACCACCGCCACCCGGGCCATCGTTTGACGAAAGCGCCTTCTCGCAGAGCCTGGATAACGGCGACACCTGGGTGCAGACATCCCTGATCAATACCAACTTATTCATGTGCGACATTGCCCCCGCTCCTGACTCAAGGAGCCTCTTTATGGCGACTTACAGCGAATTTGGCCCGGAAAGTGTGTGGCGCTGTGCTGGCGAGCCGCTGGGACGGTACTGGGGACGCCTGCTGAACATGCCGAGCGATACCAATAGGGTCATACTGAGGTTGAGCCCGGATTATCGGACGGACTACACCATATATGCAATAGAAGTCGACAATCAGACCTCTTTATTGAAGGATAGCCTATTTACTAATCCATCGAATTTATTGCAGATATCAGAGAACCGCGGCAACACGTGGAAGAAGCGCTTAATACCGAGGCCTGTTATTGACGTTGTAACGGCGGGCCGGTATACGCTCTATCTTGCAACTTCGGGAGGATGTGTCCGGAAAAGCACTGACGGCGGCATAACCTGGGGGGATAAAGTACAGACTTACCTTGATAACATTAATATGCTGGCTGCAAGTGATGACGGGAGCGTTTTTGCCGGCAGCAGGGAAGGCTGGGTGGCATACTCAACGGACTCAGGGGGCTCATTCACCAAGATCCCTTATCCCGTAACCATAACCATGCGCGATGTACAGGTTGTTGCAGATGTCAACTATTCTTCCAATCATATTATTTATGCCAGCGGGCGCACTTTCAATGGAGTGGACGCCGGCGTATGGCGCTGGGTCATCGGGCAGTCAACTTCATGGGAGCAGATAGACGAGGAGATCACCAGCCTGGGGATGGGGGAACAGGTCAGCGGGCTAAAGGTAGGTCCAGAGGGTACGCTCTATGTAGAGAGAGCGGAGCCGGTCAAGCCTGTCACGAGTGAAGCCATGGCCTTTCAATACTCCAAAAATTGCACTATCATTAGCGATAACCACACAGGCAGCATCAACCGGACCTTGAACCCGGCTGACCTTTTCTATCTCATAGAATGGGACATCGTGAACCATACCCTGGCGGACAACTTGACACCGGCTTATATAGCGTTTGATCCTGTCCCTCTGAAATTTGCAGGCAATGTGCCGTGGTTGAAATTCTCAGGTAATGCCGGAGAGAATGATCTCTGGGCCATAGATACCGCCAACGGTGCAAATGACAACACCACGGGAATTTTTATCTTCAGGGATAATGTCTGCAAAGCAGGCCCGTGGACGTCCGGTCCCGACGAGGTGGGCTGCGATCCTGTCAGCGGCAGGAACCAGGGCCTGGGTCTTTCATGGGAGCAGCTCTCGCTTTCCGACAGTTACAGCCTGCAGATAGCCAAGGATCCGGACTTCTTGCTCAAAATAGACCCGAAAATATCCAGCTCGGATAACGTATCCTCGGTAGTCGGCTCAATTATCATAAGAACCGATTCAGTAAGCGTAACCAGTCCGGCCCTGTGGCTGAATCCAGGCGCCCTTCCTGAGGCAGGATCCGTTTACTACTGGCGGGTCAGAACCTGCCATGCGGTTACCGGAGAATTCATCAGGAGTCCGTGGTCGGTTACAGATGGTTTTCTGGTCAAGCCAGGATTTCCTGTGGCTGCAGCCTATTACGGCCCATTGCTTTTATCACCGTCTAATGAGTGTGGTTGCAGCGGCAAAGCGCCAGTCTGCTTCTCATGGTCACCTTATAAGGAAGCTACACTTTACAGCTTTGAACTGTCTGAGTTCGCCAACATGAGCAGGCCGCTCATATCTGTTACTGCGGATACAACGGCACTTATATATATCGGGCAATTGAAATATGGAACGACCTACTTCTGGCGTGTTAAGGCCGTCGAGCCTGCACCCAGTGACTACAGCGCAACTTTCAGCTTTCATACGGGCTCGGCAACCTCGCCGGCCCCTGCGACCCATGAGGTGAAAGCTGTGCCGCTCTGGGCTGAGATAAGTTTTATCCTTGGTACCCTGGCAATAGTGATTCTGCTATTACTTATTTTCCACAGGAGCGGCATTTTGCCCTAGTAAACTTTGCATGCTGGTCTGACTAAGATTTAACCGGCTGGCCCGTTTAAACTCCGCCTGCAGAGGCTGAACGG
>CAZSED010000043.1:0-6740 GCA_964605885.1 uncultured Dehalococcoidales bacterium
CTATTAACGTGCATAGTGGTCTGCTGTTAAATCTCTCGGGAGCATCCAACCACAGACCGATCGCTGTTGGTACTATCAAGCTAAGGGCAATGTACCAACCTACATTAAAAAGAAACCAGAGTCCTCTAAGCAATATCCGTTTTTCTGGTTTCTCGTCCTTCTCTTGCTTAAGCACTGGCATTATAACAGGCACCTCTTTTCGTAGTCAACGAACTTTCCAATGATTTTTTTAAGCTGTTCAATACGCCTTAGCAATTACGCATTTTAAGCAACGTTAATGCTTACAATTGTAAAGACGTGCACTCGCGAACTTATTTCAGGGACTCAAGTTTCATGACTTCTTTTTACCAAAGTCGTCAAGATCAAGTGTGTTGATGAAGTCGTAGAAAGCGGATAGTTTTCTCAGTTCCTGTTCGTTGACCTGTTCATCTTGAGGCGCACCGTTCTCCACAGGCCTGGTCTGTGGAGTGATCTTACCCGTTTCCGCATCCAGTATAATGCCAGCCTTATCTAGAACCGATTCCTCGGCAAATATAGGGGCCGTGATTCTGACGGCAAGTGCGATGGCGTCGCTGGGGCGTGAATCAAGCTTCATCCTGGTCAGCAGCCAGCGCTTGTTATGATCGTCGTAGAACACTTCAAATACCCAGCCCTCGCCTCCGTCCACCTCCATGAAGTGCTTCTTGCTGTCCTGCCATTTGCGCACAATTGTGGATTTGAATTCGCGTCCCTGCCACACCAGCGATAGCTTGGAATCAACATCGAAATCGCGTACACGATTGGTGCCTGCCTGTGATTCTAGGTCCACTACCGGCGGCCCCTCGTTGAACTCGAACACGATCTGTGCATAAAAAGTATCGGAGCGCAGGTCACTTACCACGATCTTGCTGATATTGGTGCCGGAAAGTGATTCCAGGGCGAATATGGTATTTTTCAGCAGGTCGTGGGTCATGGGCCTGGAGACATCCACGTTCTGTAGCTTCATGGAGATGGCATCGGCTTCGGCCGGCCCGATCCAGATCGGCAGATAGCGGTCCGTCTGACGTTCCTTGAGAATGACTACGTGCTGGTAGTTCATCAGACTGACACGTATGCTGTCAATTTGCATCTCTTTCATAAGATACTCCAGGTATGCGACTCAGAAGTGATTGTAACCCAAGCACCAGAGGGTGTCAATTGATCGCAATACGATTAAAGTTAGCCAGTGCGCCGCTGTTCAATAGTACCTCGGACTTTGGTAATATTTAGTGGATAGAAGTGACATGAAAGCGCTGCTGCAGAGGGTCACCCGGGCATCTGTTGAGGTAGAGACAGATGTCATCGGCCGCATAGACAGGGGTTTCGTGATACTGCTGGGCGTGGCTGCGGAAGATACACAGAGGGATGCCGACTACCTGGCGGACAAGGTACTGAACTTGCGCGTCTTCAGTGATGAGGAAAGTAAATTTAACCTGTCAGCCCTTCAAGTCGCCGCGGATTTCCTGGTTATCAGTCAGTTCACGCTGCTGGCGGATACGAAAAAAGGCCGCCGGCCCAGTTTTACAGGTGCCGCCCTGCCGGAGCAGGCCGAGAAGATTTATGACTACTTCGTTAACAAGCTGGGCGAATCCGGGTTGAAAGTTGCGACCGGCAAGTTCGGCGCCCACATGGTGGTGACAATTGTAAACGACGGCCCGGTGACCATCATGCTGGACAGCAAGGAAAAACTTCCCTGACAGGCCAACACCTCTAGTTGCAATTAGTTGCAATTGCATTAGTTACCGTGCAATAATTAACGCATGAGCTGCTTAGGAGCTTTAAAGTCTAAGGGTTATCGCCTTACCCCCCAGCGTTTGATGGTTGTAGAGGCACTGCACAACGCTGATAAGCATACCAGTGCTGAAGAGATTTTTGAGCGCGTTCGGGAAAAGTATCCCTACGCCAACATTTCAACGGTATATCGCACGCTTGAACTGTTGAGGGATTTGGGGTTGGCGGCTGAGATTAACCTGGGTGACGGCATAGTGCGATACCACGCCAAGGAAAACAGCAGGCACCACCACCTGGTATGTACCGGCTGCGGCTGCATGCTTGACCTTCCGGAATCAGATTTGGAGCCGTTGCAGAAATCGCTAATCAACAAGCACGGGTTTAAGGCTGATATCAACCACCTGGCTATTTTCGGGTTGTGTTCGAAGTGCCAGGAAAAACCAAGTTAAGAGCTTGAGGAGGATCTATCATGCATATTCCTGACGGTTACCTCAGTCCGGCCACGTGCGGGACTATGTATGTTGTGACGGCGCCCTTTTGGGTCATCGCCGTTAAAAGGGTCCGTAAAATATTAAATCACCGCACTGTCCCGGCCCTGGCCCTGCTGGCTGCCTTTACATTCATATTGATGATGTTCAATGTGCCCTTGCCGGGAGGTACGACCGGCCATGCCGTGGGTGGAACAATGGTAGCCATTGTGCTGGGCCCGTGGGCGGCCGTGTTAAGCGTATCGGTCGTCCTGGCCATCCAGGCCATCCTGTTTGGTGACGGTGGGCTGACGACATTGGGCGCCAACTGCTTCAATATGGCCGTGGTTTTGCCCATGGTCGGTTATTATATATATAAGGTAATAAGCGGCAACTCAGAGATTGATTCTAAACGACGGCTGGTGGGTGCTGCTGTGGGCAGCTATTTTGGTCTGCTGGCTGGTGCTTTGCTTACCGGGCTGGAGCTCGGCATTCAACCCCTTCTGTTTCATGCCGCGGACGGCACTCCACTTTATGCTCCTTATGCCCTGAATATAGCTATTCCCGTCATGGCAATCGGCCATCTTGCTATTGCCGGACCCGTTGAAGCCATTGTCACAGGGCTTGTCTTCTTATACTTACAGCGGTCCCATTCCACTCTTCTCAGCAGGCAGGCCGTCCAGAGGAGCGAGGGTAAGCTGTGGCTTATTTGGTCCGGGGCGTTGGTGCTGCTGGCATTTGCCACGCCTCTGGGCTTGCTGGCTGCGGGTACGGCCTGGGCTGAATGGGGAGCCGAGGAACTCCAGGAGCTTTTAGGATACATACCTAGGGGATTGCAGAGCATGTCGGATATATGGCATGCCCCTTTGCCGGACTATACCATTCCAGGGACCGGTGATGTGGCAGGGTACATTATCTCGGCCGTGATCGGCATTATCGCAGTAGGTTTTCTTCTCTGGTTGCTAGGCCGCTGGATAAGCCGTAAAGGCTCAGTAAAACAGGGGTCCTCTACCAGCGGGGTATCAAAGGCTTGAGAGAAGGAGATTTTCTCACTAGGAATATTGCCGGCTTCACCCTGGCCCTGGAACACATAGTTCTAACTGAAGACCTGAGCCATGCTGCAGGCCTTTTGCAGGGCCTGGACGCCAGAGTAAAGGTATTAACATTACCGCTTTTCATCGTTATTGTCGGTTTGGCCCGTGATTTCCCCGTCTTAATAGCTGTTTTCATCATGGCTTTGGCTTTGGCCCTGCTATCTAAAGTGCCTGCAGCAGTTTTTCTAAAAAGGCTGCTCATATTCATACCGATATTTACTGCAGTAATTGCTATACCAGCCCTTTTTATTACGCCCGGAGATCCGCTGGTCACTGCATCAGGCAGGACCGTGATTACTGTCCAGGGGGCACGCAGCGCAGGATTGCTGGTCATGCGCGTTGTCGATTCCCTATCGCTTGGTTTGCTGCTGATTTTTACCACACCCTGGAACAAATTACTGGCTGCACTGCGCTGGTTTCATTTGCCGTCAATTGTTATAGATATCCTGGGCATGACCTATCGCTATATATTCCTGTTGCTGCATACGGCCAACTCCATGTTTCTTTCAAGGCAGAGCCGTACCGTTGGCCGTTTCACCGGGGCAGAAAACAGGCGATGGCTGGGCAGGGCTGTTGCTACTGTCATGGTCAAATCACAATATCTCAGCGAAGAGGTCTATCTTGCCATGCTGTCGCGGGGTTACCAGGGTGAGATATATACTTTAAGCAGCCTTGCCTTGAGGCGCCGCGACTTCATTTGGATAGCATTTGCGCTGGCTGCTGCGGCGTTTATGATATGGAGCATTTACCAGTGAATTCGGCAAATAATAGCTTTATATATGAAGCGCGAGACCTGGACTACCATTATCCCGGGGGCATCGTGGCTTTAAAGCAGATATGCTTTAACATCAAGGAGGGAGAGCTTGTAGCCCTGGTGGGAGCCAATGGCTGCGGTAAGAGCACTCTGCTCAAACTTCTTGACGGGCTGCTATTTCCCAGCTCGGGCGAGTTGCTGGCGTTCGGGGCGAAGCTGTCCGAGAAGGTGCTGGAGACCGGGAATTTGGCTGCTGAATTTCGCCGGCGAGTGGGGCTGGTATTTCAGGATCCCGATGTCCAGCTCTTTTCCCCGACTGTCTGGGACGAGGTGACCTTCGGCCCTCTACAACTGGGCATTTCCCGGGATGAAATAGTGTCCAGGGCTAATGAGTCGCTGGAACTTCTGAATATAACCGAATTAAAGGAGCGTCCCCCTTACCTCTTATCCGGTGGAGAGAAAAAGAAGGTGTCGCTGGCCTGCGTTCTGTCAATGCGTCCTCAAGTTTTACTGCTGGATGAGCCAACCACCGGCCTTGATCCATGGAGCCAGGGTAATCTAATTGATTTCCTGCTGCAATGGGCGGGTAAAGATAAGGCACTGGTTTTCAGCACGCAGGATTTAGATGTAGTGGAAGAAGTAGCAACCAGGATAATAGTCATGGGAGCCGGGCATGATATAGTCGCTGATGGCAGGCCGGATCATTTTCTTTCCGATTCCGATTTTCTTCTCCGCCACAATCTTGTCCACGAACATTCTCACAGGCACAAGGAGCTTGTACACCGCCATCCACATTTACACGAACACAGACATGAACACTAAAGGATGGAAATGGCAATACAGTCACCGCCCGGCTTTCCTTTGTAACCCGCTGACCGCATTCCAGATATTGACAAATACTGTGGCGTGGGTTATTATTGCATCCGTTTGCAATAACACTAATTAGCAATTGCTAATTAGTGCATTAAGCCGCTGCAGCTTATGGTTTATATCTACTTATCTATATGGGCTTCTTTTGGCAAGCAAACTCATAAATTATTGATAGGAGGTAAAAGTATGGCATGTTTCCTTGTCCCTGCGGGAGAGGCTATTGTGACAACGGTTGTGCAGAAGGTTGTGGAAAATCAAGAGAAGAAGGCAGGTGGAGGAAAAACCAATCAAGCAGCAGCGAAATGGAGCCAGAGATTGGGTTGGTTAAATAAGATGTTATGGGGTGGGGTCATATTGCTTGCATTGGAACATGTATGGCACGGAGAAGTTGTGCCCTGGCCGCCTTTTTTAACGGCGATGCAAAATCCGGCAGATGTAGCACCAATGCTCCATGAGATTGCGACAATTGGTGTTGGCATGGCCGTACTCGTAACGGTTGTCTGGGTAGTTATGGTGATAATCGCCGAAGCTAAGTCCAGAGTTGTGCCACAGGTGAAGGTAAAGCCCGTTGAGGGAGGTGCATAATGTGGCTTCTGATGACGGCACTGGCTGCAGTAATCACAACTGCGATATGGTATGTCAACGCTCCTGATGATAAATATAAAGTTGGGCTGTTAAGTCTGTTCTTCTGGGGGGCAACACTCATGTGGTTAGCGGACCACGTGATGGCTTACCTGGCCGAAGGTGGAGAATTCTTTGAAATAAACATGGATGCAACGATGCTTGGCATGTCCGTAATCATTCTTGCTCTCATAGTCTGGGTGCTTACTTTGGTTATCAGTGATCCAAAGGGTGTATTAAAAACAGTCCTGAAAACGTAATTTCCGCTGTAGTGGAAACCGTCCCCTAGAAATTCAGGAGGAATAATGAAAATCAAATATCCAAGTATTCTTGGAGTTTTCGCTGCTATATTGATGGTAGCCTCCTTCGTAGTCCCGGCCCATCTGGCCACGCCGTCCGCGGCATCGGCCGATCCGGGCATTATGAAGTGGGATACCCTCAGGGTTCCGGGCAGCATATTTGGTGTGTATGACATCACCAACTATGTGCACCCGGGTACTTTAGATGGCCAAGGCAGCGCAGCGCAGGCCATGGCCGTCGGCAACGACGGCGCAACACTGGCCTGGGTCGTCCGAGGCTCACTCGGCGCCCTGTCCGATGCACTGTACAGGCTGACCATCAGTGGTTTTATCTATTCCAACACTGCTGGCATCTTTGCCATCCCGAGCAAGAGCTCGGCTCAGACCAACACCACCGGCTTTGGCTATCCCTGGGGCGCTGCATACGGCTATCCCAACAACCTGCCGGTCAACGTCTATCAGATAGCCATCGCCCCCGATGATCCCAAGTTCATCGCCGTAACGGCCGACCCCGTCGGCGTCAACGGCGTAACTCCCGTCGGCCTCGGCGAGGGCCCCAGGCGCATCTGGGTTACCTCCGATGGCGGCAACAACTGGGATCTGGCCTTTAACGGCAACGTCATCTCCGCCTCCAGCGCCGGCTCAGCCGACCAGAAACTGGCAGTGACAGAATTTATCCGCGACATCGCCGTATCCATTGATTACGGCGGCAAGCGCGATATCGCTTTCTGCTCCCAGGACACTGGCGGCCTGGCTGGCCACTGGTGGTGCAGGGCCTCCTCTGGCTTCAACAACTGGAGGCTACAGGCTAACCCGCCGACCACCACTACCATCGAGTTCTATACCCTTAAATTCTCCCCCACCTATAATGGTGACGCTTCCGTCG
>CAZSED010000044.1:0-6709 GCA_964605885.1 uncultured Dehalococcoidales bacterium
GCCTTCGATCAGGAGATTGCCACGCCCCGATCTTATCGGGGCTCGCAATGGCATACAACGCCGTGTCAGTTTTCATAATGATTAAAGAAAGGGGCAGACCGGTTAATAATTGATGGCCTTTAGGCTCTTGTCCTTTCCCGCCGCAGGCATTAAATTTGATGGCAGAGGGAAATGCTTATGGAACGGACGGCGCTAATCCTGCTAGTAATAAGTTTCAGCGTTATGGCTTCTTTGGCGCTGTCGTCCGATAGCATGCCAGGCCCCGGTCCCCTGCCAGACCTCACTCCCCCGCAAGTGCCCTATTCCTGCCCTCCCGAACCAGGGCCGCCGCCGGGGCCTGTCTTCCTCTGCACCGGGCACAATCCCACGCCCGGCCCGGTCGCAATAAATTTAGCCAACTAGCCGTTTTGCTTGCTTTATATAAGAGCATCAGCCCGCCCGGCGGGCTGATGCCGCATTGTTGTTTTCCCCTTTCCAAACTGCAACCTCATGGGATATAATCACGTTTTGTTAACGAAAGGAAGAGAAACTAAATGAATAATAGGACGTTCATCGCCGCGCTGGCGCTGGCCGCAGCCGCCCTGGCTTTACCCGCGGCCTGCGAATCGCCGGCGCAGTTTGTGGTCAAGTCGGTCAGCTTAAAGCCGTCGACAGCCAACATCGGGGAGACGGTAAAAGTCACGGCGCAGGTGGCATCGGTCGGCACAGGCGGCGGCCGCTACCGCGCGGCGCTGGCCGTCGACGGCGTGGAACTGGATACGCAATATCTCGATATGGACCGCGGCGCGGTTGCCGAGGTGAACTTTACCTTCTCGGAGGACCAGGCCGGCGAGTACGAGGTGAGCGTGGGAGGGCGGACGACCGTATTGACCGTACGGCCCAAACTGGTGGCCAGGGAGATAGAGCTTAAATGGGACAGCGGGGAACCTGGCGATTATATCTCGCTGGTCAAACCGGCCACCGGCTACCTGGTGGCCTTCGATTCGCCCTCCGATAATTTCATTTTAAAGGCCGTGAGGGTATACGGGCTGGTCTACGGCTCGGCCGGCTATCACGTCACGGGCGCCGAGTTGCAGGTCCTGGACAGGAACAGGAAGGTCATATATTCAACGTCCTTTTCCGGCGACGGGTTTCCTCTTTACACGCGGCTGGGAGAGAACCTGAAGATAGGCGGCGCTCTAATGGAGTTCCCCATACCCAGCGTGACGGTGCAGGGGAACTTCTTCATACATATCTATACGGGCCCGCCCACCGGGCAGGGCTTCCGCATGGGCGCCACGGACAGCAAGGCTAAATCCCACTCCGATGTAACTGTCCGCGACAGCAACGGCCTGGACGCGCCGGCGCTCACCTGGCCCTATTCACTGGCCAACTGGTTCGGCGAGAAGGACCGCGTGAACTGGATGGTCAGGGTGGTGGGCGATTACATGGTCCCCGGCCAGTAGGGCCTAAGCAACTTTTTGTATCAGCTCGAAGATAGCCCCGCCGGCCCCGCCTGCATCCAGGTAGGCAAAACGGCCCGGGTCATGTATGAACAGCTTTGCGCCTTTTGATACCAGCTCCCTGACCTGCGCATCCACATCGTCCACGCGGAAACCTATATGGTGCAGGCCCTCTCCCCAGGTCTCCAGGAAGCGCGACTGGAATATACGTCCCTCCAGACACTGGACCAGCTCGATCTCCAGCGGCCCCACGAAAGCAAAGGCCATCCTTATTTTCCAGGGACGTCCTTTGGCGTCAAGGCCGCCGTTCTCGCGATAGGTCCACGGCCCCATGCCGTAAAGCTCGGTCCACTTCTCAACCGTTTTATCTATGTCCCTGACGGCGTAGCTGACCTGGTCGATTGTATTAGCCTTGAACGGGCTGTCTTTATCCATCTCAACCTCCTGTGTGGAGCCTGCCTTAATTTCACTCGATCCCGGTCCCGGGCTTGCCTCCCAGGAATGCCGGAGGGCCGACGAGCTGGCCGCCGTCCACAACGATGGTCTCTCCGGTGATGTATGACGACAGGTCGGAGGCCAGGAACAGCACGACGCCTGCCACGTCCAAGGGGTCGCCCAGCCGCAGCAACGGGATTTGTTGCACGGCAGCTTTGCCGGTTTCAGGGTCCTTCCACAGCGCCTCGCTCAGCCTGGTCTTAATCACACCGGGAGCTATGGCGTTGACGCGGATGCCCCACTGGCCCCATTCCTTGGCCATGACCTCGGTTAACATAACATAGGCGGCCTTGGTCACGCAGTAGATATTCAGGTCGCCCGCCTTGAAGGCTGCAACTGAGGCGGTGTTGATCATGCACCCCCCGCCCTGTTTCTTCATCTGCCTGGCAACCATCTGCGCCAGGAAAAACGGCCCTTTGAGGTTGACGTTGAAGGTGGTGTCCCAGGCGCGCTCCTCGGCCTCCATCAGCGGG
Organism: uncultured Dehalococcoidales bacterium; assembly: GCA_964605885.1. GTDB lineage: Bacteria > Chloroflexota > Dehalococcoidia > GIF9 > UBA5629 > CAZSED01. The sequence goes on from CAZSED010000044.1 coordinate 2,411, forward strand.
CCGTAGTAAGGATTGGTGCCGGCGTTATTGAAGAGAATGTCTATGCGGCCGAACTCCTTGATAACCCTGTCGACCAGCTGCCCGGACTCTTCAATTTTAGCCACGTGTGCGGCGATGGCCGCAGTTTTAACGCCCTTGGCCTTTACCTTCTCGGCCACCTTCTCCAGGTCGGCCTGCTTGCGGCTTGAGACGATGACGTCGGCGCCGGCATCCGCCAGCGCCAGCGCGCTGGCCTCGCCGATGCCGCGGCTGGCGCCGCTGACCAGCGCTACCTTGCCTTTAAGCGAAATCTTTGACAGGTCCATAGGGAATCCTCCTTGGCGTTGAATGCCCCAAAGTTATCACAGGCCGGAACCGGCGGTCAACGACGGAGCATGGCGCAGCAGGCGGCTGCAGGAAGGCCGAAGACTGGTTTAACTTTCGTCCAGGGCCGCCCTGGCCTGTGCCTCTGAAATCAGGCCCTGGCTGACCGCCAGCTTTGTGAACATGCTCAGGGCGCGGCCGGACGAAACGAAGGCTCGGGCATGCACACAGGGGTCGTGCTCATCCTTCCTTGTGTCCCGGCAGACGGCAGGATCAAAATGCGGACACCAGGCATTGCTCTGCGGACAGTTTGCTTTGGGCATCACTCACCTCCTGAAAGCGCCTTGATGAAGGCCAGCCCGCTCAGCAGCACAAGCAGGCTCCAGAAGGAGATCTCCTCCAGCATGGCAACGTGCCTGTTGCGCCGGTTGGCCCTGTCCTCCCATTTATCGCCCGGGTACTGGTCTTCCGGAAGCAGGTAACCCGGCGCGTAGCTTTTTACCACCCTGGAGAAGACCTTCTCCATCACACCGAAGGCCACAACCAGCGTGGCCAGGTAGACCTTGGCCTCAAACAGCCTGTTGAAGGCCAGCGCTATTACCGCCACCGAAGCAATTAAAATGAGCAGTAGTATGGTGCTGAGCCATGTCATCCTTGCATCGGCTTTCGTCATCTTTCCTCCTCTGCCTCCATTGAATAACGGCAGGCCAGTTCATTGCGCCTGTCGGGCGATAGCGCAGGTTCGGATATGCCCGTCATAGGCGGAGAAGATTATACAACTTCCGCCTGAACGTTTCCGCGGGGCATGGCCGGGGGTATTGTGCATCGCTGTAAAAGGTCGTATAGTGTGGGCGGTATGAATATTGTCGTCAGCTCCATCCTGGCTGTCATACTGAGTTACCTGATCGGCTCGTTGCCCTCGGCTTACCTGGTAGGCCGCCTGGTCAAGGGCATAGATATTCGTAAGACCGGGACGGGCAACATGGGCGCCATGAACGTCTTTTACAAGGTGGGATTCTGGCCCGGCATGCTGGTGGGCACCATGGACGCAGGCAAAGGCGCGCTGGCCGTCTGGGTTGGCACGCTGATCTGCCAGCTGACAACGCCGCCCTCACTGGTGCTGCTCATCGTGCAGATGCTGTGCGGCATATCCGCTATCATGGGCCATAACTGGCCGGCCTACCTCGGCTTCAAACGGGGTGGCAGGGGAGGCGCCACGGTGGTGGGCATACTCTTCTTCATGGTGCCGCTGGGTATACCCTTTTATATACTGTTCCTGGTGCTGGTGCTGGCCATCACGCGTTTTCCCACCATCAGCTACGTGGCAGCCATGCTGGTCTTTCCCATACTGTCCTGGGCGCAGGGGTTCACCGGGCTTGACGCCTGGATCCAGCAGACCTGGCCGGCCCTGGCATGGACCAGGACGCGCGGCACAGACGCAATAGAGCACATACTTTTGATCATATATCCCTTCATCATCATGACTATCCCCGTAATGCTGTATATCCCCCGCATCAAGGAGATATTCGGCAGGGCCGGCCGCAACCTCAAGCGAGCCATCTTCCGCGGAGACATCAAGGAAAACCTGTAGGGCGATTAAAAGCAGGAGGAGAAGCAGATGGAAGCCATATTACAGTGGGGACTTGGTGTTATTATCACCATACAGCAGGTTCACGGGCCGGTGCAGGACAGCATCTTCCGCGCCATCACCTTGCTGGGCGAGGAGCAGTTTTATCTGCTGCTGCTGCCGCTGATTGTGTGGTGCATCGACTACAGCTTCGGCGCCGTACTGGCGGTGTTCTTCCTGCTCTCCAATGCGCTCAATGTCATAATTAAGGACATAATCCAGGAGCCGCGCCCATATAGCGTGGACCCTTCGATCAAGCTGGTGGAGACGACGGGTTACAGCCTGCCCAGCAACCATGCACAGCTCTCGGTTACCGTCTGGGGCGCCATAGCCGGAAAGATAAACCAGGCCTGGTTCTGGGCCCTGGCGGCCGTGCTGGTGCTGCTGATAGGCTTCTCACGCGTTTTCCTGGGCGTGCACTTCCCCACGGACGTGCTGGCAGGCTGGATCATTGGCGGCATAGTGCTGGCCCTCTACTTGGCCTACCATACCGTTATTGAGAAGTGGCTGGCCGGGCTTAAGCTGTGGTGGCAGCTGCTGCTGGCAGCGGGCATACCCCTGCTGCTGCTCGTGCCTGACGCCTCGCTGGATGCGCTGACCAACTCCGGCACGCTGTTCGGCGTGGGCCTGGGCCTGATTTTCACCGTGCGCTACGTTTCCTTCAGCGCAGGCGGGACCTGGTGGAAGCGCCTGCTGCGCTTCCTGCTGGGGATGGTTGTGATGCTGGCCATCTATATCGGCCTCAAGGCTGTTTTCCCGCCGGACGGAACGGCGGCCGGCGCCGCCTGCCGCTTCTTGCGCTATGCGCTGGTCGGCGGCTGGGTGGCAATTGGCGCACCCTGGCTTTTCAGGCTTACACGACTGGCCGGGCCGAAATAGATTGTCTTGGCTCTAACAGGCAACTTGTTTTTAGCATAGACGATTTGTGCATAAATAATTGGCCACAGGCCAGCTATTACTATTTAAACAAAGCCATTTGACAAATTCTCAATAATACGTATACAATCATCAACAACGTGTGGGGCTTGATCGGGTTGCTTCTACGACAAGAAAATAAGTGTGCGTTTGTTATTGATTGGTTGGAAAAGTGTTCCATATAACGCGCATAAGGAGGGGTAAATGGCGGCATTAAAGTTATCAAGGCAACAAATGGATCATCTTGCGGAAGCACAAAAAATTATTGCAGAACTCCTGGGGACATTGAAAGCAAAAGAGGATGAGGAAGTTCGGGGTTGTACTGAATGTTCCGGTACTTGTAAAGATGAATGCACTGGCTGTCACACCTGTAAAGATACATCTAAAGCAGGATAACAGTAACTATCTGGTGATCTCCGCAAAGCCTTCAACGGTATAAAAGCCCCGATGGGTTAAAGGTATGTCTACGCATTGAAAAGTGCCTTTTAATCTACAACTGATGATTACTGAACAATGTAATTTGCATTGTGCTTATTGTTTTGAAATTGACAAAGGACCAATCATTATGCCTGTTCAGATAGCTAAAGACATATTGGATAAAGAAATGAGCGCGGATAGCCAATTCGTTGAATATCAGATTGACCTTGCAGGGGGAGAACCCTTCACCTGCTTTGAAAACGTGAAGGAAATTGTTGAATACGGTGTAAGAAACTCATCAAGGTGGCAGAAAAAATTTTGGTTCTTTATTTGTTCCAATCTTACTTTGCTGGATGATAAGATCAAATTATGGCTTGAGAACAACCATGATTGGGTCATTCTTGGGACAAGTCTTGATGGGACCAAGAGTTCACATGACAGGTATCGCTGCGGCTCTTATGACGCTGTGATGCGCCACGTTCCTTTTTACAGGCATCTTTACCCTGAGCAGGGTGTGAAGATGACTATAGGCCCTGATACCGTCGAGTCCATATACGAAGGAATTTTGAATATTGAATCAATGGGGTTGACTGTATCAGCCAATGTGGTCTATGAACCGGTCTGGGGGGATGGAAAACACAAGAGCGGCTGTTTGCGCCAGTTTGCTGAACAGCTAGAGATGCTTGTCCAGCACTATGTTAATAATCCCGATTTGCCAGTACCGAATTTACTGACGCTGCCGATTCAATTGTTTATTAAACAGCAAGACCCTGAACATAGTTGGTGTGGTTCGGGAAAGACGATGCGGGCATATGACTCTGATGGAAGGGTGCTACCCTGCCATCGTTTCTCTCGTTTTTGCACTAATAAAATATTTTCAGGGGTGGGATCCATAGGGGAAAGAGTAGAAACTAAATGTGATAAATGCGCCTATATGAGTGCCTGCCCGACATGTGCAGGTTATAATTGGCAGGTGTATGGGAATCCTCAGTCGAGGACCAGTTACCATTGCGAATTTATAAAATTACAGTTTCTTG
>CAZSED010000045.1:0-5938 GCA_964605885.1 uncultured Dehalococcoidales bacterium
TCAGTTCACCTCAATTTCTGTAGCGTTACTCTGAATCAATTTAATAGTAGCCCGTTTCATGATCACGCTACAAATAGTTGAGGCACACATTTGATTGATTATAAGTAGCTGCGAGTTACAAAGTCATAAAGAACGGATTAAAAAAGTGAAATTTCTATTAAATCAGGTAGGAAGGCACTATTTAACACAGGCGCAACGTTACTGTACAATACATGTAAACCTGAGCTCGTATATGGGGGACAACAATGGAAGATATTGAAAATATGGTTAAGACCACGCTGAGCCAGATTGAGAAAGTGCTCAGCAGCAAAACCGTTGTAGGGGAGCCGATCACTGTAGGCGATACAACTCTCATCCCGCTGCTCAGCATGGGCTTTGGCTTCGGTGCGGCCGGCGGCGGTAAAGGCGATTCCAAGCAGCCCGCAGAGGCAGGTAAAGTAGGTACGGGAGGCACCGGGGGTGCGGGAGGGATGCGCCCCATTGCCATTATCGTCATTGACAAGGAAGGCGTGCGCATTGAGCCGATCAAGAGCAGCGTAGCTGCAGCCATTGAAAAGCTGGGTGAACAGGTGCCGGGTGTGGTTGAAAAAATCGCCGATAAGTGGGGAGAAAAGAAAAAGGAATAGTTCACCTTGGTTCCGATTATCGTAATTCTGGCAATACTATTATTGGTCCTGTTTTTGCTTGTGTTGCCCCTGGATATTCAGATCATGGCCGTTGCCCACGGCCGTATTGATGTTAAGTTCAGGTTCAGGTATCTGTATTTCATATGTTGGGAGTCAAGAGCAGGAAAAGGTAAAGGCGGCAAACAGGGAAAAGAAAGGCCGGATTCCGGTGCTCCTTCCACGCTATGGCGAATTTCCAGATTGGTACAGATAAAGGGCCTGTGGAGCCGCACCTGGACGCTGTTCAAACAGCTTTCCAAACGAGTCACTGTTTGCGGCATTGAATCGGATCTCAGGGTCAGCCTGGGAGACGACTATTACACGGGTATGCTGGCAGGCCTGCTGATACCTGTCAGCCTGTTTCTCAACAGCCGTTTTGGGGCGGATATAAAACTGGAGCCATGCTTTGAGGAAGACCTGATTCTGGAGGGCCTGCTGCAGGGCAAGTTCAGGCTCTACCCGTTCAGGGTCGTCGTTCCCTGCCTGGCTTACTTATGCTCCTCGCCGGTACAAAAGGCCAGGAAGGTGCTTTCAGGATAATTATGGAAGCCAGGATGCTCAGGTTCGAATCTTCAGTGACGCTGGGCCGTCTCAAGCTGGCGCCGCTGGTGAAGACGACGCTGTTTTGGGCAGATACGGAGGACCTGCTGGCCTTCAACGGTTCCAGGGAAGCCGCCTATATAGCTGTCGCCGACGGCCAGAGCGTTCGGCTATTCAGCGTCTCAGGTGACGAGGTCTCGCTTAAGCAGGTAAAAGAGGAATGCCGGAATTGCCGGATTGATCTTGCACCGGAGCCGGAGTTTCGGACGCTGTCGGAGCTGACGTGACCGGCATCGCCGCCTGCCTGTAGTGCGGCTGCCTGCGCCTCCTGGTATATTTCCGCTGTTTCGAATTCCACAGCCCGGTAAAGAATTTGGCGTCGAGCTGGTGCAGGAAATCGGCGTTGTTGATCAGGTCGCGGGCGGCGGCATTTTCAAAATAGGCCACCTCCACGTGCTTGCCCAGGTTTTTCACAACTCCCAGCGTGTAACTGAAGTCAGAATCGCCGCTTACAAGTATGGCTATATCGTAGGAATTATTGGCCGCAAAGTAGAGCAGGTCGGTGGCCAGCATAACGTCAATGCCCCGCTCCACCGGTATGCCCCCCGACAGCTTGGTCTTGCCCAGCCTCAGCTCCAGATAGGGTGTCTTGCGCAGAGTCTCCAGGAAATCCTGCTGCTCGCGCGCTCCTTCTACCCTCTGCGTTGATTCCTGCAATATATTGTAGTAATAGGTCCTGATCAGGTGGCGCTGTCCCACCAGCTTCGTGGTAAATTCTGCAAAGTTTAAATCGACCCGTTTAAAATTATTCTTTAAAGAGTGGTATAAATTGCTGCCGTCTATGAATATGGCAACCCTGTCATTCATTAAAACATCCTCCTGACAAGTAGCGCAGCATATTATTTAAAATGCTGATACAACACTAATTTTACGTTTAATGCAATTATACTCGAATTTAGGGATTAAAGCTTACTGTGATTCTATTTAACCGCCCTTTCCACTTTGCACCAGAGCTTTTGTCCGTCGGTGATGAATTCTATGTCGCCGCTGACGGACGTCACGAACACCCTGTCGCTTGCCACGATATCGGCCAGTCGCTCCAGCGCCTCCGGGTTGGGATGGCCGAACCTGTTTAACGCCCCGGCCGAAATCACGGCCGCCGCCGGATGTGCTATCGCCAGAAACTCTTCGGACGATGAGCCTTTGCTGCCATGGTGCGCCACCTTCAGCACATCTGATTGGAGGTCAGCCCGGTTCTCTATAAGGTATCGCTCGGCCTCAGTGCCTATATCCGAGGTGAGCAGGAAACTGACGTTGTCACAGACCAGCCTCAGCACCAGCGAGTTGTTGTTGGCATCGTCGGATGTCCCGGCAAACAGGCCGGGCGGAGGATTGAGCACGTCCAGACGTATGCCGCAACCTATATTTAAAAGCTGGCCCTGCTCGAGGGTCACCTGTCTGGTTTGCATATTATCCGCTGCACTGAAAATTTCTCGGGGCAGGCCTGAGTTACTGGACACGCAGGAGGTCGCGAGCATGTTGATATGATATTTTTTCATCAGCTCGAGCGATCCGGATATATGGTCTGACTGGAGCTGGGTCAGGATGAGCATATCGATATTTTTGTCCCAGAAGGGAAGATGTCCGCCCAGCCGGCTGCATGCGGCGTTGGGATCCGGGCCTGAATCTATCAAAATATTCTGGCCATTAGGCGTCCTTACCAGGATGGATTCACCCTGCCCCACGTCCAGCACCGTGACGTGCAGCTTGCCGTCCGGCAACCACGCAACGGCTGTCCAGACCAGTATGTTGGCTACTGCCATGCACGATATCACCCAGTAAATGTATGGCGTAAAGCGGATGCCCGATGCTGAGCGCCATAGATCGTGCAACCTGCTCCGCAGCGATTTGATGAACTCTAAGACAGGGCCGCTATGTCTGGCGCATAGAAGTGCAGAGGCCAGCAACAGGTAATACAGGCCGGCCTGCCAGGGCTGAATGTTTATATCCTGGATATAGGTTGAGGGGATGGCGGCAAACAACTGCACGACCAGTATGAAATAGGTCAAAAATACCCAGGCCACCCAGCCGAAAAACACCCCCAGCGGATGCCAGAGGAGCCCGGCAATGGAAGTTAGCAGGGAGGTCACCATGATGGGCGGGAAAGAAGGCATGGCGAAGAAGGTGGCGGGAACTGTGACCAGGGAGAATGAGTGAAAGTCCAGTGCGGTCACGGGCCAGGTGGCTATAACGGCGGCCAGCGTAGTGCCAAAGCTTATGCTGATCAGGCTTTTCAACGTGGCCGCGGCTTTGCCGGATTCGGCCTGCGCAGGCCCGACCATTTTGATCAGCAGCGGCGCTATCAGAATAAGGCCCAGCATGGAGAGGAAGCTCAGTTGGAAGCTGGCGTCCCACAGCACGCGGGGATCAGCGGCCACCATCAGGGCGCTGGCCAGTGACAGCGCGGCCAGCCCGTTGCGCTGCCTGCCCAGCAGCTCGGCCAGCAGGAAGCTGCTGCCCATGATTGCCGACCTTACCATGGTGGCCGGCAGGCCTGTCACAAGCGTGTACAGCCAGATAAAGGCCAGTGACAGCCAGATATAAAGCCTGTTTTGTCGGCCGAAGAGCCACACCGCCGCGGTCAAGACCATGCCCAGTATGATGGTCAGGTTGAGGCCTGATATAGCTATCAGGTGGGTTGTGCCGGTGGCGTAAAAGGACTGCACCAGCGGCTCCGGCAGGTTGCCGCGCAGGCCCAGCAGCACAGCCTGCGCCAGCGAGCCCTGCGGCTCGGGCAGGCAGGAAGCCAGGCCCTCTGCCAGCCTGTCCCGCAGCGTATATATCCAGGCCATCAGAGGGAAGCCGCCGCCTGTGGCCAGCGTTGTCTCGGCGGGATAGTTCATCACGGAGTAGATGCCCTGGTTTTCCAGGTAGCTGCGGTAGTCGAAATCATTGAATTTGGCCGGCGTCTCCAGCCTGCCTGTCAGCCGTAATGTATCGCCGTAACCGGGCTTGCTGTAGAAGGGCAGGCGGACCAGCACATCCCCCTTAACTGCGTTGGAAGTTTCGCCAGCGGTGATTTTGTGCGGCGAGAAGCGGAATGCCAGGGAAGCGTGCTGGATTTCGGGCGGGCCGCTGACCGTGCCCTCAATCTCCACATTACCTTTGCCGTTATAGAAAGCGATCTGCGTGCTGTCCAGCGGAGGTATGGAAGCGAGGTAGCGCATTGCGCCTCCCATGAATGCCAGCAGGCAAAGGCCGCAAAGTATGAGCGCAGTCCTGTGGCGGCGTAGAAAGAAGGCTGATATGAAAAGAGGCAAAGGTAGCGCCAGCGACCACAAAGGCAACGCCAGTGCGGCGCCGGCCAGGTCGCCGGCCACCCAGGCTATGCTCAGGTAAAGCAGCGGCATAGGTAACTAGTCCACCACTGTTGCGTAATCACGCACCTTGTCTACGATTGACGGGCCGAAGCCCTGGATCTTGAGCAGGTCGTCCACGCTGTGCAGCGGGCCATTTTTGGTCCGGTAGTCAACTATCAGGGCCGCCTTGCCCTCCCCAATGCCAGGAAGCGCCTGCAGCAGCCACAGCTCGGCGCGGTTAAGATTGACTTTCTGCACCTTGGCTGTTTTGGCCTTGCTGGGAACATTGATGGTTACATGTTCTGCGTCCGCACCGTCGCACATGCCTGCCGAGGTGATGAGTTTGCTCAGCGTGTCGTCGCTCCTGAGCTGGTAGATGCCGGGCCTGGCCACCGCTCCTCCGATATAGACGCTGCTTCCGACATCGGCCTTTCCCTGGCTGTCCAGCGAGATTTCCACGGGCTGAAGCTGCGACAGCCTGATGGAGAGGAAGACAGCGCCGGCAAGAAGGCTTAAAACGAGGAATCCTGCTATAATGAGCCACATTTTTCCACGAAATCCCGACATTACCAGCCTCCCTTGGGTATGTATTTATGGTGGGTGCAGTGATAGAATTTTAACACACATATGGACAATATCAAGACGATCACAATGAATAGAAGGGCCCTCCACGATTACCATATACTGGAAACCTACGAGGCGGGCATGGCGCTGAAAGGCTCGGAGATCAAGTCCATCAGGATGGGCCAGGTCAATATCAAGGACGCCTATGCCCGGGTGGAGAAGGGCGAGCTGTGGCTGCACAACTCGCATGTCTCCGCCTACCAGGCCGGAGGGTTCAACACGCACGATCCCCACCGCAGGCGCAAGCTGCTGATGCACCGCGGCCAGATAGGGGTTCTGGAAGAAATGGCCAGCCAGAAAGGTTTGACTCTGGTGCCGTTGCGGATATATATTAAGAATGGCATTGCGAAGCTGGAGCTGGGCGTGGGCAGGGGCAAGAAGCAGTTCGATAAGCGTGATGCCATCGCCCGGCGTGAGACCGAGCGTATAGTTGAGCGGGCCCTCAAGACAAGGGCCGGCAGAGTACGTTAAAAACTGGATATCGTGGGGGCGCGTGGCTTCGACAGGGAAGGGCCTACAGTGTGGCAGGCCGAGGCGCCATCAACCTCGCTAATCAGGTGGCAAAAACACAACTGCCAACGAAGCAGTTCCAGTTGCTGCCTAACTAGGCGGCACGTTCAACCCGGCCCCGTCCCGGCGGGTTGGGATTGAGCGACGAAATGCCGGGGTGCAGCGGTCCCGACGCCGGTAGGGATTGACTAAGATTTAACCGGCTGGCCCGTTTAAACTCCGCCTGCAGAGGCTGAACGG
>CAZSED010000046.1:0-5734 GCA_964605885.1 uncultured Dehalococcoidales bacterium
CCTTTGCAACCACCACCCGCTGCAATGCCCCCGCCCCAGACCACCGTGGTCATGATAGGCGACGGCCTGAAAAAGCCGCCGCAGGGCACGCGCGAGCAGCTCATGGAAAAATTCGGCGAGCTGCTCCAGAAGTATGAAGAGGAGCTGTCACAGGGCAGGGAGCTTCCTACCGATGCCATACTGCCCGAGGTAGGCCCGGTATCAGAGAAAAAGAGCCTGCCCGCCCCCGACGTGGAGACGGTTGATTCTTCGGCAGAGAGGCAGTCCAGCGCCGAGCAATGCGGCTTTTCTACCAAAAAACTCCTGCGCACAGTTGTAACACAATGGAAGAACACCAGCATCAGGCCCATCATAGTGACTCCCGGTGATAAAAAGAGCGCCGCCCTGGCGGGCGGCAGGACCGTCACCTGGACTCGTGAGACTTATAACGAGTGGGAGCTGCACATCTGCAAGCTTCCGCAGGGACACAAAGGCATGCACAAAGGCGCGGTGGAGGTAGTTTACAGCCTGCTGGATACCATCAACGAAGAGAGAAATTACGGCCCCAAGCAGCCACTCAAGCCGCCCACGCCGCACTACACCGACGGTATGCCGGAGGTGGACATCCCCACCTCGCAGATAGTGCCGCCTGACCAGCTACCGGCCTGAGCGTATACAGTATTTGCTTTTAATCCCTTCATAATCTACAATTTCCTGCAGAAAATGTTCAGGATATAACATTTTGTCTTGAGATCAAAACCATCTTACAGGCCTGAATGTTAACCCCTGAGCCCGGAGGAAAGGCCATGCCACAAAAGAAATTTGACCAGTTCAGCGGTTCGAGCGATTACGTAATATCTGAAGCGCTTAAGAATGCCGTGAACGTATCTATCGTCCTGCAGAGGCCGTTACTGGTCAGGGGAGAGCCGGGCACCGGCAAGACCCTGCTGGCACACAGCATTGCCACGTCTCTGGGCAAGAAGCTCGTCACCTGGAACATCAAGTCGACCACCAAGGCAGCCGAAGGCCTGTACGTATACGATACCGTTCAGCGGCTTAACGACAGCCGCTTCGGCGACAAGGACGTATCCAACATCAAGCACTATATCAAGCTTGGCAAGCTGGGACAGGCCTTCACAGCACCGGAGCAGGTGGTCCTGCTCATCGACGAGGTGGACAAGGCCGACCTGGAGTTCCCCAATGACCTGCTCAATGAGCTGGACGAGATGAGCTTCTTCATACCCGAGACCAACGAGACCATCGCCGCCGTGCACCGGCCCATCTGCATCATCACCAGCAACAATGAGAAGGAGCTGCCGGATGCCTTCCTGCGCCGCTGCATCTTCCATTACATCGACTTCCCCGACCCGGAGCTGATGGAGGAGATCGTCAAGGTTCACTATCCATCTATCAAGAGCGCATTGCTTAAAGATGCACTGGATTCCTTCTACACCCTGCGCAAGATCGACGACTTCCGTAAAAAGCCCTCAACCAGCGAGCTGATCGACTGGATACAGGCGCTGATGGCCAGCGGCCTGGACGGAAAAATCAAGGAGGGCGAGATACCTTTCCTGGGCACGCTCATCAAGAAGGAGACGGACGTGGATTACTACGTCAGCCACCATGTCAGGAAAAAGCCGGGGACCCGCGGTTATAACGTATACGGAAATTGAGCCCGGCCGGTAGACTTCCATGTTCACCAACTTTTACTATACGCTGAGGGAGCTGAAAGTGCCGGTTTCCATCACCGAGTGGATGATACTGATGGAGGCACTGGAAAAGCGCCTGATCAATAACATCAATGACTTCTACTATCTGGCCCGTGCCATACTGGTCAAGAGCGAGACCCACTTCGACCAGTACGACGTAGCCTTCCAGCAGTATTTCAACGGCATTGCACCGCCAATTGAGCTGACCGAGGAGCTGCTGAGCTGGCTGACCGATCCCAAGAACAGGCCCCAGCTTTCGCCCGAAGAAATTGCCGCCATTCAGAAAATGGACCTGGAGGAGCTAATCAGGGAGATCAAAAAGCGCCTTCAGGAGCAGAAGGAAAGGCATGACGAGGGCAACTACTGGATAGGCACGGGCGGCGTCTCGCCCTTCGGTTACAGCGGCTACAATCCCCAGGGTTTCCTGATAGGCGGCCCTGGCGGCATGCGCAGCGCCGTCCGCATGGCCGAGGCCAGATACTTCCGCAATTACCGCAGCGATGTAACCCTGGATGTGCGCCAGATGAAGGTGGCGCTCAAGCAGCTTCGACAGCTAAACCGTGTGGGCCCGGAGGATGAGCTTGACCTTGACAGGACGATCGATGCCACCTGTAAGAATGCCGGCGAGCTGGAGTTTAAATGGAAGCGGCCGCGCAAGAACACGGTCAAGCTGCTGCTGATCATGGACGCCGGCGGCTCCATGGAGCCATATGCCGACCTGTGCAGCCAGCTTTTCTCGGCCGCCAACTCGCTGAGCCATTTCAGGGCCTTCAAATATTACTATTTCCACAACTGCCCGTACGATGTGCTTTATCCTGATATCCAGCAGCGCAATGGCGAGCCGATCGAGCACCTGCTCAAGGTGCTGGAGCCAGACTACAAGGTCATCTTCGTCGGCGATGCCTGCATGGCCTATTCCGAGTTGATGGACCAGTACGGCGACCTTTATTATCACGGCTACCAGAAGATGGCAGGCATTGACAGGCTCAAACAGTTCAAGTCACACTTCACGCACACCGTCTGGCTCAACCCGGAAAGGTCGGCGCTGCGTGCCTACCCCACGGTTCAGCTAATTGGAAAGCTCTTCCCCATGTATGACCTGACGCTGGACGGGCTGAACCTGGCGGTCAAAAAGCTGACCACCCGCCGCTGAGCTATCGCAGCCGCATTTACAACTCACCTTGCTGCAGCTATAATCCTTGGCATGCCCGCCGAGATCAAGGTCCTTTTCAGGCGTGAGGAAATTCAGAAAGCCCTTGCCAGGCTGGCGGCCGACCTGACCAGGGACTACCAGGGCAAGGACCCGCTGCTCATCGGCATTCTCAAGGGGTCATTCGTTTTTATGGCCGACCTGGTGCGCCTGCTGGACTTCCCGCTGGAGATCGACTTTATACAGCTTTCCAGTTACGGCAGCGGAACAAATTCATCGGGAAAGATTGAAGTGCTGACGCGCCTTTCCAGGCCGGTGAAGGACCGCCACGTCATCATAGTCGAGGATATCATCGATACCGGCCGCACCACGGCCTTCCTGTTGGACTTGCTTACCCGGGAAAGGCCCGCTTCCCTGCGGCTGTGTGCGCTCACCGAGAAGCCCGCCAGGCGCAAGGTCCCTGTGAAGATCGATTATCTCGGCTTCCAGGTGCCGGACAAGTTTATAGTTGGATACGGCATAGACTGGAACGAAAAGTACCGCAACCTGACCGATATCTGTTACATTGAATGATTGGATCAGTCCCGGACTGGCTGATTTTAGGTATGGAGGTAGGTTATGAAGCTTCAAGACCTGATAGCGGTAGCGCGCGGCGACAAACCGGCTGACCTGGTACTCAAGAACGCCTCCATTATAAACGTCTTCACCAGCAGCATAGAGAAAGGCGACGTGGCCGTCTACAGCGGATACATCGCCGGAATCGGCAATTACGACCAGGCCGGCCAGATAATCGATTTAAAGGGCGCTTACCTGGCGCCCGGGTTCATCAACGGCCACATACACATCGAGAGCTCCATGCTGCATCCTGCGCAGTACGCGCGGGCGGTGGTGCCGCACGGCACGACATCCATATCAACGGACCTGCACGAGATCACCAATGTTGCGGGACTGGACGGTATACGTTTTGTGCTGCACTGCGCAAAGGACCTGCCCCTGGACTTTTACTTCCAGGCCGCCTCCTGCGTGCCCGCCACGGACATGGAGACGGCCGGAGCCTCCATCGATGCCCGCGACATAAAGGGGCTGCTGAAGTGGCCGGGTAATATCGGCCTGGGCGAGATGATGAACTACCCGGGCGTCATCAACGGCTTCAAACCGGTAATGGACGAGATAGAGGCTGCCCGGGGATATGTAATATCGGGCCACGCTCCGGGCCTGACCGGCAGGCAGTTGAACGCTTACATCGCAGCAGGCATCTACTCCGATCATGAGACCACCGGGCTGGAGGAAGGCAGGGAGAAGCTGGCACGCGGTTTTACCCTGATGATCAGGGAAGGAACGTCGGAGAAGAACCTGGCCACGCTGCTGCCACTTGTCACTGAAAAGACCTGGCACCGCTGCATGTTCGTGGTAGACGACCGCAGCTGTTCGGACCTGCTCGAGGACGGTGACGTGGACGCGGTGGTGCGCAAGGCCATCAAACTGGGCCTGGACCCCATCCGCGCCATACAGCTTGTCACCATCAACCCTTCTGAATATTTCAGGCTGCACGACCTGGGCCGCATCGCCCCGGGCGCCCGCGCCAACCTGGTCACCCTCTCAGACCTGCAGAAACTTGATATCGATATGGTCTTTTATGATGGCATGCTGGCTGCAAAGGGAGGGCAATACCTGGGCTCCGCGCAGGAAAAGACGCCCTCAGGTCTTATGCATACCGTCAGGGTCAAGCCCTTTCGCCCGGGAGCGCTGGCCCTGAACATCGCCACGGATGAGTTCCCTGTGATCGGCATCGTGCCCGGCCAGATAGTTACCAGGAAGCTCATGGTCAGGATAGCGCAGGGCATCTTTCAGACGGACACAGCGCGTGACCTGCTCAAGGCCGTGGTCGTGGAACGGCATAAGGCCAGCGGCAACATTGGCATCGGCGTCGTTAACGGCTTCGGCATCAAGAGCGGCGCCATAGCTTCTACTATCGCCCACGATTCGCATAATATTGTAGCGGTGGGCTCCAGCGACGAGGACATTTACGCAGCCGTACAGGCCATCAGGGAGATGAACGGCGGCCTGGTGGTATGCCGGGAGGGCAAACCCGTGGCCAGGCTGGCCTTGCCGGTCTGCGGCCTGCTGGCGGCCGGGCCGGCCGAGGATGTTTCCGCCAGGTTTGACGAGCTTGAGCGGGTGGCTGCTGGGCTGGGCAACCTCCCGCCGGCGCCCTTTGCCCTGCTATCATTCATCGCACTGCCGGTCATACCCGAGCTGCGCCTGACTGACAAGGGTATAGTGGACGTGCTGCAGTTTAAAATTCTTTAGCCGGATAAAAATCAAGGCCCCGATATTAGTCGGGGCCTTTGCAGTCATTTAAACAGCGGTATGTATCAGCGTATCTGCTTGGCCTTAAGGCGTGCGCTCTGCGCCAACGCCCTGATGGCTTCCAGCAGGTCCTGGCGCCGGCAGTCTTTGGTCAGGTACCAGCTTGCTCCGGCCACCAGTGCATCACCGGCGTAATCGCCGTAGACCGTCAGGAACAGAATCTTAACATCCGGCATTATCTTCTTGATACGCCGTATGGCCTCGGGGCCGTCCATGCGCGGCATCTGGCCGTCCATCAGTATCACGTCAGGCTGTAGTTTTTCAGCCTTCTCCACTGCGTCCAGCCCATCCACCGCCTGTCCGACCACCTCGATATCCTTATGGACATCGAAGATGCTCTTCAGTCCCTCCCTGACAACCTCGTTGTCGTCCGCAATCAGCACCCTGATTGGTTCTTCCATTCTCTCCTTCTCCTGTTGCTATGCACTCAATTTATCTACAGCGACCACAGCGTATTCGCTGTCCAGTCGGTCCAATCACGCAGCACCCTGCCGGCCAGCAGCGGGGTGGAATGAAATCCTCCCTC